>CAZMIB010000014.1:0-12562 GCA_964566245.1 uncultured Elusimicrobia bacterium | reverse complement strand
CAGGCGGAATACGGCCTCAATCTGTTGCCGACCGCGCGCAAGCGCGGCCCGCTCATGCGTTTCCTGCAGCAGTTCAACAATGTCCTCGTCTACGTCCTCATCGCCGCTGGCTTCATCAAACTGATGATGGGCCTCATGCTCGTCGCGTCGATCATCCTCGGCGTGGTCATCATCAACGGACTGCTCGGCTTCCTTCAGGAGGGCCGGGCGGAGCTCGTCGGGGGAGTAGTTCCGCCGATGCTCGATGACGTAATCGAGCATCGGGTCGATCTGCTTAACCATTTTGGGAGGGCTGGACGGAGTGCGCCGCGGCGGGTTGGGGCTTCGGCTTGGTCAATATCGCGTACACTTTCCGCGCCTTCTTCAGCCGGATATAGGTCGCCAGAGAATACGGGCCCTGCCCCAACAGCAGTATCGAGGCGGCGACCGCGAACAAGGTCATCGGATGCTCGACGCCTCCGGCCTCGGCGAAGAAGCCGTGGGCGAGGCGTTCGCGGAACGCGACCGCGGCCACGAACGCCAGCACGGCCGCCGAGCCGCGCGCGTAATAGCCCAGCAGGATCGACACGCCTCCGGCGACCTCGACGACCGCGAGCACCGGCCCCCACAATCCCGCGGGTTGGAAACCCGCGGCGGCCGCCGCGGCGACCGCGCCCTTGAGGCCCGCGCCTCCGAAGGCGCCGAACAAATGCCGGACCCCGCGCATCAGGAAGACGCCCCCCAGGGCGAATCTGAGAAGCAGAAGCGCGACGGCCTCGAAGCGCGCCTTGAGCGCTTGGTTCAACGGATCGTCAGGCGCGCGCGGCGGCCTTGGACTTGGCGGCCTTCGCCTTGGCGGCGTGACCGTTGTGGCCGTTGGTCTCGCGCGCCTCTCCCTTGCCCTTCATCGGCAACGGAGCCGGGCCGGTCGGGGAGACGAACTCGGGATCGTAGTAGTCGAGCCCCGAGTGGTCGATGACCTCCTCGTTCATCAGCAGGCGCAGGGTGTTCTGCAGCTTCATGTGCTGCACGAACAGGTCGTGGACCGGCGTCAGGTCGGGGCGGCACATCGGGCTCTTGAAGTAGAACGAGAGCCACTCCTGGATGCCCTTCAGGTTCGAGCGCGCGGCCAGGTCGAGGAACAGGCACAGGTCGAGCACGATCGGCGCCGCGAGAATCGAGTCGCGGCACAGGAAGTTGATCTTGATCTGCATCGGCATCTCGAGCCAGCCGACGATGTCGATATTGTCCCAGCCTTCCTTCGCGTCGCCGCGCGGAGGGTAGTAGTCGATGCGGACCTTGTGCGCGTACGAGCCGTACAGCGGCCCGTACAGCTCGGGCTCGAGGATCGAGTCGAGCACCGACATCTTCGACAGCTCCTTGGTCTTGAACGAACCCGGATCAGCGAGCACCTCGCCGTCCCGGTTGCCGAGGATATTCGTCGAGTACCAGCCGGCCAGGCCGAGCATGCGCGACTTCAGGCCGGGGGCGATCATCGTCTTCATCAAGGTCTGGCCGGTCTTGAAGTCCTTGCCGCAGATCGGCACGCCGTTCTTGACCGCGAGGTCCATCAGCGCGGGAACGTCGGCAGAGAGGTTCGGCGCGCCGTTCGCGTACGGCACGCCGGAGCGGATCGCGGCGTAGGCGTAGATCATCGACGGCGGGATGTCGGGCGAGTTCGTCTTCAGGCCGCGCTCGAAGCTCTCCAAGGTCTGATGGACCGGCGCCGGGGCCAAGGAGACCTCGGTCGAGCCGCACCAGATCATCACCAACCGCTCGACGTCCGCGGTGGTCTTGAAGGTCTGGATGTCCTTCATCAGCTGCTCGGCCTGGTGCATCTTCGTCTTGCCCTTCGCGAGCTGCACCGGCTTGAGGTTCTTGACGTAGTTCTGGTCGAAGACGGCCGGCATCGGCCGCACCGCCTCCATCTCGCGCTGCACCGGGCGGATCTGCTCGGGAGTCAGCACTCCGGCCTTCAGCGCGGCGAGGTACATGTTGTCCGGGAAGATGTCCCAGCCGCCGAACACCAGGTCCGACGGCGCGGTCAGCGGCACGAAATCCTTGATCAGCGGGTTGCGCTTCTCGTAGCGCTTGCCGAGGCGGATCCGCTGCAGCTGGGTCAGCGAGCCGAGCGGCTTGCCGAGCCCCTTCTTCAGCAGCTCGACGCCGGCGATAAAAGTAGAAGTGACGGCGCCCATGCCGGGGGTCAGGATTCCCAGCTTGCCCGTCGCGGGTTGGACCGGATGCTTCGTCATGTCATTCACCTCGGGTTCACGACACCAATAGCTTGCCGGCGGGAACCGGCAACGGCACCGACTTTCCGCCTAGACGATGGGACTGGTAGGCGTGGCTCAAAAGCTGCAGGCAAGCCTCCGCCTCCTTCAAATTCTGGCCGCGCTGGCGCGGATCCTCGATCTCGGCGCGGAACGGATCGAGCATGGCCTGGAACCACTCGGCGTGCGCGCTGCCGGCGGAGAGCTTCTCCGCGAACTCGAACGTCTCCGAGGCGCCGCCCGCCAGGCGCAGCTCCAGGCGGTCGTCGCGCAGCTCCAGCGTCCCCCGGCTGCCGACGAACAGGGCCCAGTTCGAGCGGTGGCCCGCCCGCCAGGTCAGGAAGACGACCGCCGAGGCCGTCGCGAGCTCGATCAGCAGGGCCGCCTCCTCCTCGGCGCCGGTCTGCGGCGGGATCTGCAGCCGGCAGGTCACCATGCGCGGCTCCTGCCGCAGCAGGCTCGTCAGAAGGTAGAAAGCGTGCCAGCCGTGGTCCACCAAGATGCCGCCGCCGGCCAAGGACGGGTTCGTGCGCCAGTCCCCGTCGGCGCTCGCGGCCGGCTTGTCGCGCAGCACATGCAGCTCGGCGTGGCGTATCTCGCCGAGGGCTTTCGAGCCCAGAATCTCCGCCGCCTTCGCGAAGATCGGCGCCTGCTTCCAGTTGTGGACCGTGAACACCGAGCGGCCTTGCCCGGCGGCCTGGGCCTTCAGGCTTTCGAAATCCTTGAAGTTCAGCGAGAGAGGCTTCTCGCAGAGCACGTTCATGCGGCGCTGCAGGCCTTGCAGCGCCAGCTTCGCGTGCAGGTGCGGCGGGGTCGCGATATCGACGAAGTCGAGCCGGGTCTCGCGCTGCAGCAGCTCCTCGGGCGACGCGTACAGGCGCGCCCCGGGGAACAGGGCTGCCGCGGCCGCGCGCCTCTCGGCGCCCGGCTCGGCGATCGCGTCGATCGAGAACTCGGAGGCGCGGGCGAGAAAGGCCGGGGCGTGCGCCTTCTCGGCGACCTTCCCGAAGCCCAGGATCGCGCCGCGCAGCGTCATGACAGAGAGAAGGCCTTCGCGACGGCCGCGAACGACTCGTCGAGCTTCGCGACGCCCTCGTCGGCCAGCGCGCGCGTGATCACGAGCGGAGGGTTCACGCGGATCGTCGAGGAGTAGCACATCGACACGAGCCCGCGCTTCAGGGCCTCGTCGTAGAGCGCGCGCGTGACCGGCTTCGGCAGCGGGGCCTTGGTCTTGCGGTCCGCGACCAGCTCGACGCCGATCATGAGCCCGCGCCCGCGCACGTCGCCGATGAAGCGATACTTCTCGCCGAGGGCCTTCAGGCGCGCCATCAGGTGCGCTCCGACCTCGGCCGAGTTCTGGACCAGCTTCTCCTCCAGCGTGATCTTGAGCGCGGCGTGGCAGGCCGCGGAGGCGAGCGGGTTGCCGCCGTAGCTCGATGAGGAGCCCGAGGGGTTCGCGAACGGCTTCGCGACCGCGATCTCCGGCGTCGTCGCGATCGCCGAGACCGGGAAGCCCCCGGCCAGGCCCTTGCCGAGCGTCATGATGTCCGGCTGGACCGGCTCGTGCGTGTGCCCGAAAAGCTTTCCGGTGCGCCCGAAGCCGGTGATCATCTCATCCGCGATTAAGAGGGCTCCGTTCTCCCGAGCGATCGCCTGCAGGCCGGGAAGGAAGCCCGGCGCCGGCACGATGTTGCCGGCCGTGCCCTGGATCGGCTCGGCGATGATCGCGGCGAGGGCCCCGGTCGTCTCGCGGCGCAGCTTCTCGCGCAGGAACTGCAGGCAGTGGGCCGCGCAGTCGTGCTCGCCCTCGGCGCCGAGGGGACAGCGGTACGGGTTCGGATACGGCGAGGAATAGACGCCGGGCGCCAGCGGTCCCAGGTTGAACTTGAAATCGTCGGCCAGAAGCCCGAGCACGCCGCCGGTCTTGCCGTGGAATCCGCCCCAGAACGAGACGACCTCGAACTTCCGCGTATGGCTCCGCGCGAGCCGGAGCGCGGCCTCGACGGCCTCGGCCCCGCTCGAGTAAAGCTGCAGCCGCGTCAGACCGTTCGGGGCGTTGCGCGAGAACAGACGCGAGAACGCGAGCCGATTTTCGGTAGTGAAGCTGCCGACCGACAGCCGCGCGACCTGCTCCTGGACCATCTTCACGTACGTCGGATGGGAGTGGCCGACCGAGGCGACGCCGATGCCGGCCGCGAAGTCGACGTAGCGGTTGCCGTCCACGTCGAACAGCTCGGCCCCGCGTCCGCGCTCCATCGCGAGGCGCGAGAACAGCGCGATCGACTGCAGGCCCGGCGTGAAGTAGCCGGCCTCTTCCTCGAACATCGCCGCGGAGCGCGCCCCGGGCGAGAACGGCTCGAGGCCGGCCTTCGGCGCCGTCACGGAAGCTTTCTTGGGAGCGGCCTTGGTGATGGGCATGTTTAAATTCCTAGCGCGCGACCTTCATCGTCGCGTGCGCCTCGGCGCGCTCGAAGACGTGGCGCGCGATCTGCTCGGAGGCCTCGGCGCGCACGCGCGCGAAGCTCGGCCAGCTGTTCAAGTCGATGATGTAGATCTTGCCGTCGGCGCCGATGATCGCGTCCCCGCCGAAAACCTCCAGGCCGAGGGACGTCGCGGCGCGGCGCACTTTGTCGGCCAGGACCGGGGTCTCGAACGGCAGCTTACGGGCCTCGGCGGGGTTGTGGTAGAACCACGTGAACCATTTTCCCGGGCCGACGCCGTAGAACTTAACCAGATCGCCGTCGATGTGCTTCTGGACGACGAGGTGCGAGATCTCGCGGTTGTGGAAATCTTGGCGGACCGCCTCGAGCTCCTCCCAGCGCCGGATGCGGACCACGTCGCGGTCGCAGGTATTGTGCACGTCCCCGCGCTTGATCCAGGCCCCGGCCTCGTCCAGGAAGGCCGGCGGCGCGCCGAGAGGCCCCTCGACCTTGCGTATCTCGGTCGGGGGGAACGCGATCTCGTGCGCGATCTCGAGAAAGGGGACCATCCGGGTGCGGTAGGTGTTCAGCACCGCCTCCGGGGAGTTGATCAGCAGCGCGTCGGACTCCCACTGCCACTGCCTGAGGCGCAGGATGCGGGGATAGGCCTCGCACATCGGGATGACGGCGTCCCAGCCCCGGCTCAGGGCCTCGTCCAGCGACTCCGGCTCGGCGAGCGAGGTCTCTGCCCCGAGGCCGGCCAGCTTCTCGATCGCGGCCCGCATGATCAGCGCGTCGTCCGTCTCCCGGTTCGGGGAGTGCAGCCGTTCGCGATAAATTCCGAGGATTTTCAGCATAGACGCCTCCGGAGCTCCGACAAAGCGCGGATCACGATCCCGTTCGGGCAGCACGGCTCCTCGGCGCGGTCGCCGACGAGCCAGGCATGGGGCATCCCCAGGCCCTCCGCGCCGCGCATGTCGCGCGCGCGGGAGTCGCCGACCATCAAGGTGTCCCGGGCGTCGATGCCGAGAGCCTCCATGGCCTCGCGGAAGATGCGGGGATCGGGCTTCTCCACGCCGACGACCCCGGAGTCGACGACGACGTCGAACAGCTCCCGCAGGCCCTCGCCGTGCAGGATCGACTCCAGGTTCCCGTAAAAATTGGACACGATGCCCAGCCGCCGCCCCTGCTTCCTAAGCTCCTCGAGCAGCGGCCGATTGCGCGCGAACTCCGCCCGGGAGTCGGCGAGAAAGCGCCCGACGACCATCGGCGCCGCGGCGGACGACAGGCCGAGGTTGGACAGGACCCTCTCGACCTGCAGCTTCATCGTCGCCTCGAAGCCCAACCCCCGCAGGTTGTGCCGGACGGGCAAGGTGTCGTCGGACTCGTAAAAGGCCGGCACGAAGCGCTCCCGGGGAACGTCCACACCCGCCTGCGCATATAAAGGAAAGACCCGATCGAGCCAATGGACGCCATTCGCGTCCAAGGTGCCGCCGAAATCGAAAAGGATGGCCTTGGGAGAGAACACGGGACGTCGGCGATGCGCTGCGAAAGCCGAGACGCGGATTCTACCATAACCGGCCCGGACTGTCGAGGAAAAACCCATGCCTTTTACCGCTTCGGGGGTTACAGCGAGCCGTCGCGCGGGGCGCGCAGGGCGAGCGCGCAGGGCGGCGAAACGAGAGTCCCCTTGACAACCTTTGGAATACCTGCTACAGATAGGGGGTCCCGTGGGTCTCCGGAGCCCCGGGGCGGTTTTTCGGAGCCGGTCCGGACGACTATAAGCGCCGAGCAGAGCCGCTGACGAGCGGTCCTCGGCGCTTTTTGTTGGCGTCGCTCGTCGCGCGCGGAGGCGCGTCTCGATAGATGGACGTCAACGCCCTTAAAGAATACCTGCAGCCGGACCGCTTGAAGGCGCTCGCCCAGGAGCTCCTGAGCGGACCGACCGATCTCCTCGGCATCGATATCGGCGCCGACGCCATCAAGGTTCTTTGGACCACCGGCAAGGGCCCCTCCGCCCAGGTTAAGCTGTGGGGGCACCTGCCGCTCGGGCTTCCCATCGAGGCTCCCCCCGAGGAGCGCGTCCAAAAGGCCGCGAACCTCCTTAAGGCTTTCCTGTTGGAAAAGCAATGCCGGGTCAGCCAGGTCGCCACCGCGGTCAGCGGCAGCTCGGTGATCGTCCGCTACGTGAAGATGCCGCTGCTCTCCAAGCCCGAGCTGACGAAGGCTCTTCCGGTCGAGGCCGAGCCGTTCATCCCCTTCGATATCAAGGAGGTCAACCTCGGCGCGCACATCCTCGAGGAGGTCATGGACGAGGGGCAGCGCAAGATGGAGACCGTCCTCGTCGCGGCCAAGCGCGAGGTGATCCAGAGCCGGGTCGACGTCCTGAAGGCCGCCGGCCTGAGCCCGCTCATCATCGACGTCGACGCGTTCGCGATCGAGGGGGTGCACGAGCTCACCCCGCGCGCGAAGGAGCCGTCCGGCGTGCTGTACCTCAACGTCGGCCACGCGGTCACGAACCTCTCCATCATCGAGAACGGCATCACGCGGGTCGTCCGCGACATTTTCATCTCCGGCTCCACGTTCACGAAGGCGATCCAGAAGGGGCTGGGGCTCGACTGGGACAAGGCCGAGGAGGCCAAGCGCGCGCACGGCATCCTGCTGACCCCCGAGGAGAAGGAGAAGGCGTTGACGGAGGGGAACCAGGAAGCCCTCGGGGTCAGCCAATGCCTCGGCACCGTGCTGCGCGACCTCGTCGGCGAGATGCAGCGCTCGGTCGACTTCTATCTGTCGCAGGGCACCGACCGCCAGATCGCCTCGGTCGTGCTGGCCGGGGGCTCCTCGCGCCTGAGGAATTTCTCGCAGGCCCTGACGCAGGAGCTGAAGGTGCCGGTCGAGATCTTGAACCCGTTCGCGTTCCTCAAGGGCGCCGACGTGCCGGAGGATCTCGCCCCGGCGTTCGCGGTCGCGGCGGGGCTCGCGCTCCGCCGGCCGAAGGACTGGGTCTAGATGATCAGGATCAATCTCGTCCCAGCCGAGCTGCTGATCCAGCAGCGCCAGCGCCAGCAGATCCTGCAGGCGGCGCTGGTCGGCGTCGCGTTCGCCGCGCTGTTCGTCTTCATGTCGATGCTGCACTGGAACAAGGCGCGCCGCCTCGACAACCAGCTCGCCGTCGCCGAGGCGAAGCTCAAGACGCTCGAGTCGGTCGTCAGGCAGGTCGAGGAGCTTCAGGCCAAGGCGCGCGAGGTGCAAGCCCGCCTGACCTCCATCGAGAACCTGCGCAAGGGCCGCTTCGAGTATACCCGCTTCTTCCAGGACGTCGTCGAGTCCTTGCCGGGAGGCGTCTGGCTGCTGAACTTGAACACCAACAGCGCGGAGACGAAGGTCTCCTTCAACACCAGCGCGATGGCCCGCACCAAGGAGGACGTCGCGGTTTGGGTGCGCACGCTCGAGAACGACAGCCGGTTCGAGAGCGTCGAGCTGGGGGCGATCACGATGTCCGGAGAGGCGGGCTACGCCTTCACCGTGAGGTGCGCGTACAACTACACTCCCCCCGAGGCCTACAAGGGGGGCAAATAGGCCATGGCCGATATCAAGCTGACGAAGGAGCAGCAGCAGATGCTGATCGCCGCCGTGCTGACGGTGGGCGCGTTCGGCTTCATCTACTATAAGTATTTCTGGGCGCCGATCACGCACCGCATCAGCGAAACCCGCGCGAAGCTCGATGAGGACGAGAAGAAGATCGCGGTGGCCGAGGCGACCGCGGCCAGGCTGCCGCAGCTCAGGAAGCAGCTCGCCGATCTCGAGGTCCAGGCTCAGCAGGCCGAGGAAAGCTTGCCGAAGAAGAAGGAGGTCCCGAGGCTGATCGAGACGCTGAGCGACCTCGCGCGCGAGCAGCACGTCGACATCATCTCGATCTCGCCGTCCGGCGGCGCGCGCCGCGAGAACTACCAGGAGAACTACTACAACCTCCAGATCCAGGGCAGTTATCACAGCGTCGCGCGGTTCCTGACCGCGCTGGGCATGGAGGAGCGCCTGCTGCACTCTCGCAACGTCGTTTTGTCGCCGCTGGCCGCGAGCTCGCATCCGGAGTACAGCGTCTCGGCCCAGTTCACCTTGGTCGTGTTCCAATATAAGGGATGAGAACCGAGCGAGAGGCCCTGAAGCTCCTTCTGCCGCTGCTGTTGCTGCCGCCTCTGGCGGCGCTCTCCGCGTGCAAGCGGAAAAAGGCGCCGCCGCCACCGCCGCCTCCGCCCGCGGCCCCCGCGCCGGCCAAGGCCGCGGCGCCTCAGGTTTCGACGGCGACCGTCGTCGTCTCGTCCCCCGCGGCTCCGGCGCCGCCCTCGGTCGCGACCTACTACAAGGCCGAGCGCGCGCGCGATCCTTTCGTCGTGCTGGCCGGGGCCGGCGGCGCGCCCGCCGTCGCGATGACCCAGGCGATCATCGTGTCGACCGAGGGTTTCAACATCCACAACCTGGACCTGCGGGGCGTGCTCGACGCGCCTTCGGGGAAGTTCGCGCTGCTGGTCGAGCCGAACCTCGGCGCGACCTACGTCCTGAAGGCCGGCCGGCTGCTCGACGCCAAGGGCAAGGCGGTGAAGGGCGTGTCGGGCAAGATCGAGGGCCGGCGCGTCAGGCTGATGACGATGGATCGGGACATCCAGGAACTCAAGCTGGGCGGAAGCTCGCCTTGAACATTCGATTTTCACGCCCTCACCCGTCCTTCGGACACCCTCTCCCGCAAGCGGGAGAGGGCGGGGGTGAGGGGCTCTCGTCACTGGAGGCCGCATGAGACTCGAGGCTCTTCGCCGTCGGTGCATGAAGGCGGTCGCTCTGGGCGTCAGCGTCGCGCTCGCCGCCCCGGAGCTGGCCTTGGCCCCGCTATGGGCGGCCCAAGCGGCCCGCCTCTCGGGCCTGAAAGTCTCGCAGGACGAGCTGCGCGTCGAGTTGGATCGCCCCGTGCGCTACAACGCTTTCGCGACGGCCAACCCGCCGCGCCTCGTGCTGGAGCTGATGGACACGCGCTACGCCGCCGCGGCCAAGGAGCTCGTGGGCCAGGGGAAGCTGCTCAAGCGCGTCCGCTCCGGCCAGTTCCGCGCGGCCCCCAAGTCGATCACGCGCATCGTGATGGACCTCGCCGAGGCGGCCAGCTATAAGGTTCTGCAGGAGTCGGGAGCGCTGCGCGTCACTTTGGCTCCAATGAATACGGAGACCGCGCGCGTTCCGGCGCCGGAGTCGCCGGCCCCTGTCGAGGCTCGCGACGCGGCCGCGGAATCGCCGACGGAACCGGCCAAGCTGGGCGAGACGCCCGGCGACATCTCGACCGAGGTCGCGGTCGGGGGCGGCAAGGTCCGGCCCGTCGCGCGGCGCGTGACGCGGGACATCATGGCGACGTTGCCGCGGGAGATGGTCAACCTCGACTTCGACAACACCGACGTCCGCGACATCCTGAAGCTCTTGGCCGTGCGCGCGGGGATCAATATCATCTACGGCGCGGACGTCACCGGCTCGCTCTCGCTGCACCTGAGCAGCGTGCCGTTCCATGAGGCCTTCAGCACCGTGCTGCAGATGCGCGGGTTGGTCACCCAGCAGGTCGGCGAGAACATCCTGCGCGTGCTGACCCCCACGATCCTCTCGCGCGAGCGCGGCGAGGCCGTTCCGTTCACGCGGATCTTCGCGCTGAACTACACCAAGGCCGACGACATGAAGACCCAGCTCGACACCGTGCGCTCGGCCGAGGGGCGCCGCGGCCAGACCATCCCGGCCGCGCAGACGAACTCTCTGATCGTGATCGACACGCAGGAGGGCATCGAGGAGGCCGCGCGCCTGATCGCGCAGCTCGACCAAAAGCCGAAGCAGGTCCTGATCGAGGCCAAGCTCATAGAGGTCCAGCTCAACAAGGCTTTGAACCTCGGCATTCAGTGGGATTACCAGGCCTCGAACCCGACCCAGCCCGGCAGCAGCGACCGCTATTTCGTGGGAACGACGAACAATCCGCTGACAACGCCGACCGGGGGCGCGTTGTCGACGGTCGGCGCGGGGGCGAGCGGGCGTGGCACGGGCGTTTTCCTTCCCGCCGACAAGATATTCGGCGCGCTGACCATGGGCCGCGTCACCTCGAACAACCTGCTGACGGCGACGCTGACCGCCGCCGCCTCCCAGGGCAAGGTCAAGGTGCTTTCGGATCCGAAGGTCGCGACGTTGAACAACCAGGAAGCGACGATCAACATCACGACCCAGATACCGTACGTGACCGCGAGCGTGGCCTCGACCGGCGTCACGACGCAGAGCGTCAGCTACACGACGGTCGGAATCACCTTGATCGTGAAGCCGACGATCAACGCCGACGGGCGCGTCACTCTGAAAGTGACGCCCACCGTCAGCCAGCCGTCCGCGATCGCGGCCGCGAACGCCCAAACCGGGGCGCCCGCGGTGGACACGCGCACCGCGAACACGACCGTCCTCGTGAAGGATGGCGAGACGATCGTTATCGGCGGCTTGATCCAGGATACCGTGCAGGACGTCGTCTCGAAGGTGCCGCTGCTCGGGGACATTCCGCTCATCGGGATCCTGTTCCGAAAGACCACCAAGTCCCGCCAGCGCCAGGAGCTGCTGGTCTTCGTCACGCCGAAAGTCCTGACGGACTGACTTCATGCCCCCTTCCCCCCGATGGGCGTGCGCGGGGGAAGGGCGGGATGGGGGGGCGGGTTGTTAGTCGCTTATCCCCCGGCCGTCCCTTTCTTGTAAAATCCCTCCTTCATGTTCCTGGTCGCCGTCGTCGCCGCCCTGACGGCCCTCGCGCCGTGGCTGCGCGGGGCCTGGGACTTGTGGGCGCTGACGGCCGCCGCCGTGCTCGTCGTGGCGGCCACCGCCATAAGCCTCGCCGGCCGGGTCGCGACGGGCGCCGTCCCTTTGCCGGGGCCTCGTCATGCCCTCCTGCTCGTCTCGCTCGCCGTCGGCCTGGCCGTGTCCGCGGTCCTGAGCCCGGTGAAGGAAGCGAGCCTGCCGGGCCTTCTGCCCTGGGCCGTCTCGCTGTGGATACTATGGGTCGTGCCGCTCGTGCCCGAGGAGCGGCGCGTCGTTGTCGAGAACGCCTGGCTCGCCTCCGGCTGGGGCATGTTCCTGCTGGCGGCCTACCAGCGCTGGTTCGAGGGCGCCGCCTTCCCTTCCGCCGCGCTGCTGAACCCGAACGTCCTGGCGACCTGGCTGCTGATGGTCCTGCCGCTCGCGTACGAGCGCGGCCGCAAGGTCCTGTTCGCGCTGCTTGCGCTGGCCCTGTGGTGGACGGGCTCGCTCTCGGCCGGGCTCGCCGTCTCCGTGCTCCTTTTGGCGCGAAACTTCAGGCGCGGCGGCCTCTCGCTGGGCGCGAGCCTGCTGATCGCGGTCGTCTGCTTGGTGGGGCTCGAGGAGCGGCTCGGGGCGGCCTCGTTCCGCGACCGCGTGTTCTGGTGGCTGGCCGCCGCCAAGATGGCCGGCGCGCGCCCGCTCGTCGGCTTCGGGCCGGGGACGTTCGCCTGGGTCTACCCGGCCTTCCGGCCGTGGCCCGGCCAGTTGGGCAGCCAGTACGCGCATCAGTACCCGCTCGAGCTCGCGGCCGAGCTCGGAATGCCGCTGGCGGCCCTGTGGCTTTTCTGGACGATCCGGCGCTGCTACGACGCCGCGGGCTGGACGAAGCGCGCTTTGATCCTGGTGATGATCCAATCGCTCGGCGAGTACGGGCTCTCGATACCGGCCAACGCGTGGATGCTCGCCTATCTTCTCGCCGCCCGCCTGCCCTCGCGCCCGCGCTGGCTGACGGTGCCGGGGCGCTTGAAGGCTCCGTGCCTGCTCGCCGTCGCCGGGTTGGCCGGGGTCGCGGTCTCGGCGGCCGTCGCGCCGTGGCGCGCGGAG
>CAZMIB010000013.1:0-32258 GCA_964566245.1 uncultured Elusimicrobia bacterium | reverse complement strand
TCTACTTTCACTGCGGAGGGCTCGCGCTTTACCCATGCTGAACCCGGAAGCACCCAATTATTCAAAGTATGACACCTCTTCACCTCTTCCTTTAAAAAGGGAAACGTGATAAAATGAGGCGTCGTTTTCAGCACGGAGGTCGCATGGATAAGCCGACGGCCCGTGAATCAGCTCGCGACGTTTGGGTCGAGCTTCGCACCGCGACGGACAGGATCGAGGGCGTGGTGCGCATCCCCGCCAAGTCGAAGGCGCGGCGGATCTCGGATATCCTGAAAGTGGCCGATCGCGGCGAGAACGGCCTCCTGCACCTCATGAACGCGACCGTCTACGACCAGGCGACGAACACGGTGAAGTTCAAGCGCCGGACGTTGGGCGTCAACAAGGATCTGGTGGTCTTCGCCTCCCCGCTCACGGCGGAGGAGCCGATGATCAAGAAGGGGTTCGACATCCAGACCGTGGCGATGTCGGCCAACTGACTTAGGCAACGCAAGGGAGGGACTCTCGATGTCGCACGTGATTCAAGAGAAGTGCCTGGGCGAGCAATACGCCGCCTGCGTCGACGTCTGCCCGGTCGAGTGCATTCACCCGGTGGACTACCAGGGCAAGCCGTTCATGATCATCGACCCGGACGTCTGCATCGACTGCGGCGTCTGCCTGCCGGAGTGCCCGATCGGCGCGATCGTAGGCTCGGTCGACGAGGACCCGGCCTTCGCCGCGGTCAACCGCGAGCTGACGCCCGCTTCCAAGGAGCACGAGGCCGCCCACGGCAAGGTCACGCCGAGGCCGCCGAACGAGGCGCCGCGCCGGCCGGACAACAAGCTGGTGAAGTAAGACGGCGATCGCAACGCTTCAGCGAAAAAAAGGGCCGGGGCTCGCGCTCCGGCTCCTTTTTTTCGCCCTGCCACTATCCATGAGCGCCGCCGCGGCCCCGCCGTACCTCGAGACCTTGGTCCTGCGCGGCCAGGCCCTCTCCGCCGCGCGCCTGGCCGGCCTGGCCCCCTCCGCCGACGGGCTCATCCTGACCGAGGCGGAAGGCCGCCCCGCCGCGACGGCCGAGGCCGAGTCAGGCGAGCTCCTCGCGTCCTTCCCCTTCGACAACCTCGTCCCCTCCTGGAACGTCGACTTGGGCCCGGACGCCGTCTTCGCGCTGGAGCTGTCGGTCAGCTCGGGAGGGACCTGGTCCGAGTGGGTCCCGTTCGGGCAATGGGGCGCGCGCCATGCCGCGCCGGGCCGCCGCGATTTCCCCTTCGGAACGCTCAACGTCGACACCTTGGAGCTGAACGAGCCGGCCACCGCGCTGCGCTGGCGCCTCAGGATCGACAACCCCTCGCGCGCTCCGGCGAAGGTGCGCCTGCTCGCCTTCGCCTACGCGCTCAAGAGCACCCCGGTCCCGTACGACGTCTACGACGGCGGGCCAGGGATAGAGTTGAGCGTCGAGCCGCGCTCCCAGCGGGTCGAGCAGCCGGGCTACTCGCGCGACATCTGCAGCCCGACCTCGCTGGGCATGGTGCTGGCCTTCTGGGGGCGCTCGCAGCCGACCGCGGCCTGGGTCGAGCGCGTGCGCGACGCCACCGACGGCATCTACGGCGACTGGCCGTTCAACGTGGCGGTCGCCTCCGAGGAGGGGTTGGAGGCCGTCGTCGCGCGCCTCTCGGGCCTATCCGCGCTGGAGGCCGAGCTGCGCGCCGGCCGCCCGGTCGTGACCAGCGTCTCCTTCGCCGAGGGCGAGTTGCCCGGCGCGCCGATCAAGAAGACGCGGGGCCACCTGTTCGTGATCCGCGGCGTGACCGCCAACGGCGACTTCATCGTCAACGACCCCGCCGCCCCGCCCGACAGCGTGCGCCGCGTCTACAAGCGCTCCGACATCCAGCGCGTCTGGATGAAAAACAAGCTGGGCGTCGCCTACCTCCTCCGCCCCCGCGGGCGCACATAAAAAAGCCCGGCCCCCCTGGGAAGCCGGGCTTGAACGACGGGAATTTTAGGCGTGCGCCGGCACGCGCCCCGCGTTCTTCATCACCTTCTCGAGGCCGGTCTTCAGGTCCTCGGCGTTCATCACGGGACACATCTGCACCTCGGCGTTGAGGTTCATGAACAGCGGCTCGGCGATGACCGGAATCTGGGCCGGGTCCTTCATCTCGAAAACCATCATGCAGGTCCGCTTGCCGTTCTCGGTGAAAAAGTACGCCGCCTCGGGATGCAGCTCGTCCATCGCCGACTGGATCGTCTTGGGCAGGCTGCCGTCCTTGATCGCCTTGTTCGAGGCCTCGACCGGGAGCGTCACCTTCATCATCATGCGCATGGGAATCCTCCGAGTTGAATTGAACGAAAAACTGCGGGCGGCCCCACCATAGCTCCAATGCGCGCCCCGCGTCAAGCTCCGGACTATCGCGCGCCGGTGAAAATTCCTAGAATCGCCATAGGAAAACGCGCCCATGCGGTTCGATTCGCCGATTCGGGTGGTCAGCGAGCGTCGGCTCGGGAGCCGAAAGCTCGCGTCGAGGAGGGCAGAGCCCTCCTCGAAAGGCGCCCGGTCGCATATTCCTCTAAAGACCGGGGCGATCAGCCCCGAGCACGCCGCGCCAGCGGCGCGCGCAGGGCGCCGCTAGAGATGCTGCCCTGGGCCGCGCTCCTAGCCTCCCTCGCCTCCGCCCAGCCCACGTTGACGGTCAATTATCCGAACGAGAAGGCCTCGCTTCCAGCCGCGCGCGGGACCTTCATTCTGGGCAACGTCCAGCCGCCCGAGGCCAAGCTCAAGATCAACGGCCAGGACGTCGCGCTGTACAAGAACGGCGGCTTCCTGGCCTACGTCCCCATCGCCGCCGGCACCTTCACCTTCCACTGCGAGGCCGCCCTCTCCACCGCCACCGCCGTGGTCGACCGGCGCGTGCTGGTCGCCAAGGCCTTGCTCCCCAGCCCGGCCGACGCGAAGGTGCTTGAGGACGACTTCACCTTGCCGAAAGGCGACGCCGTGCTCCGCCAGGGCGACTGGCTCAACGTCCAGGTGAAAGCCACCGCCGGCATGAACGGCAGCTTCAAGCTCAAGGGCGTCACCGATGACATCCCGCTGCGCGAGCAGACGCCCGCCGGCCTCTACGTCGGCGCGTACCAGATCCAGCCCGGCGACAAGGCGAACGGCGCCGAGGTGCGCTTCGACCTGAAAGGCGCGCCCGGCCGCATCAAGACGACGGCCCCCGGCCATGTGACGATCGCCACCGACAGCCCGCGCGTCGGCTACGCCTGGCCCGAGAAGCTCGACACCGCGGTCGTACGCACCGGCCCCGGCGCGGGCTACATGCTGTTCCTGTCGAGCGGCACCAAGATACTGGTCGACGGCCAGCTCGGCACCGAGGCCCGGGTCCGCCTCTCGGACGCCGAGACCGGCTACGTCGACGCCTCCAATATCAAGTACTACTCGGCCGGCGTTCCCCCTCCCCAGGCCACGCTGACCCAGGTCAACACCTCGGCCTCCGCGGAC
Source organism: uncultured Elusimicrobia bacterium (assembly GCA_964566245.1). Classification (GTDB taxonomy): domain Bacteria; phylum Elusimicrobiota; class Elusimicrobia; order CAZMIB01; family CAZMIB01; genus CAZMIB01. Next base: position 28,783 of record CAZMIB010000013.1, on the reverse strand, counting down.
GGCGCGGTCGTGAAGCTCTCTCTCGGCGAGAAGGTCCCGTACCTCGTCGAGCAAGTCGAGCCCACGCTGCTGCGCGTGAAGCTTTACTACACCTTCGCTTACGTCAACTGGATGATCTACGACCCGGCCGACACGTTCGTCCAGGAGGCGCGCTGGCGGCAGGACGCGACCAAGGTGGCCGAGGTCGAGATACGCTTGAAGGCCCCGCTGTGGGGTTATCAAGCGGGCTACGAGGGCGGCAGCCTCAAGCTCGATCTGAGGCGCGCGCCGCAGATCGCCCCGGCCCCCGAGAATCCGCTGAAGGGCCGCCTGATCGTCCTCGACCCCGGCCACAACCCGACCGACCCCGGCCGCGTCGCCCCGATGGGCTCGACCGAGCGCGAGTTGAACCTGAAGACGGCCGTCGCCCTGCGCGACATTTTGGAGAAGGAGGGCGCCAAGGTCTTCCTAACGCGCGTCACGAACGACGCCGAGGTCTCCTTGCCCGAGCGCGTGCGCCAAGCCGTCAACCTGCGCGCCGACGCCTTCATCAGCCTGCACAACAACGCCTTGCCCGACGGAGCGAACCCGTTCGAGGTCCCGCACGGCCCGTCGGTGTTCTACTACCACCCGATGAGCCTGGAACTGGGCCGCAAGCTTCACGACAACCTCAAGCGCCAGATCGGGATGCAGGACGAAGGCCTGCGCTACGGCAACCTCTACGTCGCGCGCTTGAGCCTGATGCCGGCCGTGCTCGTCGAGTCGCTGTACTTCATTTTCCCCGAGCAAGAGGCGATGCTCAACGACCCCGCCTTCCAATCGCGCCTCGCCCAAGCCTTGGCCGACGGCCTGCGCGACTTCTTCGCCGAGCAGCGCCCTCCTGTTCAAGCCCGCCCTCTGGCTCCGAAACCGAAAATGAGCGAGAATAAAGAGCAGAAGGCGGCGGCCGCTAAGAAAGCGAAGGCCCCGAAGACCAAAAAGGCCGCTCGCTAAGCAGGAGGTTTTATGCCCGCCATAACGCAGAGCGCCCCTCCGTTCACGCTCAAGGGAGTCGACGGCCGGACCTACACGCTCGCGGACTTCAAGGAGCCGGTTCTTGTCGTTATCTTCTCGTGCAACCACTGTCCCTACGTGAGAGCCTACGAGGACAGGATGATCCAGCTCCAGAAGGACTACGCCGGCAAGGCCCGTTTCGTGCTGATCAACTCCAACGATTCGGTTTCCTACCCGGAGGACGGCTTCGAGGCGATGGTCGCCCGCGCGAAGGAGAAGAGCTACCCGTTCCCGTACCTCCGCGACGAGACCCAGGAGATCGCGCGGGCCTACGGCGCGGTCCGTACGCCGCACCTGTTCGTCTTTGACGGGAACCGCCACCTGGCCTACACCGGCAAGCTCGATGACAACTGGCAGGACCCCGGCGCGGTGAAGAAAAACTACCTAAAGGACGCGCTCGACGCCTTGACCGCCGGCAAGCCCGTCGCCGAGCCCGAGACGCCGGCGATCGGCTGCACGATCAAGTGGAAGTGACGCGGCGCGTCAGACGCCGCGCTTGAGGCAGAACTTTGAAAGCGGGCACTCCGGGCAGTTCGGCGCGCGCGCGAAGCAGAGGCGCCGGCCGTGCCAGACCATCGCGTGGCCGAAGTAGATCCACTCGTCGCGCGGCACGGCGGCCATCAGGTCGCGCTCGACCTTCACCGGGTCGGTCTCGTCGGTGAGGCCCAGCCGGTAGGCGACGCGCTTCATGTGCGTGTCGACGACGACGCCGTCCGCGACGCCGAAGGCCGTGCCGAGGATCACGTTGGCCGTCTTGCGCGCGACGCCGGGCAGCTCGAGCAGCTCGGCCATCGTCTTCGGAACGCGCCCGCCGTGCTTCTCGACGATCAGCTTGGCGGCGCGGCGTATGGACAGGGCCTTGTTGCGGTAGAATCCGGTCGAGCGGATCTCGCGCTCCAGGGAAGCCTGCGGCAAGGCGGCGAAGTCGGCGGGCGTCTTATGGCGCTTGAACAGCTCGGCGGTGACGACGTTCACGCGCTTGTCGGTGCACTGCGCCGAGAGGATGGTCGCGACCATGAGCTCGAACGGGTTCCCGAAATTGAGCTCGCAGGTCGCCTGGGGGTAGAGCTGCTTCAGCCCTCGCAACGTCTTACGCGCCTGGGATTTACGGTCCACGCGCGCATTATGCGACTTTGAGCGACACCAAGCCAAGACTGAAGGGCCATACGGCGCTGATCACCGGCGCGGGGCGGGGCATCGGCCGCGCGGTCGCGCTGGCCTTCGCGCGCGAGGGCGCCGCCCTCGCGCTGTGCTCGCGGACGTTCTTCGAGCTCGACGAGACGGCCAAACAGGCCGAGGCCCTCGGGGCCGAGCTGTTCTGGCGCGCCTGCGACGTCTCCAAGCCCAAGGACGTCGCGCGCTTCGTGCGCGACGCGGCCAACGTGCTCGGCCCCATCGACGTGCTGGTCAACAACGCCGGCCTGCTCGGCCCACGCGCCCCGCTCGTCGACTACCCCGAGGCCCAGTGGCGCGCGGTGATCGACGTGAACCTGCACGGCGTTTTCCTCATGACCAAGGCGGTGCTTCCCTCGATGCTGGAGCACAAGCGCGGCGTGATACTGAACGTCTCCTCCGGGGTCGGCCGCAAAGCGAAGGGCGGCTGGGGCGCCTACGCGGTCTCCAAGTTCGGCCTCGAGGGCCTCACCCAGTTGATCGCCGCCGAGTCCGAGAACGGCGTGCGCGCGCTCTCGGTGAACCCCGGCCCGACGCGGACGACGATGCGCGCCGCCGCCTACCCGCAGGAGGACCCGCTGACCCTCAAGGTTCCCGAGGCGGTCGGCGAGGCCTTCATCGAGCTCGCGCTGAACGGAGCGAACGGCGCCCAAGTCGACCTGGACGAGAACGGACAAATGAAGTGAGGCCCAGCCTCGCGGTCGTCGCGCTCGCGTTCGCCTTCCTCGGGATCGCGCTGCGCCTCAAGCCCGCGCCCAAGGCCCCCGCCGGCTTCCTCGAGGCCGAGGTCGCCGGCCTGGCGGGCGACCCGCTGGGCTTTCACGACGCGGTGCTGCTGGTGCCGAAGGGCAAGCCCCTCACGAAGGCGATGGCGCTCATCGTCGGCGGCAGCGAGGGCGCCGCGATCGCGCTGACGATCTCCCACCAAACCGCCCCCAGGCCGCTGACCGCCGACCTGCTGATGCAGGTCATCGACCGCCTGCGCGCGAAGGTGACCGGCCTCTACATCCACTCGCTGAAGCACGACGCCTACTTCGCGAGGCTGGCGATGCAGCACGACGGCCGCGAGACCTCCTTCGACTGCCGCCCGTCGGACGGCATCGCGCTCGCCCTGCGCGCCGGCGCCCCGATCTACATCAGCCAAGCCCTCTTCGACGAAGCCGCGATCAACATCCCCCGTCCCGGCGAGGAACGGAAGCCGAAGGAGAACGTCGAGAAGGGAAAACCGCGGGACGAGGATGATGCAGCGGAAAGCGAGGATCGGGGAGGAGGGATTTGAACCCTCAGCCTCACGCTCCCAAAGCGTGCGCTCTAGCCGGTTGAGCTACTCCCCGATAGCGGCATTATAGCGGAAATTTGGTAGAATGGAACTTCCATTGCCGGGTGGTGTAATGGTAACACGGGGCGCTCTGGACGCCTTGTTCTAGGTTCGAGTCCTAGCCCGGCAGCTCGATTTTGTTCGTATCCGCGCTGGCGCGGATAACAAAAGCCCTCCGAAAGGAGGGCGTCGCATTTTTAGGGGTTGGAACATTTGGAGTCGTGTGCGCGTGTGGGCTCAGCTCACTGTCGATTCCTAACCTCTCGGTTCCGCCTGAATGGTTCTGGCGTGTCCTCCTCTGGTCACACCCGCTCCTTACTGCCATACGACAGGTGGATTGTTTTTGTCAGCAAAATAAAAGACGTCGAGATGACCACACCTGTCACAAAGCTGGAATCTATAATCCGAGATCCCGATCGGATGAAGGGCGATGGCAATGGTGTTCTTCATGACCCCGTAATAGTTCCCCTCCCCGCAAGCGCGGCATGCGCGTTTTCCTCCGACCTTTGGATCAAAATGGGGAAAACGATAATTAAGCCGGCCAATGAGGTCGTCGACTTCAAGGAGAAGCTTTCCTGCATCCAAGATGCAGTCTGCCTCTCGTTCGACAACGCACTTCTTAAGGAATTGATTGACCTGGATCATCTCGGCCTGGCTAGGAAAGAGTTTTGTGAGATCGTACTCCGGACGATCGAAGTACCACAACCGCATCTTAGACTTGCCCGATATCATTGCCCAAAGGACCTTGCCGAGCGCAAAAACATCGAACGCCTTGGTGACCGTCTCCTGGCGTTCCCCATAGGCCCACCCCGGCATCCAGTCCCTGCTCCCGACGTTTTCGTATGACTCGGTAATTCGAGGCCCTTCGTCGAAATAGGCGAGGCCAAGGTCTCCAACAACGAGGTCGCCATTTTCACGGATGTAGATATTTTCCGGCTTAAGATCGCGGTGTACGACATTCTTGGCGTGCAAAAGGCTCAAAGCTTCAACGAGGTCACGAAACGCCGCAAGAGACTTCTGCGCGTCGCCTTTGAAGCGTTCACGCACGTTAGAGAGCGTCCCGCCAGGAAAGAACTCCATGACGTACCAGCCATCTTCGAGGCATTCGTCGAGGAGCCGAACGATGTGGGGGTGGGAGATGTCCCGCATGGCTAGCAGTTCGAACTGCATTCGCTTAAGGGCTTTCGCGTACGCTTCAGTCTCCTTAGCGTAAAGCTTCTTGAGAGCACCAAGTCGTCTGTCGCCACCAACCGCCACGACGGTGTTCAAAAGTCTGCGTGCAGCAGAAAACTTCGCCTCTCCCGTAATTGCTGGGGAATTTAGTTCCCCGACACTCTCCCCTATCGCATCAATACTCTGATCGAGCCCGGCAACGTCCCAAACTAGCGACACGTCACCCTGTCCGCCCTTTCCAAGGTGCTTGATTACATCCCAGCGCTTAACTCCTGAAAGCATGGATGCCTTGCCTTGGACGGTCAACGCCTCTCTTATATTTGGAAGCACCGAGGCCATGGACCCAGCAGGCTTGTTCGCAGCTTCCACCCGGTCAGTGATGATCTTCGAAGCCCTGAGCACCAGCGAGCTCAGTTGGAAGTTTGTGATAACCTTCCTGCCATCCGCATTATCCTTCTCGGCGAAACCACCTAACACCCCGAACTCCCGTAATAGTCTGAGCAGACGCTGGACATCAACGGACCTTACCCTAATACTTTCCCTTCTCCTTAAGTGATCAAAAAAAGATTCTACGGAGTGGTTTATTGTGGGGCCCGTCGAGTACATTTCCTTGAGGACTGGGAGCACTCTTTCAATAAGCCTCTGATCGAGTTCCCAAAAGTTGCTCACAAAGTACGCCTTCATAGAAAAGTGGATTTGCCCATCACCCGTCGAGTCGAGCGTGGCGTCTTGAAATAGCGAATCCAGCGCCTCGATTTTGTCTTGATTGTCGATCTCAAACGAAATCCGAGGCAAGTAGTCAGCCCGATTGTGAAAGTATTCAAAGACCTCATGGAGGAGTGCGGCCCGGTCTTTCTCCAATTTCGGCGCACTAAGCCTATCTTCGTTAGACATGGCTACTCCCTCGTCGAATTAACAGCGATGACAGTCCCGCTATGAGCCTTTCGAGCTATCGCGATAAAGTGTCGCGATTCCGAATTGGGCATCGCGCCACCCGGATTTCACGCGCCGAGGCCGAAGTAGCGACTGAAGAAGGCGAGTAGGCGGTTCAGGACGGTTCGCTTCTTGGTCGCGTGAGCGTCGTCTTCCGAGAAGCGGGAGGCCGGCGGCAGGATTTTCGTGATGGCCACGCCCGTCGTCGGGATGGCGCCATCGCGGAAGGCGTCCTCGATGAAGACTTTCGTTTTCTCCACGTTCAAGCCCTCCTCGGAGATGATGCGCGCGAGTTCCGCCTCCCTCTTGGCGGCGACGAAGGCGGTCCAGGTCCTGTCCAAGGCCTTGGCCGTGGTGACGGAGTCCACGAACTGCTCGATGAGGTCCTTCTTGTCGCGCAAGGAGGGGCTCGAATCGACGGAACGCCCTATGCTGGCGCGGATTTCCGCCTTGGCGTCCTCGCCCTTCGCCCTCAGGTATTTCTCGACGAGCATCAGGATGTAATCAACGTTGACTTCGACTTGCTTGACGAGCTCGAGCTCGAAGACAAGGTCGTCGTTGATGGGCTCCTTGTCGGCTTGGGCCGCGCCGCGCAACTCCGCATGGATGTTCAAGTAGAGGCTTTGGTAGTCCTGCAAGTCGCGTTCGGAAAGCGTGGCGTCGCCCGTGAAGTCGTCGAAGGCCGTTAGGATGTTGCGCGCGCGAAGGACCTGGCCGAAAAGTTTGACGAAGTCCTTCTTGGCGGCCTCGCCGGTTATGGCTTGGCCGACCGGGAAGCTTTGGGCGAGCTTGGCGATGAGCTTCGCGTATTCCGCGTGATACTCGGCATAGGGCTTAAGAAGAACGATGCCCTTGGCGTCCTTGTTGCCGAAGAGCGCCAAAGCGTCGTTGGTCGCCTGTTCCAAATCGCGGAAGGTGACGATGTTGCCGTAAGTTTTGACGGAGTTCAAGATTCGGTTCGTGCGCGAGTAGGCCTGGATCAGCCCATGCGCGCGCAAGTTCTTGTCGGCCCACAAGGTGTTCAGGATGGTGGCGTCAAAGCCCGTCAGGAACATGTTGACCACGATGACAACGTCGAGGTCTCGGTTTTTAAGCCTCTGGGAGAGGTCCTTATAGTAGTTCTGGAACCTTTCGGCGGTGTCGAAGTTCGTGCTGAACAGCGCGTTGTAATCCTTGATGGCCTCGTCCAAGAAATCGCGGGAGGATTTGTCCAAGCCGCCGGTTTCGAACTCCTCCTCGCCGAGCAGGCCCTCGGGGCTCTCCTCGTTGGCGGCGAAGCTGTAGATGATGCCGACCTTGAGGCGACGACCCTTGGGGAGAGCCTCCTGCTGCTTCTTGAATTCGGCGTAATAGCGCTTGGCGGCCTCGATGGAGGCGGTGGCGAAAAGCGAGTTGAACCCGCGCTTGGTCTTCTGCTCGAAATGCTCGCGGATGTAGGCCACGACCTGCTCCACGCGCCTGGGCGAAAGCAGGGCTTTCTCCGTGTCTATGGCCGGAACCTTCTTGTCCTTGATGCCCGGGGCGGCCTTGATGGTGTTGACGAAATCAATGCGGAAGGGCAGGACGTTTTTGTCGTTGATGGCGTCGACGATGGTGTAGGTGTGCAGGCCGTCGCCGAAGGCCTGCTGGGTCGTGCGCAGGCGCTGGCCGCCCCCTGAACGCGCGTTCTCCGCGAAGATGGGCGTGCCGGTGAACCCGAAGAGATGGTAGCGCTTGAAGACCTTGGTGATCTCGGCGTGCATATCGCCGAATTGGCTGCGGTGGCACTCGTCGAAGATGACGACGACGTGCTTGTCGTAAACCGGGTGCTTCCTGTTTCCGGAGACGAAGCGGCTGAGTTTCTGGATCGTGGTGATGATGATGCGGGCGTTGGGGTCCTCAAGCTGGCGCTGCAAGACGGCCGTGGAGGCGTTGGAGTCGGCCGCGCCCTTCTCGAAGCGGTCGTACTCCTTCATGGTCTGGTAGTCCAGGTCCTTGCGGTCCACGACGAACAGCACTTTGTCGAGACCCTCCAGGCGGCTGGCGAGCCGCGCCGTCTTGAAGCTCGTCAAGGTCTTGCCTGAGCCCGTGGTGTGCCACACATAGCCGCCCGCGTCCGTCGTGCCGAGCTGCTTGTGATTCGTGGAGACGGCGATGCGCTGTAATATGCGCTCGGTGGCGGCGATCTGGTAGGGGCGCATGACCAGCAGCTTACGATCCGAGTCGAAGACGCAATACTTGGTCAGGATATTGAGCAGGGCGTGCTTCGCGAAGAAGGTCTTGGTGAAGTGAGCCAGCTCCGTGATGGGCTTGTTGCGCCCGTCAGCCCACCAGCTCGTGAAGGCGAAGCTGTTCGAGGTCTTCTTGCGCGAACGCGAGCGGCGCAGCTCCGCCAAGTGGCCGTCGCGCACGGTGTTGCTGTAATACTTGGTGAGCGTGCCGTTGCTGATGACGAAGAGCTGGACGTACTCGAAGATCCCGGAGCCCGACCAGAAGCTGTCGCGCTGGTAGCGGTCTATCTGGTTGAAGGCCTCCCGGAGGTCAACGCCCCTTCTTTTGAGCTCGACATGGACCAAAGGCAGGCCGTTGACCAGGATGGTCGCGTCGTAGCGGTTCTTGCGCCGGCCTTGCGCCTCGTATTGGTTGATGACTTGGAGACGGTTTTCGTGTATGCGTTCCTTGTCGAGCAGGTATATGTTCTTGACGCTGCCGTCGTCGCGCTTGAGGATTTGGACGTGGTCTTCCTGGATACGCGCGGTTTTCTCGATGATGCCGTCGTTGGCTGCGGCGATCTTCTCCTTGAAGAAACGCTCCCATTCGCCGTCGCTGAACTTGACGTCGTTGAGCGCCTCGAGCTGTTGGCGCAGGTTGGCGACGAGGTCGTTCTCGTCCTTGATGGGCAGGTATTCGTAGCCCTGAGCCGCAAGGCGTTCCAGGAAGTCCTTCTCCAAGGCCGCCTCGCTTTGGTAAGCCGTCTCACGGAGCGGGGAATCGGGGATGAACTCGGCGACGACCGTGATCTCCTCGGAAAGCGCGATGGGGCCGTAGCGGGGCGGGCGTTCGCTCACGCGGCGGCCTCGAAGGTCAGCAGTCGATCGCGGTAATGATGATACTGCTTGCGCCGAGCTTCCAGCTCAGCATCCAACTCAGCCTCCAACTCAGCTTCCAGCTCGGTAAAATTATCTAAGACTTTGACGATTTCGCGCTGGATTTCAAGAGGCGGCAAGGGGATGAAAAGTGTGTCTGTGTCCGCAACGCCAAGCTGGGGCAGCTTTACGGAGTTGGCGCGTGCAATTTCTTGGAGGCGGCCGATCCGGGTTAGGAGGTAATAGTAGACGAACTTCTGGTTCGCATCTTTGTGGTTGATTGAGTATGACCAAAGTTCAGCCTTGTGAGTAAATGGGCGATCGTAATATTCGAAACCGATGTGGCCGCGCGATTTGACAATAATGCTGGGAACTCGAACCACGTCTTTCGTGGGCACCGCTTCTTTGGAGACATCCGCGATGGTCTGTCCTCCTGCAAATACTCGAATGGGACCGTCATCTTGCTGAATAGATTTCATTCGACCCGCAGTAATGACCGTTCCCTTATTGCGCTTGCCCAATTCGCCAAGCAGCTTGAACTTCACTCTGGCGTCGGAGGTCAAGAGAGAATCGCGGTAGTGCTTGTACTGCTTCCGTCTCGCTTCCAGATAGGCTTCCAGATCCGCTTCCAGTTCGGTAAAAGCATCAAGGACTTTCACAATTTCGCGCTGGATTTCAAGGGGCGGAACAGGGACTCGAATTTTCGCTAGGTTCTTCGCGGAGACATCGATGACCTTCGTGCCAACCGCGTGCTTTTTCTTCTGCGCGAAGAACTCCGGAGTCCGGAAGTAGTACGACAAAAATCGGGCGTCTTGGCCGTGCTTGATGACCGTGGCATGTCCGCCGGTAACGATTTGCGTTTTGCCCAGCCATGCGACGGATTTGCAGACATCCTCGACGTTCTCGCTAGTGTTGGTGATGATCAAGTCGCTTGGTTCAACCTTGGCGAGCGGAGTGGCTGTCTGAGGGGAGACGAAGGAGATGGTTTCCGTCGCGGAGACGCCGTAGTGCGTGTAGATTTGGCCGTAATGGATGCACCCGACGCCGGACTCGGTGAAATCAGATTTGGGAAGCCCATTGCCGCGGACCAGTTTCGCGATATCACCAAGCGCCTTGAACTCCACGCCCCTCGGGCACAGCGTGGCGACGAGCTTGTCGATGCGGCTCACGGCTTCTTCCTATCCTCCAGCCGCCGAACGCCCGCGTCCGCGAGCAGGAGCTTCATTTGCTGGATGGCGGTCTGGTTGAGCAGCTTCAGGCGCTCGGCTTGCGGCAGGCCCTGGTGGATGCAGTGCGCGTTGAGCGTCTCCAGGTTGGCCAGGCAGACAAGCTGCGCGGCGTTGGCCTGGTCGCGGATGTTGCCCTTTCTCTGGGGATTCTCGTCACGCCATTGCTTGGCGGTTTTCCCGAACAGCGCCATGTTCAGCAGGTCCGCCTCGTTGGCGTAGATGAGGTTGATCTGCTGGGGCGTCAGTTTCGGCGGGATCAGGTTCGCTTTGATGGCGTCGGTGTGGATGCGATAGTTGATCTTGGTCAGGTTGCGGCGGATATCCCAGCCAAGCTGCTGGTGCTCCGCGTCCTTCAGTCGCTGGAACTCCTTGATGAGGTAGAGCTTGAATTCGACGGAGACCCAGGAGGCAAACTCGAAAGCGATGTCCTTGTGGGCGAAGGTGCCGCCGTAGCGGCCCGGCTTGGAGATGAGGCCGACGGCGCCGGTGGCGTCTATCCAGCGCTTGGCGGTCAGCACGAAACTGTTCAAGCCGGCCTGTTTTTTAATCCCATCGAATTCGATGGGATTAAAACCGGGGTTGTTGAGCTGCTCCCAGACGCCCAGGAACTCGATGGTGTTGCGGTTCCTGAGCCAGTTCAGGATGATGTAGTCGGTGCGCTCGTCGTCTTTGTAGCGGGCGATGTCGGTCAGCGAGATGTAGTCCTGCTCGCGCGCGGAGACGACCGTGACGAGCGCGCCCTTGACCTCGATCTTGCGGCTCATGCCCGGCCTCCCTCCAGGTCGGCCACGATGGCGTCGATCTGCGAGCGAAGCTCGGCCTGGCGCTTGACGATGCGCTGGAGGTCGGCGTTCAAGGCCTTGATGTCCACGACCTCGCGCGTGTCCTTCTGCTCGACGTAAGAGGAAACCGAGATGTTGTAGCCGTTCTCGGCCAGGGCCTTGTTGTCCACCAGCTTGGCGAAGTGCGCGATGTTCTTGCGCGACGTGAAGGCGTCCAGGATTTTCTCGAGGTTCTTGTCGGTGAGCTTGTTCTTGTTGCCGCCGCGGACGAACTCGGCGGAGGCGTCGATGAAAAAGGTCTTGTTGTCGCGCTTTGACTTCTTGAGGACGATGATGCAGGTGGCGATGGTGGTGCCGAAGAAGAGGTCGGGCGGGAGCTGAATGACGGCGTCGATGTAGTTATTGTCGATGAGGTATTGCCGAATTTTCTGTTCCGCGCCGCCGCGGTAGAGCACGCCCGGGAATTCGACGATGGCCGCCGTGCCGTCGGTGGCGAGCCAGCTTAGGATGTGCATGGTGAAGGCCAGGTCGGCCTTGCTCTTGGGCGCCAGCACGCCGGCGGGGGCGAAGCGCGGGTCATTGATGAGGACGGGGTTCGAGTCGCCGGGCCACCTGATGGAGTAGGGAGGGTTCGAGACGATGGCCTCGAAGGGCTCGTCGTCCTTATGCACGGGGTCGGTCAGCGTGTCGCCGTGGGCGATGTCGAATTTCTCGTAGCCGATGTCGTGCAGAAACATGTTGATGCGGCAGAGGTTGTAGGTGGTGAGGTTCACTTCCTGGCCGAAGAAACCCAAGCGGACCTTGTCGGGCCCCAGCACCTTGGCGAACTTTAACAGAAGCGAGCCCGAGCCGCAGGCCGGGTCATAGACTTTGTTGACCGAGGTCTTGTCCGCGACGGCGATGCGAGCCAAAAGCTCCGAGACTTCCTGCGGGGTAAAAAACTCGCCGCCGGACTTGCCGGCGGTCGAGGCATACATCTGCATGAGGTATTCATAGGCGTCGCCGAACAGATCGATGCTGGCGCCCGAGACGGAGCCCAACGGCAGGTCGCCGATGGCGTCCAGAAGCTTGACCAGCTTCTCGTTGCGCTTGGCTACCGTGGGGCCGAGCTTGGCGCTGTTGACGTCCAGGTCGTCGAAGAGGCCTTTGAGGTCGTCCTCGCTGTCAGCGCCCTGCGCCGAGCCTTCAATGGCCTTGAAGACCTTCGAGAGCGTCTCATTGAGGTTGGCGTCCTGGCGGGCGCGCTGGCGCACGTTGGCGAAGAGCTGGGAAGGCAGGATGTAGAAGCCCTTCTCGGAGATGGTCGACTCGCGGCCGCGCTTGGCGTCCTTGTCGCTTAAGGCGGCGTAGTCGAAGCTCTTGCGGCCGGCCTTGCGCTCCTGCTCGTCAAGGTAGCCGGCCAGACTCTCCGAAATGAAGCGGTAGAACAACATGCCGAGCACGTAGCTCTTGAAGTCCCAACCGTCCACGCTGCCGCGCAGGTCGTTGGCGATGCGCCAGATGGTTTTATGGAGCTCGGCCCGCTCGATCTCTCTAGCCTCGGTCACGCCCGGATTTTATGTAATTTGGATGGAGGCCGGGTGGCACGGGTGTCAGACTTTGCGCTTTTGACTTTTCGCCCGGCTGGTTCACGTCGTTACGCGCGCTCGGCGGCGAGGATCAGTCGGAAGGTGTCGCGGCCGTAGCGCCGCCCGTCGAAGCCGCCCCAGAGCCCCCGCATGCGCAGGCCGGACTTCGAAAGCAGGCGCTCCAGGTCGTCGGGGGCATACACCTTGAAGTCGAGGAAGGTCTCGCGTTTCTTCCCGCCTTTCAGGTACAGGGTGCGGCGGTTGGTCAGCCGGCTCGATGTCTTGTCGAAGGAAAGCCTGTTGAAGGCCCGCAGGATGTCTCCCTCGGGCGTCCTCTGCCAGAAGGTCGGGGAGAAGTGGCTCGTGAGCCACCGCTTGTTCAGCACGTCGATCAGGAAGGCTCCCCCGGGGCGCAGGGCCCGCCGGACGCCGCGCAGCACCGCGAGATCCTCGGCTTCGGTTTGGAAATAGCCGAAGGACGTGAATAGATTGACCACCGCGTCGAAGCGCGCACGCCAGCGCAGCCGGCGCATGTCGCCCCGGACGAACTCGGCCCGGAGCTTGGCCTCGCGGGCGGCTTCCTTGGCGGCCTTAATCAGCGGCGCGGACCAGTCCAACCCGACAACCCGATGGCCGAGCGCCGCGAAGCCCAGCGAGTGCCGGCCCAAGCCGCAGCCTAGGTCGAGAAGGTCGGAGCCGGGCGCCAAGCCCAGCAGGCGCGCCGCGCCGCGCACCTCCGCGGCCGTCTTCTCGGGCAATCCGTAGCCGCTCAAGGACTCGCGGGTGAAATGGGTCTTCCACCACTCGTCGGGCATTCCAAAGGTGATTTTATTAGAATATGCCGCGGTGCGCCATCCGAGCTCAAGCCGGTCCATCTGCGTCCTCGTGAGCGGAGGAGTGGACAGCGCGGCTCTCGTCGCGCATTACCTTCGCGAAGGCCGCCGGGTCCACCCCGTGTACGTGCGGAGCGGCTACGTCTGGGAGCCGACGGAAGTCCGCTGGTTGAAGCGCCTCTTGGCCGCGCTCGCTCATCCCCGGCTGGAACGGCTGGCCTGCCTGAGCGTTCTGGAAGCCGCCAAGAGCCGGACCGGCTGGGAGTTCACGGGAAAGCGGACCCCGGGCGCGCGAAGCGCCGACGCCTCGGTATACCTTCCCGGGCGGAACTTGGTCCTGCTCTCGGCGGCCTCGGTCTTGTGCTGGCGCCGCTCCCTTCCGGCCGTCGCCATGGGCATCCTCAAGGGCAACCCGTTTCCCGACGCCACGCCCGCCTTCTTCTCCCTTATGGAGCGAACGCTCGCGAGCGGCTACGGGCGGCCTCTCGAGATCGAGACTCCGTTCCGGCGGATGAGCAAAAAGCGGGTGATGGAAGGCGCGGGACAGCTACCCTGGGCGCTCACCTTCTCGTGCCTCTCACCGTCGGGCGGCAAGCCGTGCGGCCGCTGCAACAAGTGCGCGGAACGCCGGAAAGCGCTCTCAATCCTTCGAGATGGTGTCATACTTTAACTTTTTCACTTTCGGGCCGGGCCAGAGCAATAAGTAAAAAAGTGAAAGTATGACACCAGTGAAGCGCGAGTACTGGGGCGCTATCGTCGCCTTCCTGCTCATTCCTGTCGTGGTCATCGGCGGGATGGGGCTGACAAGCGCGATCAACCCGGAGTGGGCGATGAAAACCGCCCACTACAGCCGCAATTTCCACCTGCTTCAGGGTCTCCAACGCCTGCTCATGCTGGGGACGCTGGCGGCCACCGGCCTGCTGTGGCTGGCCGTGTTCGCCTTCCTGCTCAAGGGCAAAGGAAGATCGCTGGGTTGGGTCGCCCTGGCCGCGCTCGGTCCGTTCGGACTGGCCGGCGTCGCCATGCTGAACGACGCAGCCCCGGAGGCCGAAGACGCATACCAACGCTGGCGGGCAGGGCGGGGCGTGCCGCTGCGAGTCCTCTCTGAAATCGTCTTCGCGTACTGCGCGTGGACCCTCGCTTACCGGCTCGTCGTCCTGAAGAGCGACGTGCAAGTCCTTATGGAATCTCGCGTGACGGGCGTGCCCATCGCCCAAATCCTCGCGGTTCGAAACGCCTCTTCCGGCATGTGGGCGTTCAGCGAAGGCCTTGAGCAGCTGTTCCTTATCGCGATGATTTATCTCGCCTGGCCCTTTTGCTTCAATCTCGCGGCCCGTCTGGTTCGAATAAACCTGCAGCCTAAGTAGTGGGGACGTGGTGAGCCGGTGTCATACTTTGACTATTCCATTTGAGCTCTTGACAGGAGGCCGCGCGTCTGCTATTATTTTGATATCGAAATATATGCCCACTAAATTTCGGGGCGATCAGCGCGAGGTGCGGGCGCTCAACGCGTTCATCACGTTGGCGCGGGCCAACGACGCTTTGGCCTCCTCGCTTCAGCGGGAATTGGCCGGCACGCGTTTGACGCCCAGCCAGTTCGGGGTCATGGAAGCGCTGCTGCATTTGGGCCCCCTATGCCAGGGAGAGCTCGCGGCGAAGCTTCTGCGCGCCTGCGGCAGCATCACGGCGGTGGTCGAGGGACTCGAGCGAAAGGGGCTGGTCGAGCGGAAGCGCGAGGCCGACGACAAACGGTTCGTCCGGGTGGCCCTTACCGGGAAAGGCCGCGCGATCATCAAGGACGTTTTTCCCAAGCACGCGCGAAGCGTGGCAGCGCAATTCGGCGCGCTGACCGTCCAAGAGCAGGAGGAGCTGCGGCGCCTGTGCCGCAAGCTGGGCACGTCCGTCGCGAGAGCTTGATTTTTTTGTGCCGTTTATTTTGAAGTCGAAATAATAGGAGGAGGCCATGAAAAGATCGATCGAACGAGTGTTCCGCGGCCTGCCCCAGCATTGGGTGGGCGACGGGTTCCACGTCAGCAATTACTTTCCGGGAGCGACGGACTTCGAGAAGCGCATGAGCCCGTTCTTCCTGCTGGACTATCAGAAGCCCGAGGCCTATTCGCCGACGACTCGCAGGCGGGGCGTGGGCACGCACCCCCACCGGGGCTTCGAGACCGTCACGATCGCCTACCAGGGCTCGATCGCGCATCATGACAGCGCGGGCAACGGCGGCGTCATACGGCCGGGCGAGGTGCAGTGGATGACGGCGGGCGGAGGCATACTCCACAACGAGTACCACGAGGAAAACTTCGCCAAGGCCGGCGGCGTGATGCACATGATCCAAATTTGGGTCAACCTGCCGCGGCGGAGCAAGATGACGGCGCCCAAGTATCAGCCGCTGACCGGGTCGAATATAAAGGAAGCCGCGCTGCCCGGGAACACGGGCGCCGTGCGCGTCATCTCGGGCGCCTATGAGAGCACCGGCGGGCCCGCGTCCACGTTCACCCCGGTGCATATGCTGGACCTGCGCCTGAGAGCAGGGGCGCAAGCGCGCCTGCCCACGCCCAAGGACTACAACACGGCCTTGCTGGTGCTGGAGGGCAAGGTGAAGGCGAACGGCTCGCCGGTCGTCTCGGCGGGAGAGTTCATCCTGTTCAAGAACGACGGCGACGAGGTGCTGGTGGATTCCTCGGGCGACGCGACCGCGCTGTTCTTGAGCGGTGCGCCCATCGAGGAGCCGCTGGTCCATTACGGCCCGTTCGTCATGAACAGCGCCGATGAGATCAACCAGGCGATCGAGGATTACAACGCCGGGAAATTCGGCGAATTGGCCGACTAAAAGATCGAAAAGGAGAGCAACATGAAATTCCTAACGCCGCTGGGACGCATCCTGTACGCCGCGATCTTCGTGATGGCCGGGCCGGGGCATTTCAAGGCTCAAACCATCGGCTATGCCGCCTCGCAAGGCGTTCCGCTGGCGTCCCTCGCCGTGCCGCTGTCCGGCGTGATCGCCATACTGGGAGGCCTGAGCCTCGCCGCCGGCTTCAAGGCGCGGTGGGGCGCGTGGCTCATCGTGCTGTTTCTGGTCCCGGTGACGTTGACCATGCACAGGTTCTGGGGCCTTGCCGACCCGCAAGCGGCGATGATGCAGCAGGTCATGTTCATGAAGAACCTGTCCATGCTCGGCGCCGCTTTGGTCTTCACCCAGACCGGCTCGGGCCCGCTCAGCCTCAAGGACTAGTACGCCAGGGCGAGAAGCTTGAGCGCGATGCAAGTCATCGCACGGCCGATCGATGTTGCTCGTGCTTGGGAAGCGTCGCGTCCAGAAGATCCCACGGCTGAGCTTGGGAGACGAAGATGTCGTACTGGGGCTTGAACCAGCTGGGATCGTCCAAGCTCGAGGCCGTGACGCCCAGCCAGCGGCCCGCCTGTTCCGTTTCGGCCCCGGTGAGACGCGAGCCGCAATCGGGGCAGAAGCCGCGCTTGCGCATTTTGCCGTCGACGTTCCGAACGAGGTGATAGTGCGGCGTGCCCTGCGTCAGCTTGAAGGCTTTCGACAAGACAAGCACGACCGGCGCATAGGGCCCGCCCGAGGCCTGCTGGCAAGCGCGGCAGTGACAGTTGAACATGGCGATCGGCGGAGCCTTGCACTCGTAACGTATCGCTCCGCAAGCGCAGCCGCCCGAGAACCTCTTCATATCCGGATGCTAGCTCTTATGGAGACGGTGTCATACTTTGACTATTTCACTTTTGGCCGCTTCGGCCTAAAAAGTCAAAAATTCAAAGTATGACACCACGCCGTCCGCGCGCCTTCCGCGACGCTATTGCGGCAGACAGCTCACGCCGTAGTTCTTGAAAAGGATCTGGTCGAGAAAACCGCCCGGGCCGAGGACTCCCGGAAACGCCGCGTCTCCGGATAGGAACGGCCCCACCCCCGCGGGAGTCATGGCGTCCGCGTCGATCTTCAGCTTCTGCTTGACCTCGGAATCGAAGAGGGAGGTGATGAAGCCGAACTCGAAGCGCTTGGGATGCGCCTGGGACAAGGCCCCCTGCGTCTCGCGAAGGATCATCCTCTTAAGGGCGTTCGGCGGGTCGCTGGCCGCCTGCCTGACGCCGCCGGCGGCCAAGGCGTGGAACACGACAAGGGCGCGGATGAACGTGACGACCGGGACATGGTTGCGGTTCGCGAGATCCTGGGCGTCGGCGAAAGCGACGGGAAACTTGAAATGGCCGTGCAGCGCGTTGACGTCGATCAGAGCCGTCAGGCTCGGCGAGCACCGCGCCACCGCCGCGGCGTAGCGGGTGCCGGCGACTCTGTCGAATATCTCCGCGGCCAGCCTTTTCTGCTCCGCGCCGTTCATGAGGCCGTCCGCCTCGTCGAGCCGGATCATCTCGAGATGGGACAGCAGGAGGGCTTTATTGCCGATCAGATCCAAGTTGACCGTTTCTATGGGCGCGAAAGCCGTCTCGAACAAGACGCTCCCGTCTATCAACGCCTCGGAACCCGGCCGGGTCAGCGAATTCGTGTAGATGTCGTGACCCCACGTCTCCCTGAACAGGGCTCCCGCGAAGCGGTCCTCCGTGTCGAGCGGGCTCTCGGAGGCCGCGGGAACCGCCTCGGCATGCAGGCGGAAATAGCTCTCCAGCGTCGCGAGAACGAGAACGCGGAACTTGGCGGGAGTATCCACGCTGATGGGCCCCGCCGGATCGATGTCCCAGCGCCGGAGGCGTTGATCCACGGACTCGACCGGGTCTATCTTGAGGATCGTCGCCGCTGGCTTGATGGCGTTGTCGGCGAGGAACGTCCCTAGAGTCTCGCCGCTATGCGGCAGGACGTCGTTCGAGCTCAAATCGTACGCCCTAAGAAGCTCGGCGAGCGAGACGTCCCCCGCCAACGGGAGAGACGTGATTTTCCTGAGGTCCGCCGCGCCGCCCGGCGCCTGACCGAAGCAAACGGGAAGCTGAAGTTGAGCGGCCGCGCAGAACAGCAACAGCGCGCGCCGCACCGGCATTTTTTTCATCGAGAGGCTCCGCGCCGACGACCGCGGCACGCTCAGTGCTGTTTGATCAAGTGGCCTGAGTAATGAATCTTCAAGTCGCCCCACGTGTATTCGATGTAGAGCTCGATGTCGAGGGATTCGTCCTTGATGGTGTCCACGATCCAGCCCTTCTTATAGATGAGGACGTCGTGGAAGTCTCCCCGGCAGGTCTGCCCACCCTCGACCTTGACGCACGTGCCTTGGCCGCCGAACTGCTCGCCGGCCCACAGCGTGAAGGAGAGGTCGGGCTTGTACACCTTGCTGATGACGAGAGGCTTGAGGTTGTTCGGGTCCGTGAGGGGATCCGGGTAGGAGAGAAGAATGGCGTTGGAGGTCTTGCCGGGCTTGATCTCCCAGCAGACCTTGGTCGGCGGGATCGCCATGGAGCCCTGCAGTTTCCCGGTCACCTCGCCGCAGTGGTTGCCGAAATGCGAGTGCCTGCCGGTCGTCGAGGCGCTCGTTCGGAGGGCGTCGGTCTTGGCCTGCGCAACGAACTCCCCGACGGCTTTCTCGGCCTGAGCCAGCGCAGGATCGTCGTCCGGGGCGGCCGAGGCATAAAAGGCCCCCGCGTTCATGACGAGTCCGGCGGACAGAAGCAGACGGCTCCATCGAGTGACCATGGTATTTTTTCTCCTTAATAAAACGCGGCCCGAAAGCCGGCGCGTACTATAGCGCCGACCCCAAGCCGCCTTCATGGGTCTTTGGCCCCAGTCGAAGCGCCTTAAAGGACCTAGAGCTGAGATGGTGAGATGGTGTCATACTTTGACTTTTTCACTCTCGGGGCGGGCCAGCGCAACAAGTAAAAGAGTCAAAGTATGACACCAAGCCCGCACTTAAGTATAATGGCCCCGATTTGCGGCGTCGTTAGACTGGGCGGAAATCGGATATAAAGGGCACGAATATGAAGAGAATGATGCTGGTCGCCGCGGCGGTGCTATGCTTGGGAGGCTGTTTCTTCCGACTGATGGGAATACCGGAGCATAGTAGGGAAGTGTACGACAGCTCCACCACCCAGGCGGTCGCGGACGTCAAGACGCGGCTGGGAGCCGTGAGCAAGCGCACCAGCGTGGGCCGCGTGCTGATCGCCCCGGTGATTTTCGAATACGACGAAGAAAATCTCATGAAGGGACTGAAGCCGGGGGATCGAATCCTCTACCCGCCTGTCTGGCAGAGAACTATCGAATGGCAGAACCTCGCCGAACAGTTGGGCAACGATATGACGGCAGGCCTGCAGAAGCGCGGCTTCGTGGACACCACGCCCGGGGCCCTCAAGGCTTCCGGGTTCGACGTCGCCTCCCTCGGGCACAAGTACTCGGCCCAAGGCGGGGTCACGGAGCACAACGACAAGCACCTCCCGTTGGCGGGTCTCTACAACATCGGAGGCCGCCTCAATCAGTGGACGCAGGCCGATTTCCAGAAAGTCCACAGCTCCTACGCCAACACCGGCACGGCGATCTTCGTCCGAATGAGAGCGGTGATGGAATTCCACCACTACTCGAAGCAAGACAACGAGGCCATACTTAATTGGGAGACGAGGCTGTGGCCGGAACTGACCGTCTGCGTGGACGGCGATACGACCTGCAGCGAGATCAAGCTCGACGCTCCTATCCGGACGATCCTGGCCGAGCCCTCCCGGGCGTACGCCGACCTGCAAAAGCGCAACAAGCTGAGCCAGTATCTGATGGAGCACGACGCCGGGCTCATGGCCGATGTCGCGCTCGCGATGCTCGACGCCTCGCTGGAGCGCGGAAAGCAGTAAGACGCTCGGCGAACACAGACCTTATCCGCGCCGGCGCGGATAACGAAAGCCCTCCGAAAGGAGGGCTTTCTGTTTTCGAGACCCCCGGGCCGGCTCAGGCCCGCTCGGCGGCGAGGATCAGTCGGAAGGTGAGACGGTGTCATACTTTGACTTATTTTGCTTTTGGGCCGAGCCGACTCAATCAGCCAAGAAAGTGAAAGTATGACACCCGCTCCCACCCGCTCCGCGGATATCGTAAGATTTAGTTCATGCCTAACAGCGTTCGACTGCACCGCGTACTTCGGGCCTCCCCGGAGAAGGTGTACCGCGCTTTTCTGGAGCCGGACGCGAAGGTGAAATGGCTTCCGCCGTACGGCTTCACCGCCACGATGCACTCGTCGGACGTTCGCGTCGGCGGCGGCTACAAGATGTCCTTCACCAACTTCGGGACCGGCCGCGGCCATTCCTTCGGCGGAACGTACCAGGACCTGAAGCCCCACGAGCGGATCCGCTACACCGACCGCTTCGACGACCCCAATCTCCCCGGCGAGATGAGCATCACCGTCACGCTCAAGAAAACCCCCTTCGGCACCGAGCTGAACGTCGTGCAAGAGGGCATCCCCGACGCGATCCCGGCGGAGGCCTGCTACCTCGGCTGGCAGGAGTCCCTCGAGCAGCTCGCCCGTCTGGTCGAGCCCGATATCCCGGGCTGATTCGATGAACATCCTCTTGTGGGTCGTCCAAGCCGCGCTGGCTTTCCTTTCCTTCTCAGGGGGAGCCTACAAGGTGCTCAAGTTCGACGAGCTCGCGAAGGTGCCCGCGGCGGGCGCGCTCTCGCGCGGCGGATGGGGCGCGATCGGCGTCCTTGAGATGGCGTGCGCGGCGCTGCTGATCGTCCCGGGCGTCTTGAAGCGCAGCCCGTCTTTGACTCCGCTCGCCGCCGCCGTTCTTGGCTTGGAATCCCTGGCGCTCGCCGCGCTGTACGCGCGCTATTCGCTCAAGCTCGCCGCGACCAACCCGTTGGTCTGGGTCGTCGCCATGGGGCTGATGGCGGCGTTCGTGGCCTATGGGCGGTGCGCTCTTCGGCCCCTGGCCTAGACGCCGCCGTCCGAAAGTCAAACAAGTGAAAGTATGACACCGAAACCGTGATCCTCTCCGACCTGTCGATCAAGAAGCCGGTCTTCGCCTGGATGCTCATGACCGGGCTCGTCGTGTTCGGGCTCATCGGGTTTTTCCAGATCGGCAAGAGCCAGCTTCCGGACGTGGACTTCCCGGTGCTCACGGTCACGGTGACCTGGGAGGGCGCGTCGCCCGAGGTCATGGAGACCGAGGTCGTCGACGTCGTGGAGAGCGCGGTCACCTCGGTCCGGGGCCTTAAGAAGGTCTCCTCGGTCACGCGCCAGGGGCAGGCGCTGATCACCTGCGAGTTCGACCTCAAGACCAACGTCGACGTCGCGCTGCAGGAGGTCCAGTCCAAGATCACGCAGGCCCAGCTCCAGCTGCCGAAGGACATCGACCCGCCGGTGATCATGAAGTTCAACCCGGACGACCAGCCTTTCATGTGGATTTCGTTCTCGGGCGATCGGCCGACGCGCGAGCTGATGTCGTACGTGAAGGACGAGCTCAAGGACAAGTTCACGACCCTGAACGGCGTGGGCGACGTCTTTTTGGGCGGCTACGTGGAGCCCGCGATCCGCGTGTATCTCGACCCGGACAAGATGCGGGAGCTCGAGATCACGGTCAACGACGTCCTGGGCGCCCTGCGCAACGAGCACTCGGAGCGGCCCGCCGGGTTCCTTTCGACCGACGAAAAGGAATGGAACCTGCGCGTGATGGGCGAGGCTCAGTCGGTGGACGAGCTCAAGCAGCTCGCGATCGGCAGCCGCGAGGGACAGCCGATCTACCGCCACTTCCGCCTGGGCGACATCTCGCGCATCGAGGATGACCTGGCCGACCCGCGCGGCATCTCGCGCGTGGGCGGACAGCCCGCGATCGGCCTCGGCATCCTCAAGCAGCACAACGCCAACGCGGTCGAGGTGGGCCGCGCGGTCACCAAGCGCGTGGCCGAGCTGCAATCCAGCATCCCGAAGGGCACGAAGCTGGTCGTCAACTTCGACGGCACCAAGTTCATCGAGCAGTCGACCTCGGAGCTCAACTTCAACCTCATCCTCGCCGCCTTGCTCACCGGCGTCATCTGCTGGCTCTTCCTCGGCTCTTGGAGCTCGGCGGTCAACATCTTCATGGCGATCCCGACGTCCATTTTAGGCACCTTCCTCGTGCTCTACTTCGTCGGCTACACGCAGAACGCCTTCACCTTGCTGGGCCTGACCTTGGTGATCGGCATCGTGGTCGACGACGCGATCATGGTTCTGGAGAACATCGTCCGCCACCGCGAGCACGGCGAGTCCCAGGTGAAGGCCGCGCTGACCGGAGCCCGGGAGATCTACTTCGCGGCGATGTCGGCCTCGGTAGCGATCCTGGCGATCTTCGTGCCGGTCCTGTTCGTGAAGGGCGTGATCGGCAAGTACTTCCTGCAGTTCGGCGTGACGATCTCGGCCGCGGTGATGCTCTCGCTTTTGGAGGCGCTGACCTTGGCGCCGATGCGCTGCTCCCAGTTCCTGGAGGTCGGGCGTCACGGCGGCCTGACCGGCTACGTCGACGCGCTGATGGGCCGGGCCTCGGAACGCTACCGCGCCGCCCTCGCGTGGTGCCTCGGTCGCCGCTGGCGCGTGCTGATCGGCGCGACCGCGCTGTTCGTCGCCTCGCTGGCGCTGTTCGGCGCCGTGCGCAAGGAGCTGATGCCCGCGCAGGACCAAAGCATGCTGCTGATCCAGCTCGAGACGCCGATCGGCTCCTCCTTGGAGTACACCGACGGGGTGTTCAAGAACGTCGAGAGGTACCTCGTCGGCCGCGGCGAGGTGGACCGCTATTACGCCGCGGTCGGCGGCTTCGAGGGCGGCGAGATCAACTCCGGGATGGTCTTCGTGACGCTGAAGGACCCGAAGCGGCGCCCGCTGCCGCCCGGCCGGCGCGCCCCGATCACCCAGCAGGAACTCCAGGACGAGCTGCGCCAGTCGGTGGCGAAGCTGCCCGGGCTCTCGAAGGTCATCATCCTCGATCTTTCCACCGGCGGCGGCGGGGCCGAGCCGGGCTTTCCGATCGACTTCACCTTGCAGGGACGGGACTGGGGCCAGCTCGCCGAGCTCAGCGACAAATTCCTGGAGGAGATGCGCAAGACGGGGCTGATGGTCGACGTCAACAGCAACTATAAGCTCGGCATGCCCGAGATCGAGATATTCCCCAACCGCCCCGCGGCCGCCAAGCGCGGCGTCAGCGCCGCCGCCATCGCCGACGCGGTCAACGCGACCTTGGGCGGCGTGCGGGCCGGCAAGTTTTCGCGCGGCGGCCACCGCTACGACATCCGCGTCAGCTTCGACAAGAAGGACCGCCGCGGCCCGGCGGACGTCGCGAAGATTTTGGTGCGCAACAACCACGGGGAAGTCGTTCCGATGCCGGTCGTGGTGGACGTGCGCGAGCGCAAGACCTTGCTCAGCATCACCCGCCAGAACCGGTCGCGCGCGATACGCCTGCAGGCCAACGTCGCCAGCGGCAAGTCGCAGGGCGACGCGCTCGCGGCCGTCGAGGCCATCGGCCGGCGCCTGCTGCCGGACGGCGTGCACCTCGCCTGGTCGGGAGGGGCGCAGGACTTCAAGGAGGCGTTCCTCGGCCTGCTGGTCGCGCTGGTGCTGGGCACCCTGGTCGCCTACATGGTGCTGGCCTCGCAGTTCAACAGCTTCATCCACCCGATGCTGGTCCTGCTGGCGCTGCCGTTCAGCGTCACCGGCGCGGTTCTGGCGCTCGTGATCGGCCGGCAGTCGCTGAACATGTTCAGCATGATCGGCATCGTCCTGCTGATGGGCATCGTGAAGAAAAACTCGATCCTGCTGGTCGACTTCACCAACGAGCGCCGCAGGCAGGGCCTGCCGACCGACGAGGCCCTGCTCGCCGCCTGCCCGGTGCGCCTGCGCCCGATCGTGATGACCTCGGTGGCCACGATCGCCGCCGCGATCCCCCCCGCTCTCGCCCTCGGCCCCGGCGCCGAAACCCGCGTCCCGATGGCGCTGGTCATCATCGGCGGCGTCTCGGTCTCGACTTTGCTGACCCTGTTCGTCGTCCCCTGCGCCTACAGCCTCAGCGCCCGACTGGAAAGCCACCGCCACGACGCCCGCCTGCGCGAGGCCCTCGTCGAGCTGGGCGAGGTCGCGCATTAAGATGCCACGCTCCAAGTCTCGAAGGCCGGCGCGTCTTTCCAGGTTTGAGAAACGGACCGCGCTCGTCAGCGGCGCCGCGTCGGGCATCGGGCGGGCGACGGCCAAGGCTCTCGCGGCCGAAGGCGCCTTCGTTTTCTGCGCCGACAAGAATCTCGACGGCACGCGGCGCACGGCCGGGCAAGCAGGCTCGCGGGCCGTCGCCGTCGAGTTGAACGTCGCCGATGAAGCGAGCTGGGAGACGGCGATCCGCGGGATTCTCTCGCGCCGCGGCAAGCTCGACGTCCTCGTCAACTGCGCCGGGATTTCCGAGGCGGGCAAGGTCAGCGAGGTCCGCCTCGAGGATTGGCGCCGCGTTCTGGCCGTGAACTTGGACGGAGCCTTCCTCGGCATCAAGCACGGAATCCGCGCCATGCGGGACTCGGGGGGCGCGATCGTCAACGTTTCATCGGCGTCCGGGCTGCGGCCGGCGCCGGGAGCGGCCGCCTACTCCGTGAGCAAGGCCGCGCTGTGCATGCTGTCGCGGACGGCGGCGAAGGAATGCCGCGACGCGAACCTTCCCATACGCGTCAACACCGTCTGTCCCGGCGGGGTGAAGACTCCGATGTGGAGCTCGATGCCCTTTTTCCGCGAGCTGGCGAAAAAGGCGGGTTCGACGGGAAAGGCTTTCGAGTCGCTCGCCGCCGGCGTTCCCGGAGGCCGCTTCTCGGAGCCGGAGGATATCGCCGGCGCCATCCTCTTCCTGGCCTCCGACGAAGCCGGCTTCATCACCGGAGTCGACCTGATCTCGGACGGCGGATTCGTCCTTTAAGAGAGAAAAGCGACATGAACAAGCTCCTGCTTTGGCCGCTGGCGGCGGCGCGGCCCGGCGACTCCATCCGTTCCGCCGCGCTGGCCGGCTACGCCGGCTCGCTGGCCGAGAAGGCGATGGGCAGCCCCCTGAGAACCGAGACCGAGGACGTGGTCCGCATGCTGGTCAAGGACATGACGGCCTCGCTGGACCAGTGATCCGGCCCGACTAAAATCACCTGGCGGAGCCCGTCGGGGTCCTCCATACTATGGAGGTGCCCGACCGCCGAGGATTCACCTTGGTCGAGCTCATGATCGTCGTCGCGGTCATGAGCGTCCTGACCGCCATCGCCATCCCCAAGTTCGCGGATATGGTGCGAAAGTCCCGGGAAGCCACGATCAAGGGCAACTTGGGCGCCATCCGCGGCGCCTTGAGCATCTACTACGCCGACATGGAGGGCAAATACCCCTCCGACGACATGAGCAGCCTGGCGACCAACCACAAATATCTGACCACCCTTCCCGTCGCGAACGTCTCGGACTATCACGCCCTGGTCAACTGGAACCACCTCGGCGGCGGCAACGCCTTCAGCGACAACGGCAACTGGGAGTACGACAACCAGCCCGGCGACGCGAAGTACGGCTCGGTCTGGGTGAACTGCACCCACACGGATGCCCGGGGAACCATCTGGACGACGTACTGACCGCTGACGGTGTCATACTTTGACTTTTGAATTCTCCCGCCCAATAAGTTAAACAAGTCAAAGTATGACACCCAAGCCCAAGCTTCGCGTTCAGGCGTTTTCGATATCGATCGACGGCTACGGCGCGGGGCCGAGCCAGTCCCTCGAGAATCCGATGGGCGTCGGCGGCAAGGCGCTGCATCCGTGGGCCTTCGCCACCCGGACCTTCCGCCGCATGTTCGGTCAGGAGGGCGGTTCGACCGGCGTCGACGACGACTTCGCGCAACGGAGCTTCGCCAACATCGGGGCGTGGATCCTCGGCCGCAACATGTTCGCGCCGACGCGCGGGCCTTGGCTCGACGATTCATGGAAGGGCTGGTGGGGCGAGGAGCCCCCGTATCACGTCCCCGTTTTCGTCCTGACCCACCATCCCCGGCCCCCGCTCGAGATGAAAGGCGGCACGACCTTCCATTTCACGGCCGAAAGCATTCACGCCGTCCTCGAGCGCGCCTTCAAGGCCGCGGGGGGCAAGGACGTGCGGCTCGGCGGCGGTGTCGCCACGATACGCCAGTACCTGAGCGCCGGGCTCATCGACGAGCTTCACCTTGCCGTTTCCCCCGCGCTCCTCGGCTCCGGGGAGCACCTCCTGGCGGGCTTGGACCTGACCAAGCTCGGCTACGCCTGCATCGAGCACGCCGCGACGCCCGACGCCATGCACGTCGTCCTCGCGAAGGGCTGACGCCACGACGCGCGATTTGCTAGATTATACGCGCACGTGGACGAGCTAGAGGACGCGCCCCAGGAAGAAGTCGCACCGGACGAGGACTTCTCCAAGCTTTTCACCGACTCCTTGTCGGCCGGTGAGAAGACGTACGCCCCCGGCGACAGGGTGCGCGCGGAGATCCTGGCCGTAGGCCAGGAGGACGGGATCGTCGTCCTCGGCCCGGGCAAGGAAGGCGTCGTCGCCTCGGGCGAGCTGTCCGGCCTGAAGGCGGGCGACAGCGTCGACCTCTTCGTCACCTCGGTCCGCCCCGCCGAGATCAGGCTTTCCACCCGCCCCACCGACAAGAACGTCGCCGAGGACCTGAAGGAGGCGTTCGAGAGCCGGCGGCCGGTCGAGGGCCGCGTCGCCGAGGTCTGCAAGGGCGGCGTGCGCGTGAGCATCAAGGGCAAGCTCGCCTTCTGCCCGATCAGCCAGCTCGATACCAAGCGGACCGAAAATCCCGCCGAGTTCGTCGGCCGGAGCCTCGCC
This sequence comes from uncultured Elusimicrobia bacterium, assembly GCA_964566245.1. GTDB lineage: Bacteria > Elusimicrobiota > Elusimicrobia > CAZMIB01 > CAZMIB01 > CAZMIB01. The sequence continues at coordinate 1,911 of CAZMIB010000013.1, read as the reverse complement.
TTCCGCATCACCGAGTTCGCCGAGGGCGGCCGCAACGTCGTTCTTTCGCGGCGCAAGCTGCTGGAGGAGGACGTCGCCCAGGCCCTGGCCGCCTATAACGAGAAGAACCCCGACGGCTCCATCGTGACCGGCACGGTCACCAAGCTGCAGTCGTTCGGCGCGTTCATCGAGCTTTTGCCCGGCGTCGAGGGCCTGGCCCACATCTCCGAGCTGGCCTGGTCGCGCCTGAAGCACCCGTCCGATCTTTTGAAAGTGGGCCAGACGCTCGCCGTCAAAATCCTGAAGCGCGAGACGGTGGACGGCCGCCTCCGTATCATCTTATCGTTGAAGCAGACGACCGAGAAGCCGGCCCCCCAACCCGCCGCTCCCGCGGCGCCGGCGGCCCCGCCGATCGTGGTCGTCGATCCCTGGACGAAGTACGCCCCGGGCCAGGTGCTCCAAGGCAAGGTCACGCGCAAGGAGCCGTACGGCCTGTTCGTCCAGCTCGAGCCCGGCATCATCGGCCTGCTGCACCATTCCAAGGTCGTCGACCACGCCGAGTTCCAGTTCGACCGCCGCAAGGTCGGCGACGCGGTCCAAGTCGAAATCGGCGAGGTGAAGCTCTCCGAGCGCCGCATCTCGCTGCAGCTTCCCCGCGACCCCGACGCCGACGAGTGGAAGAAGCACCAACCCTCCGCGGCCCCCTCCCTGGGCGCCCTGCTGGGCGACGACCTGAAGTCGGCCCTCGAAAAGAAAACCCCCTGACGGACCATCCGTCATGGGCCACGGCGACCTGATATTCCTGCCCGTCGCCCTGGCGGCGGCTATTTATTTCTGGCGGCGGGGCCTCGCTCGCCTACGTCCACGGCTTCAGCTCGCATTGGGGGCTCAGCCTGATCGCGGGCTACGGAAAGACGACCGGTAACGTCAGCGCCACGGTGGGCACCAACCAGGGCAACTTCACGGGCTCGGGCCCGATCTCGGACCAGGGCGTGGGCGGCGCGATCAGCGTCGTCTTCGACCCCGCGGGCGGGAAGACCTCGTTCAGGTTCCCCATCACGCTCGGCGCCGGCTACACGAGCCTGAAGGGCGACGCGGGGCCGATCGCGGGAACCTTCTCAAGCCCCGCGCGAAGCGGCCACGCGGGCAACGCCGAGGCGACCTACAAGTCGGATCAGCCCACGCTGTACCTCGCCCTCGCGCCGCAATGGGACACCGGCTCGGTGCGCTGGGCGCCGTTCACCTTCGTGAGCGCCGGGCTCAATAAGACGACCAACACGCCGATCGTGCGCGACCTGACGACCGGCGAGACTGCCTCCACGAGCTACACCTCGGTCAACAACGCCGTCTTCGGCGCCGGCCTCGAGTTGAAGTACCTGCCCTGGAACCTGAGCTTCTCCATCATCCCCAAGGTGCCGGGCAACGACGTCTCGCTGTCGGCCTACACCTTGAACTGGTCCCACACCTGGGGCGGCGAGTAGCTCCGACCCGAGGCGCCGGGGCTACAGTCCGAAGCTCGCGCAGCGCATCGAGATCGAGGCGTTTTCGATCCCTTCGTACTCCCAGCGCACCCGGTCGCCGGCGGCGGCGCCCAGCGCGTAGAGGTAGGGGTACCAATGGTCGGGGGTCGGCACGCTGAGAGCTCCGCCGGGCATCTCGCGCGGGTCGCGGGCTAAGGCGGCCGCGTTGCCGGCCTCGGTCGTCCGCTTCACGAAACCGTCGAACTCCACGGCCCAAGGAAAGGGCTCCGCGCCGTCCGACCAATCCATGCGCGGCAGGTTATGGACGATGTTCCCGCTGCCGAGCACCAGTATGCCTCGTTCCCTCAGCGCGGCGAGCTTTACCCCGAGCTCGAGGTGGTATGTCCCCGCCGTCCCGAAGTAGACGCCGAGCTGGCCCACCGGAACCGCGGACGTGCGGTACCTTTGCCTC
>CAZMIB010000012.1:0-32857 GCA_964566245.1 uncultured Elusimicrobia bacterium | reverse complement strand
TGTCCCGGGTTCTTCTCTTGTATCTACGGCAATTGGGATGGGAACTAAAGTACCTTTTTGGGCACCCGAGTCCGATTCCTGACTTTCAGCGCTCGAACGGCACGGCCAGCAGGACCGCCCCGTTCCACGGGGGCTCGGCCTCCACATTGTGCCGGACCCTCTCGACCGCCCAGGTCTTCCAGTTGCCCGGGAAATCAGGGTCCTCAGAAGCGAGGGGTGTGGGGAAGCAAACTACCTCCCCCCTCCGGGGGAGCGTCTGGGCAGAAGATTCGCAGACCTGGTGCTCGTCCCCGCCGACGAGCTGGCACACCAGGAACCTAATCACCCGACACCTCCCGCTGGAGATTGCTGGCGGCGAACATCAGGTCGACGTTGATCCCCCGTCTCATGACGGATTCGACCTTCTGACGGAAGGCCCGAAGCTCCAAGATGGCCGCGTCGCGCTCGGCCTCCGCCAAGCGCTTCGCCTCCACCAACTCGGACCCGCGGGCCTGCAGTTCCCGTGTCTGCTGCCTCAGGGACTCGACCGAATCCTCGAGCTGCCGGACCGCCTCCGAGAGCGTCACCCGAGTTCCCGGGCGATCTTGTCGACGAAGCAGAATACCGACGCTACTCCCCCGACGTTCTGAAATGAGTGGCGAAACCTGTCGTTAGGAACATTGTCCTGCGCGGTCTCGGACGAGTGCAGGGACCCGCCGTCCGGCAAGAACTCGGCGAACCTCGTGACCTTGATACGCCCGATTCCGCCGTACTGGGGGCCGATGAAGTCGATGTTCGACCGCCGCGTCGGAAACGTGGAGACAGAGGAGGGCTTCCTGCGGGAACGCTCGCCCCTGTTCAAGGCCTCCGAGATGCGCGCGCCGCTGCTGATAGCCCAGGGAGCCAACGACCCGCGCGTGAAGCAGGCCGAGAGCGACCAGATCGTCGCCGCGCTGCGCGCGAAGAATCTTCCGGTCGAGTACCTGCTTTTCCCCGACGAGGGCCACGGCTTCGCCCGCCCCGAGAACAGGCTCAAATTCTACGCCGCCGCCGAGTCCTTCCTCGCCAAGCATCTGGCTTGACGACCGGCATGGACAAGCGTCCCTTTATTGTCTAGACTTTTGAACGCCGTCGACCAAGACGTCGTCGATGATCGACCCAGGAGAGTGAACATGCGCGCCCGCCTCGCCCTTTTCGCAGCCGCCCTGACGCTGCTGCCCAGCGTCAGCTTCGCCCGCAAAGACCCCTACGAGGAGATGGCCGCCAAGATATCAGATCGCGCGGCCTCGAACCTGACCGAGAAGAAAATCGCCGTCCTGCCGTTCGACTACATCGACGGCCGCAAGAGCCAGGCCGGCCAGGCCATCGCCGAGGAGCTCGCGAACCGCTTCGTCGAGTACGGCAAGCTCCGCGTCATCGAGCGCAGCCAGATCCAGAAGGTGCTCGGCGAGGTGAAGCTCGCGAGCACCGGCGTGATCGACGAGAGCACCGCCAAGCAGCTGCGCGGGCTCGGCGTCGAGGCCGTCGTCACCGGGACTTTGGAGGACCGCCGGAAGGGGAAAGAGGTCGCGATCAACGTGAAGGCCATCCGCACCGACACCTTGGAGGTCGTCGCGGTGGCCAAGTCGGTGGTCGACAAGACCTGGCAGGACGAGGCCCCCCAGGTCGCCCAGCAGCCGGGCGGCGAGGAGTCCCAGAGCTACGCGAAGCGGCAGGCCTCCGAGGAAAACACTTACCGGGCTCCCAGCCTGCGCTCGCACAAGCCGCACGGCTTCTTCGACTTCTTCCTCGGCGCCGGCGGCGGGAACATGGACCTGAAGTTCGAGAACACCAGCGCGGGAGAGAATCACAACGAGTTCGGTTTCACCTCCGGGACGCCGGACGCGTCGCGCTCCTACAGCTGGGACAGCCTGGCGATGAAGGGGGCCGTCCCGCTCGGCTTCCGCGTCGGCGGCTTCGGCGAGGTCCTCGGCGGCGACTTCGAGATGTCCTTCTTCTCGCAGGCGATGAAGCCGCAATCGACCACGTTCAAGATCAACGACTCGAACGCGGGCAGCTTCACCTTTGGCAGCGACGAGTACCTGAAGGTCAACGTGTTCAACCTGCTGTCCGGCGACCTGCTGGTCAGGCTGCCGACCGGCGAGGACATCTTCCCGTACTTCGGCGTAGGCATGGGGTTGACGCTCACCAACATCCAGTCGCCGTTCGTCACGGCCTCGGCCACCACCGGCAGCTCGACCCTGAACGACGTCAAGCCGGGCTTCATGTTCCGCGTGCCGATCGGCATCCGCTTCCGCCTGGCGGAGAACTTCGCCCTGTTCACCGAGGGCCGCTTCGTGCTGAACACGGTCAAGTTCGACCGCGGCTTCAACGGCGAGACCGACTCGCTGACGCTGAAGGGCTTCCAGTTCCTGGGCGGACTCGGGATTCTGTTCTAAACCCAGTCCGAACCGCAAAAAAGCCCGCCTGCAAAGGCGGGCTTTTTTGTTTCTATTAAACGTGTTTATTTCGCCAAAACCTCATCCCTTCCTTTAATATACAGGACCTCAAGCGCCGCTTTAGATTTTAGCGGCGCCGACCTAGGGGATCGCGACCGGAGTCGACGGCATGTCGACGATATAAAGCTCCTCTAGAAGATTGTCGAGGCGCTCCCAGCGGTAATCCACGATGTTGACCGGCGCCAAGGAATCCGCGACCCCAAACACCCATCCGCCCTCGGAAGGGCTTAGGAAGGAGTTCGCGATGACCGCGACGTGCTGGTAGTCGTCGAAGGCGCGCGACTTGGGAAGATAGTTCCTCCAGCGCATGTAGGCTAGAACGCCCTGCCCCTTTGACAAAGCTTCTCGGATCAATTCGGGCGTGATCGCGTCGCGCCGAATCTTGCGCATCGGCAGATTGAGGCCCCCGGAACCCGAGATGACTTTCTCGATATCCGTTGTGAAGCTATCGAAGCTGCCGCGAGGCGCCACGTCCACGAGTTTCTCGAAGTCCCCGTCCTTGAAGGCCCCCGTCATCCGGCCCAAGGCGTACAGCGCGTGCAGGAAGCACAGATTGATCGCACTCTCCTGCCTTTGGTTGGGCACCGTCGCGGACGGGAAACCGACGATCGAGCCGTTTTTCTCGGCCTCCCACCGCTCCCGCTCAAGCCGGGCACGGTCCGCCTTGGAGTCCGTCGCGAAGTAGTACGGCGCGGCCGCCTCCAGAACGCGCTTGCTCAGCGGGACCAACTCCTCGATATGCTCGTCCTGGAGTTCCGGCGGGAAGGCCTTGAGCTTCGCCCGGGCCGCGCCAAGACGGCCCTTCCTGACCAGCGACTTCACCTCCTCGACAGGACCGCGGGGGATGGCGCGGCGCTCCAAGGCATCCATGCGCTCCTCGGACAGGGGGTGCGTGTCGGCCAGCCGATCCCAAATGTCGACCAAAGGGACGGAGCCCAGCCTTAAGCCGTTGATCCGCCGCTCCAGGGCTGCGTTGAGCTTATCCTTCCAGACACTCCCCGGTAGAACGCCCGCCGCCAACTGTATCGCCGACTTGAAGACGGAGATCACGACCAGGACGGCGGCGCCGGCCGCCAGGATGAATCGCCCCTTGGCGCCCTTGCTCCACGCCCCGCGCCCCGCCCGGAGACCCTGCCCCGCCGCGAAATAGTCCGCGAGCCAATCGGGCCGCGAGAGCCAGGCCCCCAGATGATCGGCGCGCAGCTCATCCTGGCGGCTCGCCGCCCTGCCCGCGAGAAAACGGACGACGATCAGCGCGAAAGCCAGCGGGATAAACCCTGCCGAGGCAAGCGCGGCGGCGGAGGAAAGAGAGAACGCCGCGGCCGCGAGGCGGATCCTCAGGCCGAGGACGGCGACGTCATACGCAAGCTTCCGAAACGGAGCCTCCACGAAGCCGTCGTCCTCATCCTCAAAGCGCAGATGGGCCAGCTCGTGGCCCAGCAACGCGATACGATGCTCGGCGGGCGATGCCGCGAGCCGCGGGTCCCACCCGATCGTCGCCTTCGGCCCCCAACCCGTCCCCAAGGCGCCCGCGTCGCTGCCGCGCATGTCGCGCACCTCGATGCGGGGGGCCGCGCCTTCATGCCCCGCGCGGGCCAACAGCGCCCTCAGCGCCTCCTCCGCGTTGGCCTGGAGGACCGCTCTATCGGCCAGCTCCTCCTTCGAGAACGCTGTTTTGCCCGAGTCCGCGCGCTTCGGCTCCACGGCGCCATCCAGCCACGACCGCGTCTCCTTGAAGGCCACCCAGGCTCCCGCGATCGCCAACGGAGCCAGGCCCAGGCCCAGGACCAAGAGGTGGACGGTTTCGAAGGCGGCGACGTACCTCACCGTCGTCCAGAAGGCTCGCCGCGCGCGTATCCCCATCGGAACGCGGTAGTCGGCCAGGTCGCGCGGGCCGTTCAGAGCCGGGGGAGGCCCAAGCTGGATCGGATCAAGCCTGAGTCCCGCCGACTCCGGCCGCTCCGCGGAGGGCTCAATGGAAACAGCCCGCGCGCGGCGCATGCCGCCCAATCCCGGCCCTTCAGGCTCGACCGGCGCCTTGGGCCGCGAAAATGCCTGGTCGAAACGCGCCGCGTCCAGGTCGGCCCGCTGCTCGGGCGCCTTGACCGGCTCGCCGAGTTGCCGTTCCAGCCGTTGCGCGGCGGCCGCGGAAGGGGCCGATGGAGGGACGGCGGCCTTCGCGCCGGAAGGGGCGAGAGGCGGCTCCGGCGCGGCCTTGCCGATCAGCTCAGCGCCCGCCGGCGGCGCCCCGGGAGCGGAAGCCGCGGGAGCAACTCCAGCGTCCGCGGTTCCCTGAAGCGGCACGGACGGGGATGGGGACGCCAACGTCGGCGTCAAGGAAACCGGCCCGAGTCCTGCCGGCGTCAAAACAGCCCCCGACATCGCCCCCGGCGCCGCGATAACGGGGGCGGCCATCGCCGGGGTGAGACTGGGGGAGACGCTCGCCCCGGCCTGGGCGCTTTCCTTGACCTGGGCCCAAACCACCGCGGCCTGGGGCGGGAAAAGGCCGGCCAAATTCAAGGCCAAGGCAAGTCTGACGCCGCGCGCCTTCATATCAATAGTATCGACGACGCGGCGGCGCCCCTTCAGGTCCGTTGGTCCCACCAAGCGCCGGTCCTTGGACCCACGCGGGCCTGGGACCGGGCCTTGACGCGGTGTAACACTTATGGTACACTTAGGCATGCCCACCAGCAGCCCGCGCGTGAACGTCGTGCTGGAAAAGCCGCTTTACCAGAGCTTGCGGAAACTCGCCGCCAAGGATGGCGTCTCCTTATCGACGAAGGTCCGGGACATCATTCGCGAGGCCCTCCAGGAGCACGAGGACGCGATCCTAGTGCGCCTCGCGTCGGCGCGAGAGAAAACCTTCGACCGCTCGAAGGCGCTGACCCACGATCAGATCTGGAAATGACCTACGTCCTGGTCTACCATCCCGCGGTAGCCGAGGACGCCGGCAAGCTCAATCGAAATGTCCGGCAACGCCTGGGCAAGGCGCTCCAGTCGCGACTTGCAACCCATCCGGAGTCTTACGGCAAGCCGCTGCGCGGCAGCCTGGCCGGATACTGGAGCCTCCGGGTGGGAGATTATCGCGTCGTTTACAAAATCGCGGGCCTGGAGGTGTGGGTTCTCGGCATAATCGACCGGCGGGATGTCTACGAGGACATCGTCAAGCGCTTGTCGTGGGAGCCGTGACGGTTTCGACCCGAGATCGGTCTTGACCAGGACGGCGGGGTACGTTAGAATAGTCGGGTCGCGGGGGTAGTACAATGGTAGTATGGAAGCTTCCCAAGCTTCAGACGCGGGTTCGATTCCCGTCCCCCGCTCCACTTTAAAACGCCGCCCGGCGCGAAGGCCCTGAGAGGCCGTCCCGCCGGGCCGTTGATTTGTAGGCCCTCCGGCCCCGCCTGGAGAACCCGAAGGACCCAAGCCTCTCCGACGACGTTTTCGTAGAATCCCGTTATCCAACCAGGGAGCCTTGCATGAAACGATTCTTTTCGCTCGCCGCGTCCATTCTGCTGACGGTCTCCAACGTCGCCGTGGCTCAAATGCCGTCTTTCGAGGATCAGCTCCAGCGCGGGAGGACCGAGCTGCTGGAGAAGGCCCGCCGAACGGAGCCCTCGACCAGCGCCCCCCGCGCCACCTTGCGCGGCCTCGAGAGCGTCCGCGCGGAGATCGACAGACTCCTCAAGGAGAGGGCGATCGTCCTTTCCCGCGAGGAAAACTTCGTGCTCAAGGGCTCGGTGGTCGGCCGCATCAACGGCGAGCAGGTCGAGCACTCCCCGGCCTCGATGATCGCGCTCGGCACGACCTTGGGCGCCTTGATCGGCGGCGGCCTGGCGACGGCGGTGAGGCTGCCCTTCTTCGGCGATTATCTGGCGACGGGGGCGATCCTGGGGAACCTGGGCGGGGACGGCGCGGCTTTCCTTCCGACCGGACGCGGGCATATCGAAGGGGAACTGCACGGCGCGATCGAGGGCCGGGGCTACCACATCCACGAGGCCCCCAGCCTGTTCGCCTTGGCCGTCCTCGACTCCGGTTTGGCCGCCGAGATGGAGCGGACCGCGCAAGCGGGCGGCGTGACGCCGAACGGCTGCACCGCCGCGCTCCTGCCCTACCTGAAGGCCCTGAGCCGCAAGCCGTTCGTGCTGACCATGCAAGAAGGCGCGCGCCTGATGGCCTTGTTGCGCGAGTACGACCGCCAGTTGACGCTCCTGCGAGCCGCGCGCGTGGAAGCGGCCGACCACGATACGGTCATGACGATCTCGGAGTTCATACGCGACTACGAAAGCTGGATCAACTCGAAGCGCCTGAGCCTCATCCACATCGGCGCGTACAGGCCGGCGATGGACGTCAACCACCGGACTATGCTGAAGCTGACCTGCAACGGGCCCTGGTACACGCCCGCGTTGGCGCGGCAAGCGCAAGCCCGTCTCGGCGCCCCCGCGCTGATCGAGCGCGAAGACCTTGGCGAAGTCTACCTGATCAAGCCCCTCGACTACACCCCCGCGCAGTTCTCGCGCGACTATGGGATTCAAGACCAACCGTGGTACACCCGCCAGGAGAGCATCAACTCCTGCCAGTATCTTGACCCCTCCCGCTTCCAATGGCAAAAGCTGGCGGTCGGAACGGCGATCGTGCCGTCCGACGGAGGGCGTCTCGCGGACGCCTCCGAAGATCCCGAGCGTCAAGGGCTTCCCCGCGCCGAGTTGGCTTGCCGGGGAGACGCGAAGGACGCGGCGCTGGAGTTCCTGTTCAAGTCGGCCAAGTCGTACGACTTCTTCCTGAGCGTCCCGCCGCCCGCGCTGACCTTCACGGGCGCGCGCTAACGTCGCTCAGCGAACCAGCGGCCAAAACTTCCGGTAGTACCGGAAGCGGGTGAAGTCGATCGCGTTGATGTACCAGCCGGGGGCCGGCTCGTAGCCGGCCTGCGTGATCCCGCCGAAGAAGATGCCGCTCAGCCTGAGGTGACAGCCGTAGCAGGCGAGCATGGTCCGCTTGGCGTCCCCGCCGCGGATCGAATGGAGCTGGCCGTCGGGACCCGCGAGGAACAGGTAGGGGATGAAGACCTTGCCCGGCCCGCGGCGCAGGACCTCGACCGAGACCAAGGTCTCCGTCCCATCCGGCGCGACCTTGAAGTTCCGCGAGATGCGGATGGTTCCGATCGCGTTGATGCTCCCGCCCCGGTTCCACCACATCTCGCGGTCGACCAGCCCCTTCAACTGCGGCATGCGCACGTCCGCGGCCTTGATGCGCCCGACGTTCATCCAGCGGTTGGAGGGGGAAAGTTCCAACTGGCGGTAGGCGTCCATGTTCACGAAATCGAGGACGCTGCGCCGAACGCCGTCGACCACGAAGAACGGATCGTCGAGAAGCTCTCTCTCCCGCGTCTCGTAAAGCCTGAACAGCCCGTCCGTCAGCTCCTCGAAGGACTTCTCCGGCTCGAAGCGCGGGAGCTTGGCCCGCTCGTTGAACCGGTTCAATATCAGCCGCGCCTCGTCGCCCAAAGGGTCGAGGTTCTTGCCCGCCTGGATGATCGGCTCCAGTTCCAACGACGCCCCGCCGAAGAGGGCCTTGGTCCGCTGCCAGAAGCGATCGACGCGCGAGCGGCGTATGCCGAGCATCGACAGCAGGTTGCTCAGGTCGCGCTTTTGCAGCCTGCTCAGGGGAAAGGCCGGCTCGATATCCGCGGCGCGCGGACGCTCCCTCAGCGCGCGGGCCTTCTCCACGCGTTCGGCTGGAGGCAGGGGGACAGGGTCGCGAGCAGGGGCCTCGTCATCGTGCGGACGAAAGGCCCTCGCGCCCTCACCCCGATAGGGAACCTTCTCGCCCAAGCGGGAGAGGGAGCTCCTTGCCATAACCGCGCCCGAGCCGTCGAAGGCGTCGCCTAGCGACGCGGGAAGAGACTCATGATCGTTCTTGTCCTCGGAGAGGGCCGCCTCGAGGCTCGCGAGGGCGGCGGCCGCCGCGGGGTCGGCCCCGGCCGCCGTACGGACGTCCGCCGCGAGCCGCAACGCCGGAACGGGCTTCGCGATGACCGCTCGCGGATCGAGGAGGCGCCGCGCCCGAGCCTCGGACAGGCGAGGCCGAGGCCAAGCAGCAGAGTCGTCGCGCGACGCGAGCGTTCCATCAAGCGCCCATTCTAGCGAAGCCCCTCCGCGGCAAGCCTGGGCCCTCCGGGCCCGCGGCCGACGACGAGCGGCCCATCCCGTTTGGGACCTCCCCTTGCGGGAATTCCGGGCTCGGGCTACACTACTCGAGCCGGCGATGAGCCGGCTCTCATGTCCGATCCCAAGGCGTCGATGCTGTTCGCGAGCGCGGACGCCGGGCTCGCGCAGACCTTGACCGACGCGAGCGCGCGCTCCGGCTGGGCCGTGACCACGACGGCCACCCCGGCGGAGCTCGTGGCCGCGCTCTCGCGGCCGGGGCTGGCGTTCAAGGCCCTGGTCATCGACGAGGGTTTTCTCGGCGGCGACGACCGCGCGCGCCTGATCGCCGCGGCGCGCGGCGCGCCGTGGCGGCTCGTTTTCCTGGAGAAGGGCGACGATCGTCCCGCGACCAGCCGCCCCTCGCGCTTCGCGCTGCCGCTCGGCGAGCGCTTCCAGGCCGCTCTCGCGGACACGCAGTCGATGTGCAAGGTCTTCCTGTGCGACTCGACCGCGTTCGTGACCAGCGTCGTCCCCAACGCCCTGCAGACCCAGGGCAAGACCTGCCTGCAGGTCGAGGACCCGCGCGACCTGGTCGAGATGCTGCAGCGCGAGTCGGCGGCGGCCCCGCCGCCGAAGCGCGGACTACTGCAAATTCTGATGGACCTCTTCCGCGGCAAGCTGGAGCCCCGCGTGATGCCGGCTCCGGTCCAGCACGCGGTCGTGCTGTGGGACGGCACCCCTCTGGAGTCCGAGGAGTTCGCGAAGGCGCTGCGCTTCAGGGTTCCGATGTCGACCTGCTACCAAATCGACAGCGCCCCGCCGCTGAGGCAGGCCGAGCGGGCGCTGCGCGCGGGCAAGGCCGCCTGCCTGCCGCGCGAGGACGCTCCCTGGATCGCGACCTTGCTGGACGGGGGAGAAGTCGAGGACCCGAGCTCCAAGGGGCGAATCCTGCTGGTCGACAACTTCCGCCCCGAGCTCATCGAGATCACCAAGACGCTCTGGGCCGAGGGCTACGACGTGGTCAGCACGCTGAAGGGCGAGGAAGCCCTGGGCACCGGGCGCTCGGAGAAGTTCCATCTCGCGATCATCGGCGCCGCGCTCGCGCACGCGCAGATGACCGGCATCCAGCTCGCTCAGGCGCTGCGCGAGAAAGACCCCGACATGCGCCTCATCCTGCTGGTCGACCGCTATCCGCTCCAGACCGCGCTGCAGGGGATCACGAAGATGGTGGAGGTCGGCCTCGACGACTGCCTGCTCAAGCCCGCGGACGCCTCGGTGCTGTCGTTCTCGGTCAACCGCGCGCTCGAGAAGCGGCGGCTGCTGCTCGAGAACCAGCGCCTGATTCTCGAGCTGAAGCGCTCGAACGACGAGCTCGCGCAGCTCAACAACTTCCAAGGCAAATTCTTCTCGATGGTCGCGCACGACGTGAAGAACCCGCTGACCTCGATCCGCGGCTATGCCGAGATGCTGCAGAAGCGGATGCAGGAGCCCACCGAGCAGCGCTACGTCGGCACGATCCTGAGCTCGGCCAAGACGCTCGACTTCCTGATCTCGGACCTCGTCGACTTCGCGGCGATCGAATCCGGCAAGCTGAGGATGAACTTCCAGGAGATGGACCTCGTGCAGGTGATACGCGAGATCCAGGCGCGCATCGAGATCATCGCCCAGAAAAAGGAGATCGCCTTCATCGTGCGGGAGCTTCCGGCCTTGCCGCGAATCAAGGGCGATCCCCTCCGGCTCTCCCAGGTCCTCCAGAACCTGTGCGCGAACGCTACGAACTACACCTTGCCGAAGGGCTCGGTGACCTTGACCGTGGATCGGATAGGCGACGAGGCCAAGATCGGCGTGACCGATACCGGCATCGGCATCTCGGCCGAGGACCTGCCGAAGATCTTCAACCGCTTCTTCCAGGCCGAGAACGCTAAGCAGGTGCGCCGCGGCGGCTTCGGGCTGGGGCTCAAGATCGCGCGCGAGATCGTGCAGGCCCACGGCGGGACGATCGGCGTGACCAGCGAGCTCGGCAAGGGCTCCACCTTCTTCTTCACGCTCCCGTTGGTGCCCGCGGCCGCGCCCGGCACCGCGACGACCAACGTCAGCCCCACGCCCGCGCCGACCCAGGCTTGAGGGCGCGCCGGCGGCCGGCGTTGAAATCCGGGCCATAACAGCCTATACTACCGTGGCCTAGGGAGGATTGGGTGAGCCTTAAAGACTCGATTTTGATCGTCGACGACGACGTCGCGGTCGTCAACTTGCTGACCGACCGCCTCAAGGACGCGGGCTACAAGGTCACCTCCGCCAACGACGCCATGCAGGCTTTGATCCAGGCGCAGGGCGTCAAGCCGCGTCTGGTCATCCTCGACATCCAGATGCCGGCCTGGGGCACCGGCGTCGAGGCCTACAACAAGCTGCGCGCGACCGCCGCCCTGAAGGACGTCCCGGTCATCTTCCTCACGGGGATCGATCCCAAGCAGGCCAAGGGGATGATGCCGGCGGATCCCAAGATACGCCTGCTCTGCAAGCCCATCGACTGGATCATGCTCGAGCAGGCGATCAACGAGCTGACCGGCGACAATCGTCCTCTCGGCTAGCCTAGGGCCCATGCGAATCGCCATCGCGGGAGATCACGCCGGGTACGCCCTCAAGCGCCGCCTCGCCGAGCTTCTCGCCGAGGCCGGCCACGAGGTCCTCGATCTCGGGACCGACGGCGAGGCCCCGGTCGACTATCCCGACTTCGCGGAGAAGGTCGGCAAGGCCGTCGCCTCGGGCCGGGCGCGGCGAGGACTCGTCGTCTGCGGCAGCGGCGTCGGAGCCTCGATCGCCGCGAACAAGCTGCCGGGGGTCCGGGCCGGGCTGTGCCACGACACGTACTCGGCGCGACAGTCGGTCGAGCACGACGACGCCAACGTGCTGTGCTTGGGCTCTCGCGTGATCGGGGAGGCCTTGGCCTGGGAGCTCGCGCGGGCGTTCCTCGAGGCCCGCTTCACCGGCGAGGAGCGCCACCGCCGGCGGCTCGACAAGGTGCTCGCGATCGAGCGGCGGTACGCGAAGGGGAACAAAGGCCGTGGCTGAGACGGCCCCGCTCACGGAGGCCCAGGCGGCGCGCCCCGGCCGGGAGCGCCTGCCCGATCCCGCCACGATCGTCGTCTTCGGAGCCTCCGGGGACCTCGCCCGGCGCAAGATTTATCCCGCGTTGTACGCCCTCTGGCGCGACGGGCTGCTGCCCGACGGAACGTCGATCGTCGGCTTCGCGCGCACGCCGATGGCCGACGACGCCTTCCGCGCGCGCATCCTCGAGGGAATCATGGAGTTCTGCCGCGTCCAGCCCCTCTCGGACGCGGAATGGAAGCCGTTCGCGGCCCGGCTTCGCTACGCCGCCGGCGACTACGACGACCCCGAGGCCTTCAAGCGCCTCTCGGCGCTGCTCGGGGAGCTTGAGGCGGCCGACAAGCGCCCTCCGCGCCGCCTGTACTATCTTTCGACGCCCCCCAGCGTGTACGAGCACGTCATCGAGCGGCTCGGGACGGCCGGGCTCTCGCGGCCGCCGGAGCCGGGCTGGGGAAGGATCATCGTCGAGAAACCCTTCGGCACGGACCTCGAGTCAGCGCGCCGCCTCAACCTCAAGGTCCACGAGGCCTTCGACGAAAGCCGGGTCTACCGGATCGACCATTACCTCGGCAAGGAGACGGTGCAGAACATCCTCGTGCTGCGCTTCGCGAACGGGGTCTTCGAGCCGCTCTGGAACCGGAACCATATCGACCACGTCCAGATCACCGCCGCCGAGAAGATCGGCGTCGAGGGGCGGGCCGGCTACTACGAGCAGGCGGGCGTGCTGCGCGACATGTTCCAGAACCACATGCTGCAGCTCCTGACCTTGGTCGCGATGGAGCCCCCGGTCTCCTTCGACGCGGAGCACGTGCGCGACGAGAAGGTCAAGGTGATGCACGCGATCCACCCCTTGAGCCCTTCAGAGATCGGAACGAACGCGGTGCGCGGCCAGTACGGGAAAGGACGCATGGGCCCCGCCGAGGTCCCGGGCTACCGCGACGAGCCGGGCGTCGACAAGAAATCGACCGTCGAGACCTTCGCCGCGGCCAAGCTGATGGTCGACAACTGGCGCTGGGCGGACGTCCCGTTCTACCTGCGCAGCGGCAAGCGCCTGCCGGAGCGCGTGACCGAGATCGCTATACAGTTCAAGCGCGCGCCGCACATGCTGTTCAAGAAGCTGACCGACCCGATCAAGCCGAACGTGCTCGTGCTGCGGCTGCAGCCCGACGAGGGGATCACTCTCTCGTTCGAGGCCAAACTTCCGGGCACCACGCTGCGGACCCAGGTCGTGAACATGGAGTTCAAGTACAAGCTCGCGTTCGGCGTCCCGGCGCCCGAGGCCTACGAGCGCCTGCTGCTGGACTGCCTGCTCGGCGACGCGACGCTGTTCGACCGCGCGGACTCGGTCGAGCAGGCCTGGGCGCTGATGATGCCGCTGATCGAGGCCTGGCGCTCGACGCCGCCCCCGTGGTTCCCGAACTACGCCGCCGGGAGCTGGGGGCCGCCCGAGGCCTACGCGTTGATCGAACGGGACGGCCGCTGGTGGCGCAAGCCGGTCCTGAAGGCGGGGGCATGACGGCGACGGGGCCGCGGTTGACGGTCGTCGAGGACGCGGAGGCTCTCGCGCGCGCCGGCGCGGAGCTGGTCGCCGGAACCCTCCGCGCGGCCGCCGCCGCGGGCCGGGCCTGCCCGATCGCGCTCTCCGGGGGCTCGACGCCCCAGGCGATGTACCGCCTTCTCGCCGGTCCGGAGTTCGGGCGCGGCCTGCCCTGGCACGCGGCCGATTTCTTCTGGGGCGACGAGCGCTGCGTCCCGCCCGAGAGCCCCGACTCGAACTACGGCGCCGCCCGGCGCCTGTTTCTGGAGCCGCTGGGCGTCGATCCGGACAGCGTCCATCCGATCCCGGCGTGGGAGGGGGAACCGGCCGCCGCGGCGTACGAGGAGGAGCTTAAGCTCTACTTCGACGGCCCGCCGGATTTCGAGCTGCTGCTGCTGGGGCTCGGGCCCGACGGCCACACCGCCTCGCTGTTCCCCGGCTCGCCGGCCTTGGACGAGGGGGAACGCTGGACGGCCTGCGTGACGTCCCCGAAGCCGCCGCCGCGGCGCGTGACCTTGACCTTCCCCGCGCTGAACGCGGCCAAGCGCGCGGCGTTCCTCGTCTCCGGCGCCGACAAGGCGTCGGCGCTGGCGGACGCGCTCGCGGGACGGGACGTTCCCGCGGCGCGCGTGCGCGCGGCGGAGACGCTGTGGCTCGCCGATCGGGCCGCGGCCGGGGAGCTGGCTTAAGACCGATGACCCTCAAGACCTCGCTGCGCCGCGTGCGCCTGCTGCTGACCGACGTCGACGGCGTCCTGACCGACGGACGGCTGTTCTACGTCGAGCGCGCGAAGGGCGTGGTCGAGGAGACCAAGGGCTTCCACTCCCAGGACGGGCTCGGCCTCATCCTCGCGCACGAGGCGGGGCTCAAGACCGGGATCATCAGCGCCCGCACCTCGGCGGGCGTCGTCCACCGCGCGAAGATCCTCAAGATGACGTACATCATCCAGGGGACCTTCGCGAAAGCCGAGGCCTACGAGAAGATCAAGGCCGACGGCTACGCGGACGACGAGATCGCCTACGTCGGCGACGATCTGCCGGACCTGCCGGTCATGCTGCGCTGCGGGCTGCCGGTCGCCGTCGCGAACGCCCGCCCGGAGGTGAAGGCCGCGGCGCGCCTCGTCACGCGCCGCGCGGGGGGAGACGGCGCGCTGCGCGAGCTCGTCGAGATGATCCTGAAGGCCCAGGGCCGCTGGCCCGCGATCGTCGCCCGTTTCAAGGGGACGCGATGAAACTGCCCAGGACCGCGTGGGGCGCCTTGATCCTGCTCGACGCGGTGCTCGTGCTGGGCTTCAGCGCGGTGCTGGTGACGCGCGTCGCCGGCCACATGGAGGACGCGATCCCCGACCGCGCGCTGAGGCCCCAGCAGCCGCGGGGAATGCCGGCGCCGGGAAGGACGGCGACGGAGCCCGGGCCCGTGGCGCAGAGCAGCGGAACGCCGAGCGTGGTGGCGAAGTCGACAACGGTTCTACCAGCGCCTTCGGCAGCACAAATCCCCTCCCCCTCGATGGGGGAGGGCAAGGGTGGGGGTGAGCCTGCGCCGTTGGCCCCCCATCCCAACCTTCCCCCACACGGGGGGGAAGGAGAACCTCACGCAACGTCGCCGGCGGATGTACCGCTGGGCCCCTCCCCAGCGGTACCCGGTGCGCCGCCGAAGGCGCGGCGCACCGTTTTCGAGCTGCTGGCCCCAGAGGCCCGCGAGGTCAAGCTCACCGGAAGCTTCCTGAAGTGGGAGGCGCGGCCGATGACGCGCCATCCAGACGGCGGCTGGAGGACGATGCTGTTCCTTCTGCCCGGCAGCTACCGCTACCGCTTCCTGGTCGACGGCAAGCCCCTTCCCGACCCGCAGAACCCCATCGCGCGCGACGGCCTGTCGATCCTGCTCGTCCCCACCGAGTAACCCTCCGCCGGTCCTGTAACACCCCCGTCATTGATATTCATGGGGGCCGGCCCTATACTTTACCGTGCGCGCGCTCGCGTTCGCGTTGCTCTTTTCGGCCGTCCCCGTCCGGGCCGACCTCCAGTTCCAAGCCGACAGCCTTTCGGTCGCCAACTCCCAGTCCAGCCTCCAGCCGGCGACCTCGACCACCGACGTCTCGGCCCCCAACCTTTCGATCGTGGTCCAAAGCCCGTCGCCTGGGCTACGCCTCGGGACGGTGCCCCAGGCGCTCTCGACCGAGACGGTCGCGCTGTGGCGCTTCGATGAGAACGGCGGAGGAACGGCCTTCGACCAATCGGCCAACAAGCTCGATCTCTCTCTGTCCTGCGTGGGCTCCAGCTGCTCGGCGGCCGCCTTCTCCGGCGGCCAATTCTCGAACGCCCTCGTCCTCGCCTCGACCACGCAGTTCGCCGCGCTCAACGCCCCGGCGTTCAACCTGACCCAGCAGCTGAGCTGGGAAGCCTGGGTCAACGTCTCCACCAGCGACGGCAGCGCGTTCCAGGCCATCCTTCAGCACGGGACCCAATACGGCCTGTTCTTGAACGCCGCCGGGCGCTTCGTCTGCTCGACCAACGACGGCTCGGCCGCCGTCACCGGCAACACCGTCCCTCCGGCCGGGACTTGGCACCACGTCGCCTGCGTGTTCGGCCCCGGAGCGGGGGGCAAGCGCCTGTTCGTGGACGGCCGGCTGGACGCCGCGCCCGTCACGCCCTCCGGGTCCCTGACGTCCAACGCGCAAAGCCTCAGCGTCGGCCTCAACCCCGACGCGCCGCTCGACGGGTTTCTCGGCTCGGTGGACGACGCGCGCGTCGTCGCGCGCGCCCTGGGCGACCTCGAGGTGCTGGCCGACTTCATCGGCGAAAGCGTGCGGCTCTCGACGACCGGCGCGTCGGGCGCGTTCACGACCGTCCTCTCGCCGTCCTCGATCGCCGTCACGGGAACCGACGTGCTGCAGCCGGCCACCGTCCTGGCCTCTCCGCGCTTCGCGTTCCAAAGCTGCTCCACCCAGAACGTCGTCCAATTCCTCGCTCAGGACACCTTCGGGCAGACCCATTTCAGCCCGCCGTTCCAGATCTTCGTCGCCACCTTCACCCCGCGGGTCCCGACGATGAACGCGCCCTCGCCCCTGGGCCTGGGCGTCAGCTCGATCACGTTCTCCTGGAGCTCGAGCGCCTGCGACTCGAGCTACCAGGTGTTCCTGACCAGCGCCTCACCGGCGGTCCAGCTGCCCTCGATCGGGATCACGAGCGCGACGGTTTCGGGACTGTCGCCGAACACCTTGGTCGCGATGGCCGTCAGCGCGGTCGACGCCGCGGGCGCGAGCACCCGCTCGGCCTCCGCCTCGGCGTTCACGCGCGCCGCGCCCCCGGCGAACACGCGGCTTTTGTCCGTCTCGTCGACGTCGATCAGCCTGGCCTGGGACGCGAACGGCAACCCGGACTATACGCCCTACCGGATCAGCTTCGGACCGGTCGGCGGCGCGACCTCGACCGTCGTCGTCGCGAGCACCCAGGCGGTCTTCTCCGGCCTCGCTCCGCAAACGGCGTTCTTCGCGCACGTCCAGGCCTCGAACGCCGTCGCGATCTCCACGTTGACGGCCTTCGACCTCGAGCTCGCGACGACGACCTTGCCCGCCTTCCAAAGCGTGGTCGTGGCCACTCCCTCGATCGCGATCGCCGGCGGCGGACAGCTCGCCTCGCGGCAGGTTTTCTTGAGCGTTCCCGCGAGCGCCTTCGCGATCCCGGCGGCCCTCCTGCTTCAAGACGCGACCGGCTTCCCGTGCGGGCCGATCGTCTCCGGCGGGGTCGACGCCGGGTTCACGATCGCGGTCTCGCCGGCCCAGGAGCCGACCAAGCCCGTGCTCCTGACCGTCACCTTCGCCCCGTCCGATCTCGCGGGAGGGGCGTCCGCCGCCTTGCTGACCTTGGAGCGCTTCGACGCCGCGACCGGCGTCTGCCTGCCGCTCGCGACGACGGTCGACGCGGTCGCGCGCACGTTGACCGCGGAGACGAACCACCTCTCGACGTTCCAGATCGTCCAGGCGGCGGCCCCTCCGGCCACGCTGGCCGCGCCGCGCGTCTATCCGAATCCGCTTTATCCGAGCCGGGGCCAGGGCTATTTCACGTTCAGGGACGTCCCCGGCGGCAGCCTGATACGCGTGTTCACGCTGCGCGGCGAGCAGGTGGCCGAGGTCCAGGCCAACGACGCCGGCCTGGCGGCTTGGGACGCGAAGAACGAGCATGGAAGCCCGGTCGCGAGCGGCGTCTACCTCGCGGTGCTGGACTCGGGCTCCGACCGCAAGGTCATCAAGCTGGCGGTGGAGCGATGAGCGCCCCCGAAAAAAGGCGGGAAAACATCAATGTTTCTGTAACAGATTCAAAGCATACTGCTAAGACCCTGCTCATGACCGCGCGAGCGACGGTTGTGTCGCTTTCCTTGCTGCCCTTGGCGGCGCTCCTTTCGGCCGCCCCGGCCTTCGACAATTCCACCTTCGAGCTGACCGGGACGTCGGGGACGCTCAACGGCCTGACCTCCACGGTCACGGTCGCCACGCCTCTCGTCGGCGTCCAGTTCAACGAAGCGACGCCCGGACTGCGCGCGGGGGTTCAACCCCTGGGAGCCTCGGCGGGCTCCACCGTGCTGATGCTGCATATGGACCTGCTGACCAACCTCGTGCCCGGGACCACGTCGACCTTCGACTCGTCGCCCAACGGCTTCGACGCGCGTTTGGGCTGCAGGGGCGTCGCGTGCTCGAGCCCCACCTTGGCCGGAGCCTCGCTGAGCCAAGTGGCCTTCAGCAGCGCGGCACAGTTCGACCTCACGGCCCAAGGCACCACGAACTTCATACGCATCAACGACCCCGGGGTGAACAGCGCTCTCGATCTGACCGCCTCGCCGTTCACCCTCGAGGCCTGGTTCGCGCTCCAAGCGCTGCCCGACGCCCAAACGGGAAGCTTCATCATCGCCGGCAAGAGCGCCGACGCGGGGCTGGGTTACTACCTCGGCGTCTCCAGCGCGAACGCCTCGGGTCAGAGCCAGCCGAGCCTCGTCGGCTACCTGAACGGGACCAAGGTGTTCACCTCGACCGTGCCGTTCGACGGCGCCCATCCCGCCAGCCCCGAATGGGTTCATGCCGCCATGACGTTCGACGGCGTGCTCCTCCGGATCTATGTCAACGGCGTCCTGACCTCCAGCGTCACGGCCGGCGCCGCGAGCGACACCGCCTTTCCCTTCGCTGTCGGCAGCCTGCTCGACGCCTCCGGAAATCCCCTGCGGCGCTTCCGCGGCCTCATCGACGACGTGAAGCTGTCCAACGTCGCGTTCTCTGACGACCAGGTCGCCGCGAGCTTCGACTCCGGAGCCATGCGCTGGTCGGCCGACTCCGCGGACGGCAGCCTCGGCAGCGGCCACTGGACCTACGTGGTCGACCCCTCCTCGGTGTCCCTGGACGGCGAGACCTTCAGCGGTCCCGGCTCGCAGAGCATCGTCCATGCCCGCACGCGCGCGGCCGGAGCCCAGTACGTAAGCTGCTCGAACCGGAACTGGGCGGTGTTCCTCGTTCAAGACACGACGGGAACGACCGTCGTCTCCAACCCGTTCAACGTCCGCGTCACGACCGTGATCCCGGCGGTCCCGGTCCTGAATCCGGCGGTCGTCGTCAGCTCGACGGCCCTCTCGTGGAGTTGGGACAACGCGATCCCCGCCTGCACGTTCTCCTACGCCGTCAGCTCGGCGACGAACGGAGGCGCCTTCGTCTTCGTCGCCTCGCAGACCGCGAACACCTTCGCGCAAAACGGCCTCACGCCGAATACCTCCTATCAGGTCCAGGTGCTGGCCGCGAACACGACCGGGCAAAGCCTCGCGATGATCGCCTCGACGTTCACCGCCGCGGCCCCGCCGACCGGCCTGACTCTGACCTTCGTTAGCTCGACCTCGTTCGCCCTGGCTTGGGGCGCGAACGGCAACCCCGCCGGAACGCCGTTCCTGCTCAGCTACGGCCCGGTCGGGGGGGCGACCTCCACGGTCCTCACCGCCTCGACCTTCGCGTTCATCAACTCTTACTCGTCGAACGGCCTGCCGATCTCCAGCGCGACCGCGCATTTCTTCCACGTCCAGGCGATCAACGCCTTCGGCAACCTGGCGCCTCCGGTCGGCGGCGCCTCGGCCTCGACGATCACCGCGACGTCCAACGCCTTCCAGCAGGGGACCTTCCAGCCGGGCCAGAACGCCCTGCTCGTCGGCCTCCTGGGCCAGCGCTTCGTGTCGCTGGCGGTCGCCTCGAACACTTTCACGCAGGCCTACACGCTGACGATCATCGACACCGGGACCGCGCCCTGCGGACCGGTCACCCTCGGGGCCAGCACCGCCGCGATCAGCGTGATCATGAGCCCCTACCAGCAGCCCTTGCAGCCCGTCACGCTGACGGTCGGCTTCTCGGCCGCCGAGGCCGTGGGCGCCACGGCCGGCCTGCTGCAGCTCGTGCGCTACGACGACGCGACCGGGACCTGCGTCGCCTTGCCCACGGCCGTCGACGCGACCGCGCGGACGCTGACCGCGCGCCTGAACCACCTCTCGATCTTCCAGATCGTCCAGGCCCCGGCCCCGCCGGCGACCGTCGACGCGGCCCGGGTCTTTCCGAACCCGCTTTATCTGAGCCGGGGGCAGGGCTACGTGACGCTGCGCAACGTCCCGCCCGGCGCGCGCTGGCGCGTCTTCACGCTGCGCGGCGAGCTGGTCTTCGACGCGGCGGCCGACGCGGCCGGGACCGCCCGCTGGGAAGGAGTCAACACGAGCGGGTTCAAGGTCGCGAGCGGGGTCTATCTAGGCCTGATCGAGTATCAAGGAACTAAAAAGATCATCAAGCTGGCGGTGGAGCGATGAACACGACACCAGGGAAGCGCCCTCTCCCTAAGGGAGAGGGTGGGGGTGAGGGGTTCCGGACGTTCTTGGCCTTGGCCCTTCTTCTCCTCGCCCCATCCGCGCGCGCGGATTTCTTCAGCCGGACCGGGCGCGGGACCACGTCCGGCGCGGCCCTCAGCCTGGGCCCCAGCGCGCGCGCGATCGGCATGGGGGAGGCGTTCACCTCCGTGGCCGACGACGCGAGCGCGGTGTTCTGGAACCCGGGGGCCCTCGTGCTCGTCCCGAAGGCCTCCCTGTCGTTCACGCACGCGCCGTACCTCGCGAGCATTTACTACGACAACGTCTCGTTCGTCAGCCGCCTCTCGCCCCGGACCTTGGTCGGCGGCTCGGTACAGTACCTGGACTACGGCTCGATCGACGGCACCGACGTCAACAATCTCGACACCCAGGCCTTCCACCCGCGCGATTACGTCTACACGCTGAGCTACGCGCGCGACCTGGACTTCGTCTCGTTCGGCAACGAGCAGTACGGCTTCGGCGTGAACGCGAAGCTGTTGCGCTCGACGATCGTCGAGAGCGCGTCGGCCTTCGCCGTCGACGTCGGCATCCTCTCGCGCTACGACTTCCCGGACGGCCACAGGTTGAAAGCCGGGCTCGTCGTCCAGAACATCGGCGGCGGCCTCAGGTACGACCAGGCCTCCGACCCGCTGCCGACCACCTTCCGGGCCGGGGCCTCGTACCCGCTGCTCAAGAACTGGCTGTTCTCGGCCGACGCGGTCCTGCCTAAGGGCAACGGCCTCTATTTCGCGGGGGGGACCGAGCTCACCGCGAGCCTCGGCCCCGAGATACGCGGCGCGCTGCGCGCCGGAATCAACACGTTGACCTTGTCCGACCTGCGCGAGTCCAGCGGCCTCGCCTTCGGGGCCGGGCTGACGATCTCGCTGCTCTCGTTCGACTACGCCTTCCTGCCGATGGGCGAGCTCGGCGCGACCCACCGCCTCTCGGTGACGCTGCGCTTCCCGGGCAAGATCCCCGCGGCCGAGGAGTCGATCTTCGAGATACAGAAGAAGCTTTTGGAGCCCTAAACAAGGAAGAGCATGACCGAAGGGAAAGGTCGGCGGCCGGCCCTCTCGGCGGCGGCGATAGCGTTGCTATCGCTGGCCGCGCTAGCCTCCGCCCAAACACGTTCGTACGTCGACCCTAAAACCAAGCGCCGCGGGATCGAGGATTTCTATAAGCGGCGCAGGACGCCCAACGGGAGCCCGGCCGCGCCTTCGCGCCTGCGCGCGATCGACGCGGCGTCGCGTCTGCCGCTCAGCCCGCTTCAGGGCGGGCCTAAATCCGCGCCGTTCTCGCGCGGCGGCCGCTTTTTCGGAAGCGGCGCCCTGCCGACCCAGACTCTCACGGTTCCTTGGACCTATCCGGTCCATGGCGGCGTCGTCCGCGACTCCTTTTACGGAGCCCCGACCACGACCAGCACCGTGCGCGCCACCGCCTTGGTCGTGGATCCGACCCACCCCGAGATCGTGTACGCCGGCTTGGCGTTCTCCGGACTCGCCAAGTCGCTCGACTCGGGCGCCCATTGGACGTATTTGACGGACGGCCTGCCCTCCCAGCAGATCCAAAGCATCGCCATCGACACCACCGCTCCCAATATCATCTACGCCGGGACCGGCGATAACTTCTACTTCGGCAGCTCCGCTTTCTTTCAGCCTTCCTTGAGCGGCGTCGGCGTCTATCGCTCGCTGGACTCCGGCGCGACCTGGACCGTGCTCGGAACGAACATGTTCTCCGGACAGGTCGTCAACAAGCTCGCCGTCGATCCCCGAACCTCGGGCTCGCCGACCCAGACGAAGCTCTATGCCGCCGTGGCGGGCCAGACGAACCAGAACGATCCGGGTATCTTCGTATCCCCCAACAGCGGGACGACCTGGATCCCGATCGGAACGCCGCATACCGCCTTCGACGTCGTGGTCGACAGCACCGATCCCTCGATCATCTACGCGATGGAGGACGTCGGGATCGTCAAGATGAACTCCGATGGAAGCAACGAAACCGTCGTCATGGCCAACCCGAACGGCAACCTCGGGAAACTGACCATGGTCGGCTCCACGCTCTACGCCACCTTCGGGGGAGGCTCCTTCAACAGCGCCACGTACGGCTCCAACGCCCCCTGCATTCTGGTCATGTCTACGGACGGCGGCTCGACGTTCAATCAGCTTCACGGCGCGGACGGCTTCTGCATCTCCCAGGACGTCTACAACCAATACCTCGGCGTCGATCCGGTCCGCCCCGACCGCATTTTCCTGGGAGGCATCGACCCTTCCAGCTCGACGGACGGGGGGAACACGTTCTCGGCTTACGGCATCCAGAACTTCTTCAACACCGGCAACGGCAGCGCCCTCCAAATCCACGTAGACCAACATGCCTTCGCCTTCGCCCCGAGCAACACCGACGTCATGTACCTGGGCAACGACGGCGGGATTTGGAGCTCGAGCGACGGCGGAGCGAGCTGGATCAACGACAACGCCGACCTGCCGGGCATGTTGATGAACAGCGCCGACGTCAGCGCCGACGGAGCGATGGCGATGGGCGCCCAGGACAACGACAACTCCCGCTATAACGGCGACGGCGGGGCATGGCATTTATGGGTCGGGAGCGGCGACGGCACCCGGTCCAGGATCGACCAGACCAACAGCCAGAAAATGTACGGAACCAACACCAGCCACTCGCTCTTCATGACCAGCAACGCCGGAGCGACGTTCACCGAGATCACCCCGCCCGACGCCGTCACGGGAAACGAGGTCGGGGACATCCCTTTCTATCTCGACCCCGCGAACTCCAGCCACATCATTTTGGGCTACGCGAGCGCCTGGGAGAGCCATGACTCGGGAACGAGTTGGGTCAACGTCGGCGTCGCGACGTCGGTCCTGGGGGGATTCGGGATTTCGGCCCTCGGCGTAGCCCCCGGCAACTCCAACGTCATCTACGCCGCCAAGCGCTACGATCCGAACTCCTTGGAGGGCGTCTTCCTGACGACCAACGCCGCGGATGGTTTCAGCGCGAAATGGGTGCTGGTCTCGAGCGGCGCGACCGGGGGGCCGCTCAGCGACGCGTTCCAGTTGTCCAGCAACATCACCCAGGAGGTCACCTCGATCGCGGTCGATCCGCGAAGCACGAGCACGGTCTACGTCACGCTCGCGGACTTCGGGACCATGGACACGCCCTTGTCCCACGTCTACAAGAGCACCGACGCCGGCCATACCTGGACGAACGCCAGCGCGGGGCTCCCCGACGCCCCCTTCAACTCGATAGTGATCGACACGTCCGCGCCGAGCTGCCTTTTGGCCGGCTCGGACGTCGGGGTCTTCAACAGCATCGACGGGGGGAATACATGGTCGAACGTCAGCTCCGGCATCCCCTCGGGCCTGATCATCAACGAGTTGGCCTTCAACGCCGCCACGCGCCAGCTCGTCGCGGCGAGCTACGGACGCGGGGCATTCAATCTGACCTTGCCCGCGCCCCCGCCCGCGCCGACCGGGCTCGCGAGCGCGGTATTGGGGACCTCCTCGATCAGCTGGACCTGGGCCGCCTCGCCGGCGCAGTTCAACGTCCAGGCCTACGGGGTCTACTACGCCACCAACCCCACGGTGCTGATCGCCCAGACGGCCGGCCCTTCCTTTATAGAGACCGGACTGGCCGCCAACACGACGTACTCCATCCAGGTCACCGCGGCCAACGGCGTGCTGGAAAGCGCTAACTCCGTCACGATCTCCACGTTCACCTTGGCCTTGCCGCCGACCGCGTTCTCTCCGGCCATATTCCTCACGAACGCCTCCGGCGCCGTCCTGCAATGGACCGATCCCAACCCGCCGATCACGCAGTACGTCACCCAGGCCTCCACCGACCCGGCCTTCCAGACTCCGACGAACGCGCTGACCTCGGGCCAGCACGGGCCGGGCGCCGCGAGCTTCTTCCACTCGGGGCTCGCGCCCGACACGACCTACTTCTTCAGGGTTCAGGCGCTGAGCGACGGCGGCGTCTCCACCGCCTTCCTGGGCCTGGGCTCGACGATCACCTACGCGGCCGCCCCGGGAGTCGCGGCCTTCATCAACCTGACGACCGGCTCCCTGCGCGCCCAGTGGACCGCGAACGGCAACCCTTCGGACACGGCCTACCTGATCGAGCTCTCGACGATGTCCAACTTCAACCCGCTGACGGCCGGAACGACGGTCCAGGCCCTGTTCGCGGACTTCAACGGCCTGACGCCGGGCACGCCCTACTTCGCGCGCGCGCGCGCGAACGGAAAGAACGGCGTGAATACGACTCAAACCTCGCTCGGCTCGGCGAACACGGCGAGCCTCATGGTCGCCGGCGTCGCGCTGATCAATCCCTCGACCGGCTCGTTCACCGCGAGCTGGACCCTGGACGCGCCCTCCGCCGAGGCGCCGCTGGTCGCGCTTTCGACCGACAATTTCGCGACCGTCGACTCCTCGCGGACCTTGGCGGTCGGGACGCAATCCGTCGGCTTCGGCTCCCCGTCCTTGCTCGCGAACACGAGCTACTACTTCAAGATCAAGGTTTCGACCGCGGGCGACGGCGCCTATGTCCTCGCCTCGACGGCGACCTTGGCCTTGGCCGCCGTCTCGGTCGGACAGTCGATACCCTTCGCCGATCAAGGCAGCGTCTCTCTGCTGTGGTCGAACCCCAATCCCTCGCCGACCCAGTTCATGGTCGGGATCTCGACCAACTCGTCTTTCGCGCCGCCGGCGACAAGCTCGATCCCGGTGACGGTGGCCGCCAACGGCATCGGCGCGCTCTCCCAGGGCGGGCTCTCGCCCGACACGACCTATTTCTTCCAGGTCCAGGGAGCCAATCTCAACGGCATCGTCACCGGCGTTCTGTCCTTGGGCTCGACCGCGACCTATGCCGCCCAGCCGGGCGCGGCGGGATTCGTCAACGTGACGACCGGCTCGCTGCGCGCTCAATGGACGGCGAACGGCAATCCCGCGGACACGGCCTATCTGATCGAGCTCTCGACCGCGGCCGGCTTCGCGCCGCTGACGGCCTCGGCGACGGTCCAGGCCGTAAGCGCCGACTTCACCGGCCTCTCGGCCGGAACCTTGTTCTTCGCGCGCGTCCGCGCGAACGGCAAGAACGGCGTGGCCACGACGCCGACCTCGCTCGGCTCCACGCGCACGCTGCCTCCGACGGTCACCAATATCCAGCTTATCGGGGTGACGACCGGCTCCTTCACCGCGAGCTGGACGCTCGATTCCCCGGCCTCCGAGTCGGCGCTCGTCGCGCTTTCGACCGACAACTTCGCGACCGTGAACTCCTCGCGGACTTTGTCGCTCGGAGCGCAGTCGGTCGGCTTCGGCGCCCCGTCCTTGCTCGCGAACACGACCTATTTCTTCAAGATCAAGCTCTCGACCGCGGGCGACTCGAACTATCTGGCCGCCTCGACAGCCACCTTGGCCTTGGCTCCGACCGCCGTCTCCCCGGGCATCCTTCTCGCCGACCAGCAAAGCGCCACCTTGATCTGGTTCAACCCCAACCCCTCCCTCACTCAATTCGTGGTCGGAGTCTCTACCGATCCCTCCTTCCCGCCGCCGCTGACAAGCTCGGGAACGACGTCGGCGTCCGCGAACAGCGCGCCGGTGAACACCCAAAGCGGCCTGGCCCCGAACACCACGTACTTCTTCCAGGTCCAGGCGGTGAACGTCAACGGCCTCGGGACCGCCGCGCTGTCGCTGGGCTCGACCGCGACCTACGCGGCCGCGCCGGGGGCCGCGCCGTTCGTCAACGTGACGAGCGGCTCCCTGCGCGCGCAGTGGACCGCCAACGGCAACCCCGCGGACACGAGCTATTTGGTCGAGCTGTCGACGATGGCCACCTTCGCGCCGCTCATGGCCGCGGCGACGGTGCAGGCCGTGTTCGCCGACTTCGCGAATCTGCCCGCGGGCGCGCCGTTCTTCGCCCAGGTCCGCGCGAACGGCAAGAACGGCGTCCCCACGTCGCGCGTTTCGCTCGGGGGAACAAACACCGGGACCCCGATGGTCTTCAACCTCGCGCTGGGGGGAGTCTCGACCGGCTCCCTGACCGCGACGTGGTCGTTGGACTCGCCGGGAGCCGAGTCGCCGCTGGTCGCGCTCTCGACCGACAATTTCGCCACCGTGAGCGCCTCTCAGACGCTGGCGATCGGGGCGCAGTCGGTCGACTTCGGGACCCCGTCGCTGCTCTCGAACACCACCTATTTCTTCAAGATCAAGGTCTCGACCGCGAACGACTTCGCCTATATCGTGGCCTCGACCCCGACCTTGGCAAGCTCCCCGACCGCGGTCGGCTTCGGCCCCGTGACGACGACCTCCGTCCCGTTCGCGTGGAAGAACCCCAATCCCAGCACGACGACTTTCGTCCGCGAGATTTCGATCGATCCCGGCTTCGCCTCGCTCCTCGCGAGCGGCACGGTCAACGCGGCCTCCAACGCCGTCGTCGCGGACTTATTCTCGGGCCTCGCTCCGAACACGACCTTCTTCGTGCGCCTGCGCGCCTTCAATGACGCCGGCCTCCCGTCCCCTTTCCTAACCTACACCGCCAGCGCCACTTTGGCGAACCCGCCCTCGGGCTCGGCCGCCGCCGGCGTGACGACCAGCAGCGTCACCTTGTCCTGGTCGAGCGGAGGAAACCCGGCCGGAACGCATTACCTGGTCCAAGTCTCGACCAATAACTTCGCGACCATCGACATTTCCAGCCGTACCGACAACCTCGCCGCGACCCTTAACCTGGCCGATCCGGCCCAGCTCTCCGTGCCCTCCGTGCCGTTGGTGCCGAACACGACCTTTTTCCTGCACGTCCAGACGCTCGGCCACGGCGGGACGACGACTCAATTCGACGTCTCCATCGCCACCGCCACCGACCCGCTTCCCCCGACCGTGGTCAGCCCCGAGATCGTGGTGGTCAGCACCGGCACGCTGCGCCCGCGCTGGGGCCCGGGCGGCGCCGGCCCCATCCTCGCGAACGCGTCCGACACCGCTTATTTCGTCGAGTTGTCGACGAACGCCTCGTTCGCGCCTTCGCCCCTGTCGATGTCCGCGACCGTCCAGGCCTTGTCCGCCGATTTCGGAGGCTTGGCGGCGAACACCGCATACTTCGCCCGGGTCAGGGCCAACGGGAAGAACGGCAGCCTCGCCCCCGGCGCGGGCGGCGTGGTCCTCGGCTCCACGCCCACCTTCGCGCTGGCCCCCAACCCCGCGCTGGCGGCATCGACCTTCACGAGCGTGGACACCAACCAGGCGATCTTGAGCTGGAGCAACCCCAATCCCGGCCCGACCGCCTTCGTCCACTCGGCCTCGACCGACGGCTTCAAGACCGTGACCAGCTCGATCACCTCGGCCCCGGCCGCCCCGGGCGACGTCTCCGACGTCCAGCTCTCGCTCGCGCCGAACGCGACCTATTTCTTCCAGGTCGCGGCGGTCAACCCGAACGGCTTCATTTCGACGCCGCTGAGCCTGGGCTCGACCGTGACCTTGGCGCTGCCCCCCGGCGCGTCCGCGTACTCCAACGTCGGGCTCAGCGCGTTGACGGTCAACTGGACCAGCGCCGGCAACAACCCCGGCGGGGCGACGCTTTATCAGGTCGACATCGCGGCCGTGTCCGACTTCTCGGCGATCCTCCAAAGCTCGTTCACGTTCAACACCTCGCTCTCGACCACGACCTTGACCGCGGACACGACCTATTTCGCCCGGGTCCTCGCGATCAACGGGTCCGGCCACCCGACCGTGTTCACGAACCTGGGCTCGACCGCGACCGCCGCCGCCGCGCCGGGGGCGGGGCCGATCATCAACGTGACGACCGGCTCGCTGCGCGCTCAATGGACGGCGAACGGCAATCCCGCGGACACGGCCTACCTGGTCGAGCTTTCCACCATGGCGACCTTCGTCCCGCCGGAGTCCTCCGCGACCGTGCAGGCCCTGTCCGCGGACTTCGCGAGCCTTCCCGCCGGCACGCGGCACTTCGCCCGGGTCCGCGCGAACGGGAAGAACGGCGTTTCCACGGCGCCGACCTCCCTCGGCTCGGCGACCACGCTGACGATCATGGTCTTCAATCTTTCCCTGAGCGGCGTCTCGACCGGCTCGTTCACCGCGGGCTGGTCGCTGGACGTGCCGGCCGTCGAGGCGCCCCTGGTCGCGCTCTCGACCGACAACTTCACGACGGTCAACTCCTCCCGGACGCTGGCGGTCGGCACCCAGAAGCTCGGCTTCGGAAGCCCGTCCTTGCTCGCGAACACGACGTACTACTTCAAGGTCAAGGTCTCGACCGCGAGCGACTTCGGCTATGTCCTCGCCTCGACCCCGACCTTGGCCAGCTCGCCGACCGCGGTCGGCTTCGGGCCGCCGACGACGACCTCGCTCGCCTTTTCGTGGAAAAACCCGAACCCCAGCACGACGACCTTCGTCCGCGACATCGCGACCGACGCGGGCTTCGTCTCGAGCGTCTCGAGCGGCCCGCTTCTCGTCGCCTCCAACACGGTCGTCTCGGACTCCTTCACGGGACTGACGCCCAACACCACCTTCTTCATCCGCCTAAGGGCCTTCAACTATGCCGGCGTACCCTCCGCGTTCCTGACCTACGCGGCCAGCGCGACCTTGGCGAACCCTCCCTCGGGCTCGGCGGCGGGGGGAGTCACGTCGAGCGGCGCGACCTTGAGCTGGTCGAGCAACGCCGACCCCGCGGGCACGCATTACCTCGCGCAGATCTCGACCGACGGCTTCTCGTCCGTGAACGCGTCCAGCCGGACCGACAACCTGTCCGCCGCCTTCGGCGGCCTGGCCTCGAACACGACCTACTTCTTGCGCGTCCAGACGATCGGCCACGGCGGGACGGCGACGGCCTTCGACGGCGTCGGCGTCTCGACCGCGACCGATCCCGTCGCTCCGGTCTCCGCCGGCCCCGGCGTCTCCGCCGGAGCGTTCCCGAGCGGAGCGGGCTCGACCGGGACTCTGAGCGCCTTCTGGACCGCGGGAGTGAACGGCGGCGGCCCCGCCAACCCGGCCGACACCTCCTACCTCGTCTCGATGTCCACCGACGCGACCTTCCCGGGCCCGCTCACCGCGTCGACCACGGTGCAGGCGACGACCGCCAGCATCGCCGGCTTGGCCTCCAACACGCTTTATTTCGCCGAGGTCCGGGCGAACGGCAAGAACGGGAGCCTCGTGCCGGGCTCCGGCGGCGCGCTCCTGGGCTCGACCTTCACCTTCGCGCAGGCGCCGCTGCCGGCCGTGGCCGTCGCCACGTTCACGAACGTGACCTTCGGCCAGATCACCTTGGCCTGGAACAACCCGAACCCGACGGCGACGACCTTCATACACGCGGCCTCGACCGACAACTTCGCCACGATCACGAGCTCGATCACGGTCGCCGGCGGCTCGCCGGGCGACGACGGGGACTCCCACGCCGGGCTCTCGCCGAACGTCACCTATTTCTTCCAGGTCGTCGCGGTCAACGGGGCCGGCCAGCCGACCCGGGCGCTGGCCCTGGGCGCGGTCCCTACCTTGGCCCTCCCTCCCGGGGCCGCCCCGTACTCGGGCGTCTCGAGCGCGGCGTTCACGGCCAACTGGACCACCGGAGGCAACGACCCCGGCGGGCCGACGCTTTACCGCTGCGACCTGGCCGCGACGGCGAGCTTCGCCCCGGTCCTGCAGAGCTCGTTCACGTTCAACACCTTTCTCTCGACCTCGACCTTGGCCCCCAACGCCGTCTACTTCGCGCGCGTGCTCGCGATCAACCACGCCGGGATCCCGACCTCGTTCACGAGCCTGGGGCCCCAACGGACCACGGCCAGCCCGCCCTCGGGCTCGGCGGCCGCGGGGGTCGCCATCAAGACGGCGGCGCTCTCATGGCAGGCCAACGGCAACCCGCCGGGGACGCAGTACCAAGCCGACGTCGACGACGATCCCGCGTTCGGCTCGGTCAACGACTCGAGCCGGACGCTCAACACCTCCGCCACGCTGGGCCTGGGGACGGCCCTCGCCCCGAACACGGTCTACTTCATGCACGTGAAGGCCTTCGACGCCTCCGGCAATCCGACCGCCTTCGACGTCACGGTCGCGACCACGACCTTGGCCTCGGCCCCGGGCAAGCCCACGTTCTCGGCGGTCTTCCCGACGTCGATGACCGTGGCCTGGCCCAGCGCCGATCCGGCCGGCACCACCTTCTACGCCGAGCTCTCCATCAACGCGGCCTTCTCGCCGCTTGCCGCCTCGAGCGCGACCCTCAACGCCTTCGCGACTTTCGCCGGGCCGCTCTCGGCCAACACGACCTACTTCGCGCGCGTGAAGGCTCTCGGCGCGGGGGGAATCTTCAGCGCCTACGGCCCCTCGGCCTCGACCTCGACCTTGGCGCTGCCCCCGGCCGCAGGCAGCCCGTCCTTCGCCGCGATCCTACTGGACGGCTTCACGCTGCAGTGGGCCGCCAACGGCGACCCCGGCGGGACCGTCTACCGCGCGGAGGTCTCGACGGCTCCCGGCTTCGTCCCGCTGACGGCCTCGAGCGCGACCACCGGCACGAGCGTCGCCTTCTCGGGCCTGACCTTCGCGACCACCTACTTCGCGCACGTCCGCGCCGAGAACAACGACTCCCCCGCGATACCGACCGCCTTCGTCTCGCTGGGCTCGACGCAAACCTTGGACGGCGGAACCGGAGGCATCGCGGCAGGAGGAGGGGGAACGGTCTCCGTGCCGACGAGCTTCGGGACGATCGACCTCCAGATCCCGGCGGGGTCGTTCCCGGTGCCGGTCGACGCGCGCGTGACCGTGCTCGCCTCGGCCCCTCCGCCGCTGTCCGACGACGCCGTCGTCACGCCGATCGGGCAAAGCGTCGACATCTCGTTCAACGGCCTGCAGCCGGCCAAACTCGTCACGATCACGCTGCCCTACCGAGCCTCCGACGCGGTCGGGCATACTCAGACCCGGTTCGTGATCGCGCGCCACGACGACGTCCGCAACCGCTGGGCTCCTCTGCCCTCCACGGCGGACCCGGCGAGCCGCACGGTCACCGCGCAGACCTCGCACTTCTCGACGTTCCAGGTGATGCAGGTCGATCCCGCCGTCGACCTCTCGGCGGTCAAGGTCTACCCGAACCCGTTCCGCCCCGGCCAGAACGCGGGAGCGGTCAGCCTCACGAACATGCCCGCGGGGGCGAGCGTGCGGGTCTTCACCGCGCTCGGCCAGCAGTTGAGCCAGCTCACCGCCTCCGGGACCGGAGTCGCGACCTGGGACGGCCGGAACGCCTGGGGCCAGAACGTCGCGAGCGGGCTTTACCTCGCGATGATCGAAAGCGGCGGCCAGCGCAAGGTCGTTAAGGTGGTGATCGAGCGATGAAATTTCCCCCGAACCCGTCGACCGCGCTCGGGGCGCTCGCGGTGCTCGCGGCGCTCGCGGCTCCGGCGCGGGCTGACTTCCAGGCCTCGGACCTGGGCACCTCCAGCG
Organism: uncultured Elusimicrobia bacterium; assembly: GCA_964566245.1. Classification (GTDB taxonomy): domain Bacteria; phylum Elusimicrobiota; class Elusimicrobia; order CAZMIB01; family CAZMIB01; genus CAZMIB01. The sequence continues at coordinate 1,308 of CAZMIB010000012.1, read as the reverse complement.
GGCAGTTCCTCAGGCTGCCGGTCGGCGCGCGCGGCATCGCGATGGGCGAGGCGCTCTCCACCTTGGCCGACGACGGGACCGCGCCGTATTGGAACCCCGCGGCTCTGGTCCAAGTCGACGGCCGCGCGCTGACCTTGATGCACGGCCTCTACATCCAGCAGATCTACTACGACTACCTCGGCTACGCCCAGCGCGTCGGGGACCAATTCGCCTACGGGATCTCCGCGCAGTACGTCAACGGCGGGCCGGTCGCGCAGACCGACGCCAACGGCGCCGAGCTGGGTTATTTCCAGCCGCACGACGTCGCGGTCGCGGCCTCGATCGCCTCGGAGGTGACCGGCTCCGAGGCGGGCCCGCTCGAGGGCTTGGCCGTCGGCGTCTCCGGGAAGTACCTGCGCTCCCAGCTCCTCGACTACGCCGAGACCGGCGCGCTCGACGTGGGCCTGCTCAGCCCGCGCTATTTCGACGACCGTCTCCGGCTCTCGGCGGTCGCGCAGAACCTGCTCGGCAGGCTGCGCTTCGGGACCGACGAGGAGCCCCTGCCGGTCGTCTACCGCGCGGGCGGCGCCCTGACGCTCGGAGCCTTGTCGCTGGCCGCGGAAGGCGTGATGCCGCGCGACGGGGCCGCCTACGCGGCCGCCGGCGTCGAGTTCGTGCTGTACCCCGACGAGGACCGGCGCCGCGGCCTCGCGCTGCGCGCCGGCTGGAACGGACGGAGCGCGGACGGGCTGGATCAGCGGATGGCCGGGATTTCCTTCGGCGGAGGCTATGCCGGCCGGACGCTGCGCGTCGACTACGCGCTGACCCCGTTCGGCAAGCTCGGCGACTCCCACCGCCTCTCGATAACGCTCAAATTCTAGCCGTTCACGCCCCTGTCGCCCATCTTTTACATTCGGCCTCGTCGGCCGCGCTTGACAGGCCCGGACGCGGGGGCTATATTCGAGGCATGGCACTCCCCCAAGCGGCGGCCGGCGTCGACGCGGAACCCTCCGGCGTCGACGGCCTCGACGAGGCTCTGCCGCCGGGCGCCCTGGCCCTCGTCGCGACGCTGCAGCGCCGCCTCGGCGCGACGCGCGAGCGGCTGCTCTCCGCGCGAGAGGCGCGGCAGGCGGAGCTCGACGCCGGGGCCTCCCTGGACTTCCCGGCGGAAACGCGCGAGCTGCGCGCGTCGGAGTGGACCGCCGCCGCGCCCCCCCCCGGGCGCCTCGACCGGCGCGCCGCGGACCACCGGGCGCCGGACCCCAACAAGAACATCCACCCGCCGTAAACCCGGCCCCAGGCGCACCAGCCGGCATTCGGAGGACCCCC
>CAZMIB010000011.1:0-33466 GCA_964566245.1 uncultured Elusimicrobia bacterium | reverse complement strand
AGTGTCCGAACTTTCCACCAGCCTCAGGAGCGACGCCTGCGGCTCTTTGCGCCCGGAGCATGCCGGGAAGACCGTGCGGCTGTGCGGCTGGCTTCACGCGCGCCGCGACCACGGCGGCGTCTTGTTCCTCGATCTTCGCGACCGCTCGGGCCTCGTGCAGGTCGTCGCGCGACCGGAATCCAAGGACGTGTTCGAGCTGGCCGACAAGCTGCGCTCGGAGTACGTGCTGCGCGTGGAGGGGACGGTCGAGAAGCGTCCGGCCGGCACCGAGAACCCTGGCATGCCGAGCGGCGGCGTCGAGGTCATCGCCTCCTCGATCACCGTGCTGAACACCTGCAAGGTTCTCCCGTTCGAGGTCGCCTCCCCGGCCGAGGTCTCCGAGGAAGTGCGGCTCAAGTACCGGTTCATCGACCTGCGCCGCGCGAAGATGCTCAAGAACCTCGCGACGCGCCATAAAGCCGCCCAGGCCGCCCGGCGCTATTTGGACGGCCACGGCTTCTACGAGGTCGAGACCCCGGTGCTCACGAAGTCCACGCCCGAGGGCGCGCGCGACTACCTCGTGCCCTGCCGGCTCATTCCCGGGACGTTCTACGCCTTGCCTCAATCGCCGCAGATTTTCAAGCAGATCCTGATGGTCTCGGGCATCGAGCGCTACTTCCAGCTCGCACGCAACTTCCGCGACGAGGACCTGCGCTCCGACCGCCAGCCGGAGCACACCCAGATCGACCTCGAGATGTCCTTCGTGAAGGAGGAGGACATCCACGCCTTGGTCGAGGGTTTGATGAAGACGATCTTCAAGGAGGCCGTCGGCGTCGACATCGCGACCCCCTTCGAGAGCCTCACCTACGCCGAGGCGATGCTGCGCTACGGCTCGGACAAGCCGGACGTGCGCTTCGGCCTCGAGATCCAGGACGTCTCGGACCTGTTCGCAAGCTCCGCGTTCAAGGTGTTCGGCGATACCGTCCGCTCGGGCGGGGCCGTGCGCCTCATCCAAGCGAAGAACGCCGCGCTCTCGCGCGCCGAGATCGACAAGCTGACCGACCTCGTGAAGGCGCTCGGCGCCAAGGGCCTGGCTTGGATACGCTGGCAGGAGAAGGACGGGGCGCTGGTTCCCGAGTCGCCGATCGCCAAGTTCCTGTCGGCCGAGGAGCTTAAGGCCTTGACCGCGCGCTGCGGCGCCCAGGCGGGGGACATCACCTTCTTCGGGGCCGGCAAGCCGGCCGAGGTCGCCGTCCATCTGGGCGGCCTGCGCAAGGAGCTCATCGGCAAGCTCGGCCTGAAGCCCAGCCGCCCGTGGGCCTTCCTGTGGGTGAAGCACTTCCCGCTTCTGGAATGGGACGCCGAGGAGAAGCGCTGGACCTTCGCGCACAACCCGTTCACCGCGCCGCTCGAGGAGGACATGCCGAAGCTGGACGGCGATCCCGGCGCCGTCCTCAGCCACCAATACGACCTCGTGCTGAACGGCGTCGAGCTGGGCTCCGGCTCGGTGCGCAACCACCGCCGCGAGATCCAGGAGCGGATCATGGCGCTGATGGGCTATAACAAGGAAGACGCCCAGCGCCGCTTCGGCCTTTTGCTCGACGCGCTCGAGCACGGCGCCCCGCCGCACGGCGGCATCGGCATCGGCTTCGACCGCGTCGTCGCTCTGCTCTGCGGCGAGGAGTCCATCCGCGAGGTGATCGCCTTCCCGAAAACCGCCCGCGGCTACGACCCCTTGAGCGAGGCCCCGTCCGAGGTCGACGCCAAACAGCTCCGCGATCTGCGCATCAAGGTCGACCTCCCGCCCGTAAAGCCGGCCGCTCCGGTGGGGGGTCCTTCGGCCTAAGACGAACCGGGACCTTTGAACCGCGGAGAGGGGACCAATAGGCCCCTCTCGACGAGGCCCCGTTTGACCTAAACTGTCGGCATGGCCGTCTCCCGTCGGACCGCCGGCGTCATCGGGCTGCTCCTCTCGTTTTTCCTAGGGAACGCCTCCACCAGCTCGGCGACCTCCGAGCCCGTCCGAGTTCCGGCCCCCGTTCTCGACGGGCCCGTCATCGAGAGCCTCGGACGCCAGCTCGACAGCCTGTCGACGCTGCCTCATTCCCAATGGCTGACGGGCTTGTCGCTGCAAGCCAACCTCGGCCAGCTCCCCCCGGCGCTGTCGCCGTCCGAGCAGGCAGCCCGCGTCGCGCTCCCCTCCTTTACCGGAGCGGCCCGGATGGGGGATATCCGTCCCGCGAATCCCGGCCTCGCCGCGCCGCTCGACAAGCTCGATGCGGCGGTTCACGATTTCAATCACGCCGCCGCGTCGCGCCCCGAGCTTGTCGATGCCTTAAGCCGGACGCGAGAGGCGCTCTCTCCTTCGCGCGGGGCCGCCGTCCCCGAAGGCGCCGCGGCGGAGCTGGGAACTCTCTTCGACCGCGCGGCCGCAGCCGCCCCGAAGGCGATCCCCGTCGCGCCCGGGACCTCGCTTTTGACGCAGGCGGAAACCCAGGCCTTGGGCGACCAGCTTCTCTCGCTTGAGGAGAGCCCGTTTCGCGATCGGCTGTCCATCCTCCTGCAGGAAAGCTACGCTAAGAAGTCCGGAAGAACTCCCCAGTCCCGGACGGCGGCGCGGCGCCTGCTGGGGGTCCTCACGGGGACGCTCGACACCGCCAGTCTGCGACTGACCGGCCCCAGCGCCGGCTGGGTGGGAGATGACCTTGAGCGTCTCGCCTCCTCGGCCCGCGAGTTGGCGAGACATGATTCGGGCTTCGCGCATGTCCGGGGCCAACTTCTCGAGGAGACCTATCACGAGGGAGACGCGGCTCGCGACCCGGAGCTCATCGACGCTTTCCAGGCGCGCGGGCTGCACTCCTTGATCCGCAGACTGGAAAGCGAGCCGGTCTCGATGTGGCTGGCCTTGCTCGCCGATGGAGCGAACTTGTGGAAGAATTTTCAGCCCTTGAACGGCAACGAGAGAGCCGCGCGGTTGGCGATCACGGCGCTGGCAGGAGAGGCCGACTGGGGGCGCCTCACGAAGCGCAACCCCGAGCAGCGCGAACTGCTCGACCAGCTCGACTCCCTGGCCGCGCTATTCAAATTCGTCGCGACCACGGATCCCCGGCTGGCCCGCTGGATGTCAAAGTTGAACCGCAGCCTTGCCGCGAGCAGGAACCGGACGGCGCTGCGAACGCCGCCTCCTGCCTGGTAGGTTAACCCGCCGACGGCTTGGGCGGCGCGCGCCGACGGCGCTTCAAGGTCGCAGCGGCCGCCTTAAGGCCGTGGCCGTTATGCGGAGCCGGCGGCTTCTCCGGGGAACCGCGCACCTTGCTTCCGCCGTCGCCCCCGCCCTCCTCTCCTAAAAGCCCTATCATAAGGAAGGCCGTCACGGCCGCCGCCGAGGCGATCAGCAGGGTCTTCGAAAGCTCTTTGAAGGCCATGCTTCTATCCTACCACGACTATTGGTCGAGTTGGGCGTCCAAAGCGGAGGGGTCGGTGACGGGGAGGCGGCAGGTCCAGTTCTCGCAGACGTAGGCCGCGGCCTTGCCGTCGATCGGAGGGAGTTTCATGCCCGACGCGGATATATCCTCGGCGAGCATGAGTATCTTGTTCGGCGCGAAACGACGGTGGACGCGCTCTACCAGGGCGGAAGCGTCGGGCGCGCCGCGGCGGCCGGCGATCACGACCTGGCGGGGCGGAGTCCGCTGGAAATCCAGCGCGGCGAGCATCGCGGTCAACGACAAGGGATGCTCGCGCAGCCTGGAGCCGAAGGCGGCCAAGGTGGACTCGGCGGCCTTGCGCCACTCCTCGTGGCCGGTGAACTGCGCGAGACGCAGCAGGTTGAGCGCCGCGATCGAGCTCGCCGCCGGCTCGACGTTGTCCGAGTCGTCCTTCAAGCGCACCAAGGCCCGCCGGTCGTCGTCCGCCGCGGAGAGGAAATAGCCTCCGCGCCCGGCGTCGAAGAAAAGCTTCTGCTGCTCCCCGGTCAGCGCGACCGCGAGCTGAAGCCAGCGAGCGTCGAGCACGGTCTCGTAAAGATCTATGAGCCCCTGGACGTAAAAGGCGTAGTCGTCGGCCAGGCCGGGAACGGCGCGCTCGCCGTCGCGCCAGCGGTGATATAGACGCCCGCTTTTCGCGTCGATTAGACGGACGCGAACGAAGGCCGCGGCCTTCTCGGCGGCCTCGGCGTAGCGGCTCTCGCCAAGAATCTGAGCTCCCTTCGCGAAGGCGCTGATCATCAGCCCGTTCCAAGAAGCCAGCACCTTGTCGTCCAAAGACGGCCGGGACCGCTTGGCGCGCAGCGCGAGCAGTATCTCGCGCGAGGCCGCGAGGCTCCGCTCGGCCTCTTTCTCCGAGAACCCCGCCTCGGCCGCGGCCTCGGCGACGGGCATCGCCTGATAAAGGATGTTCTTTCCCCGGAACTCGCCTTGAGGGTCGAAGGCCGCGTTGCCCTCCGGCCGGATGCCGTAGCGCGGCGCGAACAGCTCGCCCGCCTTGGGGCCCAGGGCCTCCAGGATCTCGGCGTGCGTCCACAGATAGAACGCGCCCTCGCGCTTCTCGGCGCGGCCGGAGGCCTCCGTCTCGGGCGGCAGGCTGTCGGCATCCTCGGCCGAGTAAAAGCCGCCCTCGGGGGACGTCATGTCGCGCAGCACGTAGTCCAAGGTCGAGCGCGCCGCCTCCGCGAGGTCGGCGCCCCCGTCGAGCTGAAAGGCCTCCAGATACGCCGTCGCGAGCTGGGCGTTGTCGTAAAGCATCTTCTCGAAGTGGGGGATGCGCCAATGATCGTCGGTCGAATAGCGCGCGAAGCCGCCGCCGAGCTGATCGCGCAGCCCGCCGGCCGCCATCGCGCGCAACGTGCGGACCGACATCTCGAGCGCGCGACCGTCCCTCGAGCGGCGGAAATAACGGTGCAGGAACAGCAGGTTCACCGGCATCGGAAACTTCGGCGCGGGGCCGAAGCCGCCGTGCTCCGGATCGAACGACTCCTCGAGAGCGTCGAACGCTCCGGCGAGACAGCGCTCGTCCGGGGCCTCGGGCGCCTGAGCGGCGCGGGCGTACTCCTCCAGGAACGTGGAAAGGCGACGCGCGTCCTCAAGGATCGCGGCGCGCTCCGTTTTCCAAAGCTCCGCGATGCGCTGCAAAAGCTGGGACCAACCGGGCCGGCCGTGCGCCGGCTTGGGGGGGAAGTAGGTCCCGCCGTAGAACGGCTTAAGCTCCGGGCTCAGGAAGACGTTCAGCGGCCAGCCGCCCTGGCCGGTCATCGCCTGGATCGCTGTCATGTAGATCTTGTCGATGTCCGGATGCTCCTCGCGATCGAGCTTGATGCAGACGAACCGAGCGTTCATCAACGCCGCGACGTCCGCATCCTCGAACGATTCACGCTCCATGACGTGGCACCAATGGCAGGTCGAGTAGCCGATCGAGAGCAAGATCGGCTTGTCCTCGCTCCGCGCCGCCTCGAACGCCTCCTCGCCCCACGGCCGCCAGTCGACCGGGTTATGGGCGTGCTGCAGAAGGTAGGGGCTCTTTTCCTTTATAAGGCGGTTGGAGGGCGGGGTATCGCTCATGACAGCCCCACTTTATCACTTTTTGTATACTGCCCCACCATCGGAGGACACCATGATTAACCGGTCCTTTTTATCTTGGCCTTTTATTCCTGCCCCCCTGTGTGGGGGAAGGGGAGGATGGGGGGCCATGGCCCTCGCCGTTTCCGTTCTCCTGCCAGCTCCTCTACGCGCCTCCCCCGACGCCGATTGGAGCCCCTTCTTCGACGCGAGCCGTCCACAACGCGCCGCCGTGATCGAAGCGCCCTCCCGCCGCACCTTGCCGTCCCCGGCGCGCCTCGCCCAGCGCCGGCGCATGCTCGCGAACCTCGCTTTCATCGAAAGCGCCTTCAAGGCCCAATACGCCCCCGGCGCCTGGAAGCAAACTCACAACGGCTGGGACTTGGACGGCGACGTCGCGCGCGCGCGGACCGTCGTCGAGTCGCGCGACGACCTCAGCCTGCGGGACTACCAGAAGTTGGTCCGCGGCATCTTCCTGTCCGCGAAGGACTACCACGTCAGCGTCGGCTTCCACTCCACCGAAAGCTCCTCCTTGCCGTTCACCGTCGCCGAGGCGCAGGGCCGCTACTTCCTGTCCTGGGTCGACCGAAGCAAGCTGCCCGAGGCCTCGTTTCCGTTCAAGCCCGGTGACGAGCTCGTCGGTTTCGACGGGAAAAAGACCTCCGACGTCGTGGACGCCCTGCGCGCGCATGTGTCCAACAACGCCGCGCTCACCGACCGCGCGTTGGCGGCGATCGCGCTGACGAGCCGTCGCGGCTCTCGCCTGGACGACACGGTCCGCGGTCCAGTGACGATCAGCGTCCTGCCGAAAGGCGCGCCGAGGCCGCTTTCGCGCCAGTTGATCTGGGACTACGCCCCCGAGCAGATTTTGCCTCAGCCGGGACTCCTGAGCTTCAAGCCTTCGAGCGTGGACGCCCTCGGCCGGACGACCAACCCGCTTCCGTGGCCGGACGACGCGCGCCTCCCTAACGCCGAGCTTTATGCTCCCGGCGCCGGCAACCCGTTCGCGCTGGGCCAGCGCGAGAGCTACCTGCCCCCGCTGGGCGACAAGCTTTGGGAGTCCGACCCTTCCGACACCTTCCACGCGTATCTCTACCGCATGCAGCCCGGCAATCGCCTGATCGGCTACGTGCGCATCCCCAGCTACGGCGCGAGCGACGCGGGCAAGCAGCTCGACAACTTCGCGAAGGTCATCCAGCGCTTCGAGCCGATCACGGACGCCCTGGTGATCGACCAGCTCAACAACCCCGGCGGCTCGGTGTTCTATCTGTACGCCTTGGCCTCGATGCTGAGCGACCAGCCCCTGGCCGCGCCCAGGCACCATATCGCGATCACGCAGGAGGACGTCGCGAGCGCCGCCGGCTTCCTGTCGCATGAACCCGAGGTGAAGACCGACGCGGACGCCAAGCGCGTGCTGGGACAGACCTTGGGCGGCTATCCGGTCGACTATGAGGTGTTCCGCCACCTGATGGACTTCTCGCGCTTCATCATCGCCGAATGGAACGCCGGGCGGACCCTGACCGAGCCGGTCTGGCTGTGGGGGATGGACCACCTCAACCCGTCGCCGGCCGCGCATTACACCAAGCCGAGCCGGATTCTGGTCAACGAGCTGGACTTTCCGGGAAGGGGCTTCTTCCAGGGCGACCCTCAGGGACACAAGCGCGCGACCTTGTTCGGGACCCGCACCGCCGGGGCGGGGGGCTTCATCCGCGGCGTCTCCTACCCCAACCGCGTCGGCCTTAGCGGCTTCTCGCTGACCGGCTCGATCGCCGAGCGCGCGGACAGCAACCCAATCGAGAACCTGGGCGTGAAGCCCGACATCGCCTACGCCGTCACCCCCGCCGACCTCCAGGACGGCTTCAAGGACTACGTGAAGGCCGTCAACCAAGCCGTGACCGGCCTGCTCGCCGCGCGCTAAGACCTCCCTCTCCCATTTATGGGAGAGGGTCGGGGTGAGGGGCCGCTGAATTCGCGGCTTTTGGCCTTGACTTAGCGGCGGCCTCTGCTAGACTTCCATCGGGGGACGTGCCCGAGGAGGCCGCATGCCACGCGCATTCGACGGTCGCCGAAGAATGCCGTTCCCATGGGTCACCGCCGTCGTCCTGTTAACAAGCCTTAAAGTCGCTTCCGCCAACTTCCCGGCGAGCGGCGCCAAAGTCAACATCGGCGTTGTCATCACCGTGCTCCCGGTCGGCGGAGCGCTGCCAAGCAACCTCAGCGTCTACTGCTATGGCTACAGCCTCAGCCAAACCGGCACAAGCTACGATTGCTTGGGCTCCGCGAAAACGACGCATAGCGCTAACAACGGCTCCGCCATCTTCATGTTGCTGGGATTCCAGTCGATGCAGCCGCAGGGCGTGAATTTCGGCATTACGAACTCGCCTGGGTCGGAGCGCTTTCGCCTGGTGAACTCTCAAGACGCTCAAGCCGGCCAGTTCAACATGACCTTGCTCTACCCCGCCTCCGCCGCGGGAAACAATACCTCGGATTTCGCGGGGATCATCAACGTCACGGACCCTTCCAATGGCGTTATCTCGGGCGCGACGCCGGATTGCTACCTAGGCGATCCCTCATTGGCGGGCCAGGGAACTTTCACTTACAAAGAATACGCGCCGGGCTCCATTTATCTATTCCTCCATCCGGCGGTCTCGATGGATAAGGTCCCCGTCGTTTGCAGCGTCTCGAAGGGGGGGGTGACCACTTCGGTGACCGTTCCCTCCGGGACGCAGACTCAAACGATGACCCACGGTCAAGTCGCGGATTGGCACTTCACTTTCAGCGCGACGGACCAGTCCAACATGACCAGCCTGCAATCCAATAAGTCCGCGGCTCAAGCCAGCGGCAAGCTCACGTTCAGGGATTCCAACGGTCCTACGACCGTGGACGCGGCGCGCTGCTCGATACTTAATCTATCCGACCAGCACGACCTGCTTCTTCAGCCCGACTACTCCTTCAATGTCATGTACAGCCTCCTCAACCTGACCTCTAACGCCGCCTCGCGCGCCCTGCTTATCAGTTGCACGGCGACCAAGAGCGGAGTGACGTCACCCGCCCAGGTCTTTACGCTGCCGAACGGCGCCACGGCCGCATCCAACCCGACGGTCATCACGGTGGGATCCGGGGGAGGCTCCGCGCCCTCCAAGCTGACGGCGGTGGTCGCGATCAAGAACGCGCCGGCAGGCCTGGATCCTAAGACGGGCCTGGCCTTCTTCTATTCCACGACCCGGTCCGGCATCGGAACCATGCTCGCCGCTTCTTTCCAATATGCCGACGCGAGCGGCAATCTCATCTATCAACTCACGCCTCCGTCGAACGTCCCGCTCGGGGGCCTCTACGTCACCTGCCAGCTCAAGTCGCCGAGCGTGGCGGACGTCGAGCAATTCATGCCCGGCTCGACGTCCTTGCCTGTATTCAACATCAACGTGCCTCCGCCGCCCACGTCCGGCGGGTCGGGATCGACAAGCCCGGCGGGAACGATGAAGACCTTCACGGTCCAAGGTACGATGACCACCTACAAGAGCAATAGTCCCGTGGCGGCCACCTCCGTATGCGACGTCCAGAGCAACTCGCCGAATAACCCCTACGGCGCCACATGGAGCGCCACAACCGCTCGCGGCCCCAGCTCTTCCTCACCCTACGTTTCCTTTACCATGACGCTCCAGATGGACGCCAAATCCTTCGACAGCGTCACCAAGACAAACGGGACGTATGTGACGATCGAGTGCTACACCTCGCTCAACGGAGCCATCAGGTCCACGTATCCCGCGGTCACTCCCGGGAACGTCAACCAGCCGTTCAACTTGAGGTTTGATTTCTAAGCGAGGCGCCTATGAAGATTACCTTCGGCACGCGGGAGCGAAATTCTGGCTTGTTCCAGCACTATCTCGCCGCGATCAGCTTCCCGATCCTTTTTTTACGGCTGGCCTCCGTCGGGAATGCTCTGGTTCCCTACACTCTGGACATCTCGGTTTGCAGCTACAAGGTGGATTCGACCGGAAGGTGCGTCTGCTCCATAGTCAACGTCGTCCCCAGCTGCTCGGGGGGCCCCTCTCCAAGCGCTCCCTATGGTGCCCAATACTCTAACGGGATCCCATATGCATACGCCATCGACTACCATCCTCAAACCAGCGGGGTCACCTACACCATTTCCTGCTCAGGCATGCACGACTTCAGTACAGGCGCCGGCTCGAGGGATTTTCGAATGGATATCGGGGGATACGGCGACTGGTCGCTGGTGACAGGCCCCAATAATTGCTCCAGCAACCCACCGAGCAACCCGCCGCCAGCCCAGACGGGAATTCCCGTCCTTCTCCAAACCTGCGCTAAAGGAATCACCTCTCCAAGCCAGGTCCAGATTTCCTGCCTCATGAATGGACAACAAAACGTAAATTCGATGACCACCTGGCCGGGGGATATTCAAAGCTATCCGGCGTCCGGTCCAGGGGATGTCGCTTGCGTCGGGATCAAGACTATCGGCCTTAATGCCCCAAGCGATGCCTCTTTCATTTGCAGCGCCACCCTCACGAACGGCTTCTCCCGAACCCTGACGAGATCCGTGGCGCAAGGCCTCCCTTTTAACGCAGGGAAAACCGTGCTTTTTCCCTTCGACTTAAGGGCCGTTACGCCGTTCCAGATTACGCTCAAGAATAAGACGTCGAACAACCCCATCCCCAACAAGACGGTGACGTGGGGGTATAACGCCGCCGCCGGGCTTTCCGTCGATAACAAGTCGGTCATCACCGACAGCAACGGCAATGCCGTCTTCAACATCACTCAAGCGTCGTTCCATCAGAGCCCCGTCAACATCGTTTTCAATTACCCGGATGCCCTCGCAATTCAGGGAATAGGCGTCGCCCAATTCCCGCTCACCTTCGACAGCAAACAGCAGTCCGGAATCATTTTGGCTAACGACAACAGCGCTCAAATTACCCTGTCCGTTCAGACCGTCGACTCCGTGACCAAAAGTCCTTATGCGCCTCCAACGCCGTTACCGATAAGTTGCCTATTGAGCGACCCCGCAACAGACTCTCTTCCGAGCAGCCTCGGAGCGCCTCCCAAGAATCGTTGGCAAGGCGGACCCTCCCCGACCAACTCGCAAGGGATGGTTACTTATCCGCCTCTTAATTACACCATCGGCACGTCGGGCTCCTATTTTTCCTGTTCGGCCACTCTCAACTCGACCACCTACTCGGCTAAGCAAAGCGTGCCGACGATAACGCCCGGCAAGAACAATCCTGTTTCCATGAATTTGCCGGTGCCCACCTCCGCGGCGAGCGGCAATGCCTCGATTACCGTTCGTCTGATGGATTCCACCTCGAACTGCAATACGACCGGCGTCAAAGTCACATGTTCCGCCAACCCGGAGGTCCCCTCCGGCATTACGGTTCCTCCAGGCCCCTATTGCTCACCGACAAGCGCAACGACCGACAACTCCGGCCAAACAACGTTCAAAATCAATTATCCCGCAGGAGTCAGGACTCAAGACGTGACGGTAAGCGTCCCTTCACCTACTTTTCTCACGTTCAGTCAAAATCCCATTACCAAGCCGGTGCCGCAGACTGCTCCACCTCTCTTTGACTTTAATGTTACAGGAGAGAAGAGCAATATCCGATCAATCTCCGTTTACCTGTCGCCATCCATGCCCGGCGCCAACATCGACTGCAAGGGCGACAACGCGTATGCTCTTAGATGCAACCCAACTTCTACGGCATTCCCGGGAGCATCCGCCGCCGTTTTTGACTTGATCCTCGCGGATCCAGGAAAATCGGGGACGTTTCACCTCTCGGTCCTTACCAAAATCGGCGACAACTATTATCATGGCGATTTGACTCAGTCCGAATCAGGCGGACCTCAGTACCTAGGCTTTCGATCGGCCCTTGTGATGCCCATTTGCTGCCAAGCATTTCCCAGCATCGGGGGCACTCCCTGCCCCAGCAGTTTCAAACCTTGTCCGTAGCGATTTTCAGTTCTCGACCTTTACCGTCCCCGGCAAACGTTATAAGATGGCCGTCGGTCGTTTGACCGCATCGCCCCATGAACGACTCGACCGCCGGCCTCATCTCGCCCGCTGATCCGCATAACCTCAAGCTGCTCGCGAACGCCCATCCGGGCGATTGGGTCAATCCTCGACCCGCGCCGCGCTACAACATGGTCATGCTCGGCGGCGGGACCGCGGGGCTCGTCGCGGCGGCGGGGGCGGCGGGGTTGGGGGCCAAGGTCGCGCTCATCGAGCGGCATTTGATGGGTGGCGATTGCCTCAACTACGGCTGCGTGCCGTCCAAGGCGCTGCTGCGCTCGGCGAAGGCGTTCGCGGACTTGCGGGATGCCGCGGCCCTCGGCGTGACGGTCCCTTCCGGCGCGACCGTCGATTTTCCGAAGGTCATGGAGCGCATGCGGCGGCTGCGCGCCCAGATCAGCCCCAACGACTCGGCCTCGCGCTTCAAGGCGCTTGGGGTCGACGTTTTTCTCGGCGAGGCGCGCTTCACGGACATGGACGTCGTCGAGGTCGGCGGGGCGAAGCTGCGCTTCGCGAGGGCCGTCATCGCGACCGGGGCGCGCGCGGCCGCGCCCAAGATTCCCGGCATCGAGGAGGCGGGCTACCTCACGAACGAGACCGTCTTCTCGCTGACCGAGCTGCCGCGGCGGCTCGCCGTGCTGGGCGCGGGGCCGATCGGCTGCGAGCTGGCGCAGGCCTTCGCGCGCTTCGGCTCCAAGGTGTTCCTCGTGAACACGCACGCGCACGTCCTGCCGCGAGAGGACGCGGACGCCGCGGCGATCGTCGAGCGCGCGCTGCTCAAGGACGGGATCGAGATACTCGCCTCATGCAAGACGCTCAAGGCCTCCCGGCGCGGCGCGGCCAAGGTCCTTCAGATCGAGTCGGAGGGGAAGCCCCGCGAGCTGGAGGTGGACGCGATCTTGGCCGGCGTCGGCCGCGCGCCTAACGTGGAAGGCCTGGGCCTGGACGCGGCGGGGGTCGAGGTCGACGCGCACGGGATCGCGGTTAACGATTCCCTGCGGACGACGAACCCCTCGATTTTCGCTGCGGGGGGCGGCTGCGCGGGGGTCAAGGTCACTCACAACCTCGTGTTCCACGGTGCCATGCGCAACCAGAAAGCGCTGTTCATGGGACGCAAGCGCGCGAGCGCCTTGCTCATCCCGTGGTGCACCTACACCGACCCCGAGATCGCGCACGTCGGCCTTTACGCCGAGCAGGCGCGCGAGAAGGGGATCGAGGTTCGGACCTTCACGCAGTCGCTCGCCGACGTCGACCGCGCGATACTGGACGGCGAGGAGGAGGGGTTCGTCAAAGTCCATGTCCGCGTCGGAAGCGATGAGATCGTCGGCGCGACGATCGTCGCGCGGCACGCGGGGGACATGATTTCCGAGCTGACGGTCGCGATGACCGGCAAGGTCGGGCTCGGGCGCATCGCGAGCGCGATCCATCCGTATCCCACGCAGGCCGAGGCCATACGCCGCTTGGGCGACCAGTACAACCGCACGCGTCTGACCCCGTTCGTCAAGAAACTGTTTTCGCGCTGGCTCGCCTGGTCGAGGCGATGACCCCCGATTGGTCGGTCATCGTGCCGACCTTGAACGAAGCTTCGAATCTCGAGGCCTGCCTAGCCGCCGTCCGCGCCGCACGCTCGCCGGAGAAAATCGAGGCGATCGTCGTTGACGGCGGCGGCACCGACGAGACTCCCCGGCTCGCGGAACGGCTGGCCGACAAGGTCATCCGCTCGGCCCCGGGCCGCGGCGGCCAGCTTCGTGCCGGCGCCGCGGCCGCGCGGGGGAAAATGCTGTTGTTCATTCATGCCGATGGACGCTTACCGGCCGGTTGGGATGAAGCGCTTGAGCGGAACCTGTCCGAACCCGGCGTCGCGGCGGCGGCGTTTTCGATCGACTACGGCCGCCGGGAGTGGACGTTCAAGTTCGTCGAGGCCGTCGTGCATCTACGCTGCAAGGCTTTGGGCATCGTCTACGGCGACCACGGCCTCGCCGTGCGCCGTGAAACCTATGAGCGCGCGGGAGGCTTCCCCGACCAACCATTGTTCGAGGACGTCGAGCTTGTCCGGCGGCTGCGCCGCCTAGGGCGCGTGGTCCTTTTGCCGGAGAAGATCGCGGTCTCGCCGCGGCGCCTTCTCGAGCGCGGGCCGCTCAAGAACGCCTGGCGAAACAACCTGCTGTGCTTGCGCTGGGCCCTCGGCGTCCCCGCCGAGAAACTGCACCGGGAGTACTATCGCCCATGAACGAGCTGATCATGTTCCTGAAGGCCCCCGTCCCGGGAGAGGTGAAGACGCGCCTCGCCGCGGAGCTCGGGCCGGACGAGGCCTGCCGCGAGTACGAGGCGATGGCGCGCGAGGTCTACCGGACGGCGCAAGAGGTGACCTCCGCCGGCGTGCGCGTGTTCTACGCCCCACACCCGAAGCGCCCCGACATCGGCTGGTTGGACGAGGCGCGCGCGAGGGATTTCACGCCGCAATCCGGCAAAGACCTCGGCGCGCGGCTGATCCACGCCTTCGAGACCGTGTTCCGGGATGGAGCGACGCGGGCGGTGGCGATCGGTTCCGACTCGCCGGGGATGCACCCTGAATGGGTCAGCAAGGCCTTCGACAGCCTGGGGCATTGCGACGTGGCCTTGGGGCCCGCGGAGGACGGAGGCTACTACCTGATCGGCCTCAGCAAGCCTCGGCCGGAGCTTTTCCAAGGGATTCCGTGGTCCGATCCGGACACATTGAAAGAGACTCTCCACCGCATCGAGGGCTTGGGGCTCATGGTGCACATCCTGCCGCGGCATTACGACATCGACGACCTGGAGACCTTGAAACGCTGGAAGGCCGCCAAGCGCTGAGAGGGCGGGATATTTTGTAGGTTAAGGCGAAAGGCATGGAGGGGAAAAGGAAAATGGCCCCCCATCCTGCCCTTCCCCCGCGCACGAACGCGGGGGGAAGGAGCTCAAGGAGAGAACGATGAAGAAACTGTTCTTGCTGCCGTTGTCGGCGGCGTTGGTCGGGGTCGTGTTCGCCGGGGAGCATCCGATGGAGCATCCCAAGGCGGTTTCGACGGACGAGGCTCCGGCCGTCACTGAGACCAAGCCTCACGTCCACACCGACGCGGCGAAGGCCCAGACGATCAAGGGCACGGTCGTCGACGTCTCCTGCTACCTCCGGATGGGCGCGGCGGGGGGAAAGCACAAGTCGTGCGGGACGGAGTGCGCGAAGGCCGGCATGCCGCTCGGCATCCTGGACGGCAAGACGCTCTACATCGCCGGCGCGGCGAAGGACGCCAAGTCGGTCAACCCGATGCTGACCGAGTTCGTCGACGAGCAGGTCGAGGCGACGGGCAAGGTGTTCGAGCGCGACGGGATGCACCTGATCGCGATCGAGAAAGTGGCGCGGGTTAAGAAAGGCTAAAGGCTCAACCCCTCACCCGCACCCTCTCCCGTTGGGAGAGGGCACTATTGAGTGGGGACGTTCTTGCCGATCCAGACGAGCGGCGCCTGGACCAGCATCTGGACCAGCGTGTGCGAGAGGAAGGATTCTTTCGATACGTTGAGCGAGACGATGCCGTTGGACCAGGTCGCGTAGTGCAGGTGCTCCTTGCCGATCCACTCGTAGACCCGGCCGGGGCCGGTGGGCATGGCGCACCAAACTACGGAATCCGCCCAGGGCACGGCCTTGGGGTCGTCGGAGCGCCCGATCTCGGGCATCGCGCCGGACAGCTTGTCGAAATCGGGCGCGAGGCTCATGCCTTTTGAGCGCGTCGGGCGGCGATCTTCTGCTCGATCGCGGACTTGATCGCGGGGTTCTGCGCCAGGACGGCGCGGAACGAGTCGACCGGGATCGTCAGTATCTCGGTGTCGTCGGAGCCGGCCTTGAGTGTCGCCTCGACGATCTTGTCCTCCAGGATCGACATTTCGCCGAAGAAGTCGCCGGGCTTGAGCTCCGCGACCTGGACCATGTCCTTCACCTTCGGGTTGGGGCGCGCGAGGACGATGACCTTGCCGTTCTTGACGACCGAGAGGCCGTCGGAGAACTGACCGCGCATCATGATGGTGCTGCCGTTCTTGTAGGTCTTGCGCTCGATGTCGGACGCGAGCGTGCGGAGCAAGGCGTCGTCCAAGGTCGCAAGAACGTCCACGTTCTGCTTGAAGAATGCGACATCATCCATGAGCGTGACCCCCTCGGCAAGCATAGGTCGTCCCGCATTATCCAATAATTCCGGGCTAAACGCCATGCCCTCACCTCCAGCCTCTCCCAAGAGGAGCGGGAGGAATAGAGCCATGTCATTCGCCGCCGCGTTGGCCTTGTGTGGGTGCTCGCCGGGGTACGTGATGCGGCAGGCGCGGGGGCAGCTCCGGCTGCTAAGGCGGCGCGAGCCGATCGAGAAGGCCGCCGCGCGCCTGGGGCCGGAGGCGCGCTCGAAGCTGGACTTGATCGCCGAGGCGCGGCGCTTCGGCGAGGAACGCATCGGCCTCGCGAAAACGCGCAGCTTCACGACCTACGTCGACCTCGGCGACCGGCCGGTGACCTACGTCGTCTCGGCCTGCCCCAAGGACTCGCTCGAGCCGGTGACGTGGTGGTTCCCGATCGCGGGCAAGGTGCCGTATAAGGGCTACTTCGAGCGCGCGCAGGCCGAGCAGGAGAAAGCCCACCTGGAGAGCCAGGACCTGGACGTCGCGCTGGGCGGCGCCGCGGCGTACAGCACCTTGGGCTGGTTCTCGGACCCCGTCTACTCCACGATGCTTGAAATGTCCGACTTCCGGCTCGCGGAGCTGGTCCTGCACGAGATGACTCACGCGACCGTCTACTCGCGCCATGACGGCGACTTCAACGAGGCCCTGGCGACCTTCGTGGGCGGGGAAGCCGCGCTGCGCTTTTTCCGCGAGCGCCGGGGGGAGGACTCTCCCGGCCTGCGCGAGGGGAAGAAGCTGATGGAGCGCGACCGCCGCGTCGACGCGGTCCTGAAGCGCGCGAAGGCGGAGCTCGAGGCGCTGTACCGCTCGCCCAAGACCCGCGAGGAGAAGCTGCGCGAGCGCGCCGCCCTCTTCGCGAGCGGGCGCGCGCGCCTCGCGGAGGTCCTGCCCGGCGCCGCCGGGGACGGCCCGCTCGACGAGCCGAACAACGCGAAGCTGCTGGCGGAGCTGCGCTACTCCGGCGTCGAGGCCGTCGCGCGCGCCTTCGAGGAGGAGGAGCGCGACTTCGCGCGCTTCTTCGCTCGCGCGCGCCGGGCCGCCAAGGCCGAGGACCCGTTCGCCGCGCTCCCATCCTCGCGCGCCGTGATCGTCGCGCTCGGCGACTCGACCACCGCCGGCACGCCGTACTTCCGCTCCCCGGTCGAGGCCCCGCCGGACGGCCGGGGCGACGAGCGGGGAGCCTGGGGCTACTGGCTGACGAAGGCCCGGCCGGAATGGAAAACGCTCAACCGCGGCGTCAACGGCGAGCGTACCGACGAGATCCGCGCGCGCTTCGAGCGCGACGTCCTGGCGGAGCATCCGCGCTACGTCGTCATCTTGGGCGGAGTGAACGACGTCTACCAGGGCCGGCCCGCGGAGGAGACGCGGACGGACCTGAGCGCGATGTACCGCGCCGCCAAGGCCGCCGGGATCGTCCCCGTCGCGGCCACGGTGCTTCCGTTCGACCTCGCGACCCCGGAGCAAAGCCGCGCCATACGCGCGCTGAACGCCTGGATCGAGAAGGCCGCCGCCGAGGAGGGCCTCCCGTTCTGCGACACCAACGCGGCGGCCGCGGACCCCGGCCGCCCGGAGCGACTGAGCGGCACGGCCGAGGGCCTGCATCCGGACATCGCCACCTACCGAAAGGTCGGGGAAGCCGTCGCCCGCTGCCTTGCCGAGGCGGAGCGCGGGGATTGATCATCGGCGCAAATGTTAAGATAGCCGGGAGGATCGATGCCCGAGTCTCTCGGCATAGTCAAATTCCTATTGAGCGAGAACGACCCCGGCAAGCTCGGGGCCTGCGCCGCCGAGGTGACCTTCGTCGGCCGCTCGAACGTCGGCAAGAGCAGCTTGCTGAACGCCTTGTTCCGCAAGGACCTCGCCCGCGTCTCGAGCTGGCCGGGACGCACGCGCTCGATCAACGTCTTCCAGGCCGGAGCCGACCGCTGGCTGGTCGATCTTCCCGGCTACGGCTTCGCGCAGGGGCCCGAGGCCGAGCGCGCCCGGTGGCGCAAGATGATCGAGGCCTATCTGACCGGCCGGCCGCATCTGCGCATGGTTTTCGTCCTGATCGACGCCAAGGTCGGCCCGACGAGCCTGGACCTCCGCATGATCGCATGGCTCAAGGCCATGCGTCTTCGACGCCGCGTCGTGGCGACGAAGGCCGATCAGGTGAAGCCCTCCCGCGCCGTCACCCAGCGCCGGGAGGTGGCCAAGGTCCTGGGTATGCAACCGGCCGACCTGGCCTGGGTCAGCGCCCGTGACGGCGCGGGCATCGTGGAGCTGCGCGGCGAGGTGGCCGCGATGCTCCGCTCTTGAACGCGGCCGACATATGCTATTCTACCGGCCTTCGCGCCGAATCCATGCTGGTTCGTATCGTCCGCTTTTCCTTTCTCAACTCCATCCGGCTCCTCAGCCGGGCTTTCTTCACGCATAAGATCGAGTGGGTCGGCGAGAAGCCCCGCGAACCGTTTAAGGGCGTGCGCGTCGCGGCCCTCCTGAACCACACCAGCTTGTTCGAGGCCGTGCTCGCCGGGGCTTTCCCGGTCTCGTTCCTCTGGGAGGTCTCCGAGCGGGGGCTGCTTCCCGCCGCGGACAAGACCATGGATCGGCCGATCGTCGGGCGGCTGTTCAAGTGGATGGTCCCGCATTGGGTCAGCATCACGCGCCGGCGCGACAGCACCTGGGAGAACTTCCTGTCCCAGATCGGCCCCGACACCATCGTCGTGGTCTTTCCCGAGGGGCGCATGCGGCGGCGGGGGGGGCTGGACAAGTTCGGGCGGCCGCTGACCGTGCGCGGAGGGATCGCCGACATCCTCGGCCGCATCCCGGACGGAGATCTTCTGCTGGTTTATAGCGAGGGCCTCCACCACCTGCACGCCCCCGGCGACCGCTTCCCTCGCCCGTTCCGCGAGGTGCGCTGCCGCTTCGAGCAAATCCCGATCGCGCGCTACCGCGAGCAGGCCGGCCACGGCGACTCTCACTTCGCGCGCAACGTGATCCACGACCTCGAGAAGCGACGGGACAAGAACTGCCAGTGGGACGAGAAAAGCGTCTCGCGCGGCGCCCCGATCGACGCCCCGCTGCATTACCCCACCGGCCACGTTTGAGATGAACCTTCCGCTGGCCCCGCGCCCGAGGCGCCTGCTCGCGGTTACGCTCGACAGCCTGCTCATCCTGGCGGTCTACGCGGCCTTCCGGTCGGGTCAGCCGCCGGAGCCATGCCTGGGCATCCTGAGCATCGTGCTTGTCGCCCAAGGATGCCTGCTGACCGTCCAGGGACAAAGCCTGGGCAAGTGGGCCTGCGGGATACGAATCGTGAGAGCCGATAGCGGAGAAAACGGCGGCTTCTGGGCCAACGTCGGCTTGCGGGTGATCGTCAACGGCGCGCTGTGCCTGATTCCGTTCTACGCGCTGGCCGACGCGCTGTTCATTTTCCGCGCGGACCGCCGCTGCCTCCATGACCTCATCGCCGGGACGGTCGTGATCGAGTCGCTCGCCGCCCCCGACGCGCTCCCCGAGCCGGCATAGCTCGCGATAGCCATCCACTCCCTTCGCTTGGTCGGATAAGGCACCGAGGCGTTGGCCGGGCTGCTGGAGGGGAGATAGCGGACCAGCTCCGGAGGCACGGAGGAAGCGTGGTGCCTCCGGAACATCGCGTATGACTTCCGGCCGTTGCAGAACACCGCGCGTATCGTCGGCTGCCGCTTCAGCAGGCCCGCGACGTCGTTAGGGCGCTCCTCGGTGATCGAGGCGTCGAGGCTGCCGTCGCGCCGGCACTCCGCGATCGTGTCCCACAAGGCGACGCCCGAGCGTTTCAACAGCGCGAGACGGCTCTCGTAACTCGCCTGCCTCAGCTCAATGCCCAAGGCGGCGCCGAGCAACTCCCAAAACTGATTCTTCGGGTGGGCGTAGTATCGGCGGGCGGCCAGCGAGCGCTCCCCAGGCATCGAGCCTAGGATTAATACCTTGGGACGCGGCCCGATCACCGGCGCGAGGGAGCGGCAGGCTTTGGGGGGCATGAAAAAATCCCGCGAGGCCTCAGCGGGATTTAAAGAGTGGTGGACGTGAAGGGATTCGAACCCTCGACCTCTTCCTTGCGAAGGAAGCGCTCTCCCAGCTGAGCTACACGCCCGACGTCGCAGATTATAGCAGAATGGCCCGGGGTCTGACGAGTGAGGAAAGCGGCTTACTCCTCTTCAGCCTCGGAGGCCCGCTTGCGGGCTTCGCGCTGCTTGCGGCGGCGCTCGGCCTTGGCCTTGAACTTGGCCTTCAGGTGGTCGATGATGTTGGTCGTGAAGGAGTGGCCGCCGGTGTTGTCGGCGACGAAGAAGATCGCGCCGGACTCGGCGGGCGCGAGGACCGCGCGTATCGACTCCACGCCGGGGTTGCAGATCGGGCCTGGCGGCAGCCCCTGGTTCCGGTAGGTGTTGTACGGCGAGACGAACTTCAGGTCGGTCAAGGTCAGGCCCTTCTTCCACTCGCCGAGCGCGTACTGCACGGTTGGGTCGGCCTCCAGCGGCATATTGATCTTCAGGCGGTTCAGGTAGACGCGCGCGATCAGCGGCTTTTCGCGCTGCAGGCGCGCCTCGCGCTCGACGATCGAGGCCAAGGTCAGGAGCCGGTCGATCGGCATCGGCAGGCTCGGATGGTTGCGCCACAGCGGGGCGGTCTGCCGGCCGAACTCGGCGCGCATCAGGTCCGCGACCTTCTCCGGCGCCATGCCGGCTTCCAGGAAGTACGTCGTCGGGAAAAGGTAGCCCTCCAGCTTCTTGTCGGCCGCGAGCTTGAGGAAGGCGCCGCCGTCGCAGACGCGCAGCTCGCCGAGCCGCTGCGCGATCTGGGTCGCGCGCCAGCCCTCCGGGATCGTGACACGGATGAAGGACAAGCCGCCGCGGTAAATCCGGTAGAAGGCCTCGATCGAGGACATCTTCTCGCGAAGCTGATAATTCCCGGGCTTCAGCTCGCGGTCCAGGCGCGTCAGCTTGCCGATGAGCCGGAAACCCCACGGGGTCGCCAGCACGCGCTGCTCGACGAGCAGCACGGCGATCTCGCGCGCGGTCGAACCGGGCGGGATGCGGACCTCGACCGCGGGCCCCATCCTGAAAAGCCAGAAGGACAGCACGCAGGCGGCGACGGCGAAACCGGCGAGGTACGCCTTGAGGCGGCTCATGCGGACAGGCGCGCCTCGTGGAGCGGCTCATGGACCGCGCCGGAGGGCTTGAGCAGGCTCTGGTAGAGCACCAGGCTCTCCGCGCGCATCGCCGGGCCGTCCGCGCGCGGCTTCGCGAGCGCGGCTTGCAGGCTCTCCAGGCCGCGTGAACCTCGGACCCGCCCCAAGGTAAGGTGCGCGCGGAACTCGCGGTCCTGAAGTGGGAAGCCTTCGCCTTTCAGCGCCTCGCCCAGACGCGCGGCCAAGGCTTTAAGCTCGGCGCCGCCGCGCTTCAACCCCGCCCAGACGACCTTCGGAGAGGCGGCATCCGGAAAGGCGCCGAGCCCCCCGGGGGTCAGCTCGAAGGGTCCCGCGGAGGAAGCCGTCGCGTCGACCACGCCGCGTATCGAGGCCAGCCGCTCGGAGGCGGTCTCGCCGAAGAAATGAAGGGTCCAATGCGCGTCGTCGGTGGAGGACCATTTGCAGTCCGCGCCCAGGCCCCGCAGCTCGGCAAGCAGCTCGGTCAGCCAGCGCCGGACGTCCGGGGACGCGGGAACGGCGATAAAGAGCCTCACTAGGGCGCGGTCGCGACCTTAGCCGGGAAGGGCCGGGTACTCGCCGAAGACCTCGCCGAGGGCCGAGGTGATCTCGCCCAAGGTCGCGTAGGCCCGCACGCACTCGATGATCGGGGGCAGGACGTTGGCCGTTCCGCGCGCGGCTTCCTTGAGCATCGCGAGGCGGGCCTTCACGACGCCGTCCTCGCGCGTGCGCTTCAGCTTCTTGAGCGCGGCGACCTGCCGCTTCTCGACGGCGGAATGGATCTTCAGGATCTTCGGCCGGCGGCCGTGCGATTCGAGGATGTTGACGCCGACGATCTTGCGGCGGCCGGCGCGCAGGTCCACCTCGTAGCGGTAGGCCGACTCGGCGATCTCGCGATGGAAGTACCCTTTCTCGAGGGCCGGCACGACGCCGCCCAGCTCGTCGATCCGGCGCATGACCAGCAGCGCGCGGGACTCGATCTCGTTGGTCATGCTCTCGAGGTAGTAAGAGCCGCCGAACGGGTCCGGGGTGTCGGCGACGCCGGACTCGTGATGCAGGATTTGCTGGGTGCGCAGGGCCAAGGTGACGGCCTCCTCGGTCGGCAAGGCCAGCGCCTCGTCGAACGAGTTGGTGTGCAGGCTCTGCGTGCCGCCGAGCACGGCCGCCAAACCCTGGTACGCGGTGCGGGCCAGGTTGTTCAGCGGCTGCTGCGCGGTCAAGGAGACGCCGGCCGTCTGGCAGTGCATCGGCAGCATCAGGCTCGTCACGCGCTGGGCCTTGAACTCCTCCTTCATCATGCGGGCCCAGATGCGGCGCGCCGCGCGGAGTTTGGCGATCTCCTCGAAGAAGTAGTTGTGCACGTCGAAGAAGAAGGAAAGCTGGGTCGCGAAATCGTCGACCGCCAGGCCGCGCGCGATGAGCCGGCGCACGTAGTCGCGCCCGTCGGCCAAGGTGAACGCCAGCTCCTGAGCGGCCGTCGCGCCGGCCTCGCGGATGTGGTAGCCGGAGATCGAGATCGGGTAGAAGCGCGGAACCTCTTTCACGCAGAACTCGATCGTATCGAGGACCAGGCGCAGGGACGGCTCGGGGGGGTAAAGGTACTCGTTCTGCGCGATGTACTCCTTCAGGATGTCGGTCTGAAGGGTGCCGCGCAGGCGCTTCCACGGCACGTTCTGCTTCTCGGCGACGACCAGGTACATCGCCAGCATCACCGGCGCCGGCAGGTTGATCGTCATCGAGGTCGACACGCGCGCCAGGTCGATCCCCGAGAATAGGACCTCGAAGTCCGCGAGCGAGGACACCGCGACGCCCTCGCGCCCCACCTCGCCGGTCGCGCGCGGGTCGTCCGCGTCGACGCCCATCAAGGTCGGCAGGTCGAAGGCGGTCGAAAGGCCCGTCTCGCCGTGAGCGAGCAGGTACTTGAAGCGCTCGTTGGTCTCGCGCGCGGTGCCGTGTCCGGCGAACTGGCGCATCGTCCACGGCCGCACGCGGTAGCCGGAGGTCGAGAGCGAACGAGTGAACGGGTAATGCCCGGGATCGCCGAGGTCGCGCGCGGGATCGAAGCCGGCCAGGTCGGCGCGCCCGTAGACCGGGCGAACCGGGATCTCGGAAAGGGTCGCCGCCTCGCTCGGAGGGGCGGACGGCTTTTTGGAAGCCTCGGGCGCGGGTTTCGTCGTGGCCATCAGGTCGAGAACGACTTGCCGCAGGAGCAGGTCGTCTCCGCGTTGGGATTCTTGACCGTGAAGCCGGACTTCATCAGGCTCGACTGGTAGTCCACGACCGAGCCGTTCAGGAAGAAGCCGGACTTCGGATCGACGACGACCTTGGCCCCGTCGGTCTCGTAGACCTCGTCGCCCGGGCGGGAGTCGTCGCCGAGGTCCATCTCGAGGTTGAGCCCCGAGCAGCCGCCGGAGGCGACCTTCAGGCGCAGGAAGCCCCCGGGCTTGCCCTGCTTCTCGAGCAGGGCTTTCAGCTTCTGGGCCGCGACCGGGGTCAGCGAGATCACGCCAAGCCCCTTAGAACTGGTTGGACTGTCCGCAGCCGCAGCTTTTCTTGACGTTCGGGTTCGCGATCTTGAAGCCGGAGCCCGTCGGGCCCTCGACGAAGTCGATCGTGGAGTTCTTCAGGTAGCCGGCCGAGCGGGAGTCGACCAGGACGTTGAAGCCGTCGAAGGCCACTTCCGCGTCGTCGGCCTGCTTCGCGTCGAAGGAGAACGCGTACTCGAAGCCCGAGCAGCCCCCCGGGACCACCGCGATCCGAAGGGACTTGCCCTTGGCGTCAG
Organism: uncultured Elusimicrobia bacterium; assembly: GCA_964566245.1. Classification (GTDB taxonomy): domain Bacteria; phylum Elusimicrobiota; class Elusimicrobia; order CAZMIB01; family CAZMIB01; genus CAZMIB01. Next base: position 9,794 of record CAZMIB010000011.1, on the reverse strand, counting down.
CCTCGGCGGCGAAAATTTCCTTCACTTTCTTAACGGCGCTGTCGGTCAAAGCGACCACTTTTTCGGTGACCATGCGTCCTCCTGAGAGCATCATTATAGCATAGCCCGTTTACCGTCGGGAATCAACGCGGAACTATCGCGGCAGGCGGTACTTCTGGCGCCAGCGGTCCATGAAGAAGCGCTGGCGGAGCCTCAACAAATCCATGCGCGCCTTGTAGAAGGCGAAGTATCGGAGCGCGTGGGGGGAAACGGGCGTTTGGCCGTCCCGGACCTCGGTCTCGCGGTTAGGGAGCAGATCCACCGGAGGCCCCCCGCTCTCGGCCTCCACCTCGACCTGCCCTTCCTGGAAGACGCCGATCCTCGAGCTGTCTTCCTGGGCGCTGACCCCGAACTCGGTCCCGCGCACGGCCGCCACCGCCCCCGGTGCCTTGACCCTCAGCGAGCGGCCCCCGGTGAGCTTGCGCAGCTTAAGCAGCACCGTCCCGACGTTCAGCCCGAACCAGGTCTTTTCGACATCCAGCGAGGAGAGCGCGAACACCGAACGCGACTGCAGCTCGACCACGTGCTCCCCGCCGACCACCACCGTCGCCCGTCCGTTCTCGCCGGTGCGTATCGTATCCCCCGAGCGAAGCTCGAGCCCCTCCGCCGCCGCGCGCCAAGCGACCCCCGTGGAAACGCGCACCTCGACCGTCCCCTCCACCGCCATCAGGCGCGCCTCCAACTCCTCGGCCCAGGCGGAGGGGGCGAACGCCAAAACGGCGATGCACCACGTCGACGGGAAAACGGCGCGGAGGTTCACCTACTACAAGGCTAACAGGACGGCGGAGGGGAATCAAGAGGACAATGGACAGGGGGAAGGAGATTAGCGAGAAACGTCGACGCCTAGGCGGGGACAGAGGTCGGACACCGGGCACGTTCCGCACCAGGGGGAGAGGGGCCGGCAAACGTTCTGGCCCCAGGCGACCAGCCAGTCGTTCAGGCCGATCCAGTAGCGCTCAGGGAGGACCTCGCGCAGGGCCTGCTCGGTCTCGTCCGCGGACTTCGTCTTCACGTAGCCCCAACGGTTCACGATGCGGTGGACGTGGGTGTCCACGCAGATGCCGGGCTTGCGGAAGCTCAGAGTGACGACCAGGTTCGCGGTCTTGCGGCCGACCCCGGGCATCTCGACCAGCTCGTCGATCGTCGACGGCACCTTGCCGCCGTGCTTCTCGATCAGCAGCCGCGCGATCTCCCGCAGGTGGCGCGCCTTGTTCCGGTAGAAGCTGACCGGGTAGATCGCGCGCCGTATCTCGGCCTCGCTCATGGCGAACAGCGCGCGCGGGCCGTCCGCCAGCGCGAACAGGCGGCGGCTGGCCGCCTCGGTGGTCGCGTCTTGGGTGCGCAGCGAGAGGACCGTCGAGACCAAGGTCTCGAACGGATCGGCCGCGAACTGGCCGACGACGGGAACCTTGAAGCCTCGGACCTCGCGGCGTATGCGGCGCAGGACCTCGGGAAGCTCCCGGTTCGTGACGGGCTTCACGCGGGGGGACGAAGGAATTTAAATTTTCGTCCCACTTCCAAAACGGGAATGTGGCCAGGATCGGGACGAAAAGTGATCTCCAATTTCTCGTTAGTAACTACTACACCATCTATCTTGACCCCGCGTTGGCCAATCAATCGGCGTGCTTCATTTTTTGATGCCGCCAATTTCGATTCAAAGAGCACTTCAATGATGGCCATTCCTGCCCGGGGCAACTGGTAAGACGCTGCAAAAAAATCTGCGGCTGACATCTCATTCTTTGTCGGCCTTTCTCTCCGGGAAAAGCGGCGCTCGAACTCCTCGCGCGCGAGGCGGCCGGCCTCGGGGCCGTGGAAGCGCGCGGTCAAAAGCTCGGCCAGGCGCTTCTTCATCTCCATCGGATGGGCCGCCTTCACCGCGGCGAGATCCTCGCTCGTCAGCAGCTCGTAGTACTGCAGCATCAACTCGTCGGAGACGCGCATCGTCTTGCCGAAGATGTCGGAGGGGGCGTCCTTCACGCCGATGTGGTTGCCGTAGGACTTCGACATCTTCTTGACCCCGTCGGTCCCGACCAAAAGCGGCATCGTCAGCGCGACCTGCGGCGTCTCGGAGGCGGCCCAGCCCATCGCGGGGAATTGTCCGCGCTGAAGGTCTCGGCCCACGAGGAGATTGAAGAGCTGGTCGTTGCCGCCCAACTCCACGTCGGCCTTGATCGCGACCGAGTCCCAACCCTGGAACACCGGATACAGGAACTCGAGCATCGAGATCGGCTGTCCGGCCTGCATGCGCGCGCTGAAGTCCTCGCGCGCGAGCAGGCGCGAGACCGTGAGCCCGCGCAGTTCGGCCAGCAGGCCCGGGACCAAGGCGTTCGTGTCGCCGCGCACGAAGTTGACCAGCCACTCGCTGTTGAAGCGCAGCTCGAAGCGCTCGGGATCGGGATCGAGGATCTTGAACGCCTGCGCCTGATAGGTGTCCGCGTTGGCCTCGATTTCCTTCGCCGTCAGGACCGGCCGCGTCTGGTCGCGCCCCGACGGGTCGCCGACCATCGCGGTGAAGTCGCCGATGATAAGGACGGCCTTGTGCCCCAGGTCCTGGAAGGCGCGCAGCTTGTTCAGGACGACGGTGTGCCCGAGGTGCAGGTCCGGCGAGGTCGGATCGACGCCCAGCTTCACCCGAAGCGGCCGCCCGAGCGAGAGCTTCTTGAGCAGCTCCTCCTCGCTGACGACCTGAACGACCCCGCGCTTGAGGCGGGCGAGCTGCTCCTGGGGGCTGATCGCGGGCTGGGTGGGCATGATTCCGCCATTTTATCAAAGGCGGACCCTTGGAAATAGACGAGCCCTCCCGGAGGGAGAGCTCGTCAGGTCCTGCAGGCCGTCCCGGCTATTACGGCGTCGTCTTGAAGGACAGCCTCACTGCGAACGTGACGGCGCTCGCCTTCGACGAGAACGTCCGGAACCGCACGTCCCCGCCCAAGGTCCATTGATCGTTGATGTCGTGGTCGGCCCCCGCCCCGATGATGAGGCCCACATGGGTCGAGGTGTCCGTCGTCTCCGCCCCGGAGACGACCACGTCGGTGTGCAGGACGTTCAGCGAAAGGCCGGCCTCCACGAACGGAACGTAGGAGGCGGCCGTCAGCGCGAGATCGTAACGTCCCAGCGCGTCGATGGTAAAGACCCGCGCCTTGCTGGTGGCGCTCACCGCCGAGGCCGAGAAATCCTTCGAGCCCAGCCAATAATACTCGAGCTCGCCGACGGCCGAGACGTTCTCCAGGATACCGTAGCGGCCATGAACGCCGAGGAAAGGACCGGAGTTGGTCACGTCGCCGAGGTCGTCCTCGGGAATCGCCCAGCCGAGCTGGCCCCCGAGGGCCACCGCCCCCGGCTTAAGGCTCTGCGCGCCGGCGCTCGCCGCCGGGCCGATGATGAAAAGGATCGCCAACGCCCATCGCATATTCACGCTCGATGCCTCCGCGGTGTCGTTTCGGAACGGGGCCATTGTAGGAACGGCGCGCGGGGAAGTCGATGAAGGAACGGTGAACTGTTTGAAACGGATTTATGGCCCCCTCACCCCAACCCTCTCCCCCTTGGGGGAGAGGGAGACCCTCGGGAAATTTGGTAATGTCGCGACTCATGCGACACTTCATCTCCGTTTTGCTCTTGACCGCCTTGGCCGCGCCGCTTTTCGCCGGCGACGAAGGGGAGAACGTCGTCTTCGCCTCCCGCGCCTCGGGCGCGATCGCCCTCCCGTCCGGCTCCAAGCCGGGCGACGTGGTTTGGGACTCCGGGCCGAGCGCCCCCCTCGAGGCGCCGCTCAAGGCGCTGTTGTTCCAGGGCGTCCTGGCCGACGCGCGCGTCTCCTTCGAGGCGCTCCTAGAGGCCCCGGGCTCCCGCTGGAGCCCCGCGTCGATAACGGTCTATCCGAACGGCCGATTTTGGGGCAAGGTCCGCCTCTCCGGACCGACGGGCGCCGTCGTCCGCCTCAGGGCCGTCAGCCTAGGCGGGGCCGCCTCCCGGCTGGAACTGCTCTCGGTGCGCGCGACCAGGCTCGAGACCGAGCCCCGGGCCTCCATGCGGGCGGGATTGCTGTCCATCCGGCGCCCCAAGCCGATCCCCGCGGCGCCCGCGCCCTCGCCCAAGGCCAAGCTCAAGCCGGACGTCATTTCAAGGAAGGCTTGGGGCGCCAAGGCCGCGACCGACGACTACGAGGCCACGACCTTGGAGCGCATCTCGATCCATCATACGGAAGGCGCTCAGCCGCTGACCCTCGAGGACGGCATCCATGAGATGCGGCTGATCCAGGACTTCCATCAGAACGGCCGCGACTGGATCGACATCGGCTACCACTATCTGATCGACGGCGCGGGCCGCATCTACGAGGGACGCCCTCTCGGAACCATGGGGGCGCACGTCCTGCACAAGAACCCCGGCAACATCGGCATCGCGTTGATGGGCCACTTCCACGATCCCAAGAACCAGACGCCGACGCCGGAGCAGCTCCGTTCCTTGGTCGCCTTGGCGGGCTGGCTGACGTCGGGCTACGCGATCGAGGCTAAGAACATCCTCGGCCATCGCGATCAGGGCGACACGAGCTGCCCGGGGGACAACCTCTACGCGAAGCTCCAGGAGATCCGCGTCGCGGCCACCCTCCCCGCGCCGCCGGCGACGGCCGTCGCGAAGGAGCCCTCGCGCGCCGGGGCCGTCATCAAGGACATGGGGATCGCGCCGCGCTTCGACGGCGTCGTCCGTTAGGTCACATCAGGTCGACGGGGTCGACGTTCACGCGGTACTTCACGCCCGAGGGGGGCGTCAGGCCGGACAGCCGCGCCAGCCACTCCTCGATCAGCGGCTTGGCTTTCAACTTCACCAGCAAATGGTAGCGGTGCTGGCCCTGCAGACGGTGGTAGAACGCCACTGAGGGGCCCAGCACCTCCTCGGCGTTCGAGCTGATCGCGGCGCGCAGCTTGGCCCCCAGTTCCTCGGCGGCGCTCGCGGCGCTCTTCTCCTTGGCGCTGGTGACCAGCACGCGGATCAGGAACGAGTACGGGGGGTAGGCCAGCTCCTTGCGGAACTGCAGCTCCTGCTTGGCGAAGGCCTCGAAGTCGCCCCGCGTCACCGCCTCGATCGCGTAGTGGTCGGGGTGGAAGGTCTGCATGATGACCTCCCCAGGCTTCTCGGCGCGGCCCGCGCGCGCGGCGGCCTGGTAGAGCATCTGGAACGTGCGCTCGGCGGCGCGGAAATCGGGGAAGTGAAGGAAGGTGTCCGCGTCGACGATCCCGACCAAGGTCACCTCGGGGAAGTGAAAGCCCTTGGAGACCATCTTCGTCCCGACCAGAACGTCGGCCTCCATGTCCTTGAAGCGGTTGTAGAGCTCGGCCCCCTGACGGTTCGCGCCCTTGAAGGAGTCGCGGTCCATCCGCAGCACGCGCGCCTCGGGCAGGCCCGAGCCGACCAAGGACTCGACGCGCTGGGTGCCGCCGCCCCGGAGCTCGAGGACCGGCTGACGGCATTTCGGGCAAGCCTCGGGCAGCGCGGCGGCGAAATCGCAGTGGTGGCACTTCAGGGCCTGCGCGCCGGCGCGGTGAAAGATCAGCGAGACGCCGCAACTCCGGCACTGGGCCATCCAGCCGCATTTGCGGCACAGCGCGACGTTCGCGAAGCCGCGCCGGTTCACGAGCAGGATCGCCTGCTCGCGCTTCTCGAGCTTCTCCTTGACCTTCGCGGCCAAGGGCGGCAGCAGGAAGTCGCGCGGCCCTGTCTTGCGGTCGAGCACCTCGACGGTCGGAAAGGCTTGGGCGCTGATGCGGCGGTCGAGCCGGTGCAGCTTGTAGTCGCCGGTCAGAGCATGCGCGTAGGTCTCGAGGGACGGGGTCGCGCTGCCCAGCACGACCAGCGCCCCATGGCGCTTCGCGCGCTCCAGCGCGACGTCGCGCGCGTGATAGTACGGGGGCGAGCCCTCCTGCTTGAACGACTCATCCTGCTCCTCGTCGATCACGACCAGCCGCAAATCCTTGAAAGGCAGCAGGCAGGCCGAGCGCGCGCCGAGGGCCATGCGCCGCTCGCCGGAGGCCAGGCCGAACCAACCGCGCCGCTTGTCGGCGAGGGAGGCGCGGCTGTGCCAGGTCACGATCGGCAGGCCGAGGCGAGCCTGGAACTCCTGCAGGAAGGGGACGGTCAGCGCGATCTCCGGCACCATGAACAGCGCCTGGCCGCCGTCCTTGACCGCGTCGATAAGCAGCCGCAGATAGATCTCGGTCTTGCCCGAGGCCGGCACGCCCAGCAGCAGGCTGACGCCGAAGCGCCGCTCGGCCAGCCTCGCGCCGAGCTCGCCGATGACTCGCGCCTGGTCCCCGGTCGGCTGCCTGACGGGGATCTCGACCGGAGCCGTCGGACGGGCGGCCCGGGTCCGCTCGGCGACGCGGCGCACGTGCGCGGGGAACACGGAGCGCAGGGCCTCGCCGATCGGCGCGCACCAGCGCCGCGAAATCCAGCCCGCGAGGTCGAGCAGCTCGTCGGTCAGAAGCGGCTCGGGATCGACGACCGAGTCGATGGCTTTGAGAGGCACGCCCTCCGGCGGGGGGGACAGGCGCCAAACGACGCCCGTCAGGCGCTGACCGCCGAACGGCGCCGCGACGCGCACGCCGGGACGGACGCGGTCGATGAGCTCCCGCGGGACGCTGTAGTGGAACGTCCGGTGAAGCGGGATGTCGAACGCTATCTCGGCCGCGCTCATGCGTTCATCGTCCTCCCGCTTCGTTTCACCGCGCCTCTTCCAGGAACTTCCTCAAAGCCTTCATGTCGTTCCACACGTCGCGCTTGAGCGTCGGGTTGCGCAGCAGCGCGGCCGGGTGGTAGGTCGGAAGCAAAGGATAGGTCTCGGAGCCCAAGCTCAGCTCCTGCCAGCGCCCGCGCAGCGTGCTGATGCCCTGCGTCGTGCGAAGCAAGCCTTTCACCGCGGTCGCCCCGAGCGTGACGATCACGCTCGGCTTGATCAGCTCGATCTGCCGCTCCAGATAGGAGCGGCAGGCGGCCATTTCCTCGGGCGTCGGGGGCCGGTCGTTGCCGCGAGACTCCGGCTCGTGCGGCCGTATCATCGGGTGGCACTTGACCACGTTCGCGATGTAGACGATGGTCCGGTCGAGCCCGATCGAGGCGATGATCTGGTCGAGCAGCTTGCCGGCCCGGCCGACGAACGGCTCGCCGCGGTGGTCCTCCTCGAAGCCCGGCCCCTCGCCGACGAACATCACGTCGGCGGCCGTGTGCCCGACGCCGAACGCCGCGTTCAGCCGCGTCCCGCCGAGCGGGCACTTGCGGCAGGCCTTCACCTCCTCGGCCATCGCGGCCAACGCCGCGACGACCTTCGGATCGGGCGAGCGGCGGGGGGGAAGAGGCGGCATAGCGCGGGCGATTTGAGGAGCGGCTGCCTCAACGGTCTTCTTCTTGGAAATCGTCGTTGTCGTTTTCATGGTTCTCGGGGCGTTCAGATCGGTCCCCCCTGCCTTGTCGGGTGACCCCCGGGCGGCGCGACGCACCCCTGCGGCCAACTCGGCCAGCTCGCGGCGCGCGCTCACTACCGGGCCTCCCGTCGGGCCCGCGCGAGCTCGGCCACCCGTCTCATTATAGCGCGGGCGGAGGCGGCCTTGGAAAGGGTCGGCAATACGCGCGGCGGCGCGCCGGGCTCGACGAGCGCTATCCTCGAGGACTCGCCGCCCAGGCTCTCGACGCCGTTCGCGACCACCATGTCCAAGCCCTTGCGCTCAAGCTTCTCGCGGGCGCGCTCGAGCCAGCGTTCGGTCTCGAGCGCGAAGCCGACCATCAGCTTGCCGCGCGCGGCCCGCGAGCGCCGACGGCGCGCCGACAGCGAGGCGATGATGTCCGGGTTCGGAACCAAGGTCACGCGCAGCGAGGCCTTCGAGCGCTTGATCTTCGACGAGGAGGCCTCGGCGAAGCGCCAGTCCGAGACCGCGGCCGCGCCGATCACGACGTCGGCGTAGGGATAGGCTCTCTGGGCCTCGCGAAGCATCTCGCGCGCCGATTCGACGCCGCGGACCTCGATCCCGCGCGGGGCGCGCAGCGCGGTCGGGCCGCTGACCACGACGACTCTCGCGCCGAGCGCGCGGGCCGCGCGAGCGAGCGCGAAGCCCATGCGACCGCTGGAGGCGTTCGTCAGGAAGCGGACCGGGTCGAGACGCTCGCGCGTCGCGCCCGAGGTGATCAGGACCTTTCTACCGGAGAGCGGCGACCTTCGAGACAATGTCGGCGACCTCCATCAAGCGGCCGGCGCCGACGCGGCCGCTGGCCAGCGGGCCGTCGACAGGCCCCCAGACTTCATGGCCGAAACCGCGGACGCCCTCCACGTTGCGGCGCGTGGCGGGGTGCTCCCACATCTCGGTATCCATCGCGGGGCAGAGGACGACCTTCGAGCGCGTCGACAGCACCAGCGCGTCGAGCAGCTCCTCGGCGCGGCCGGACCAGAGGCGGGCGATGAAGTCCGCGGTCGCCGGGGCCACGAGCACGAGATCGGCCCAGTGGGCGAGATCGAGGTGCGCCATCTTCCATAGCGACGGATCCTTCATGTCGCAAAGCACCTCGTTGCCCGACAGAACGCGCAGCGTCAGCGGCGCGACGAAGTCGGAGGCGGAGGCGGTAAGGACGCAGCGCACCTCGGCGGGCAGCTCGCCCAGGCGCCGGACCAGCTCGCAGGCCTTATACGCGGCGATCGAGCCGGTCACGCCCAGGACGATCTTGAGCGGACGGGACACGGACGGAACCCCTGCTTACTTCTTTTCCTTCTTCGATTCCTCGTCGGCGGCGGCGCGCGCGGGCTTCACCGTATCCCAGGTGACCTTCCCGCTGACGACGTCGCGGATCGCGATCTCGAGGACCTCGGCCGTGGGGCGGCCGCGGTGCTCCTCGCTCGCGCGCAGTTCCTTGGCCCGGACGGAGGCGAGGGGGATCAGCGAGTACTTGACCTTGGCGTGGTCCAGCATCACCTCGACGATGTCGCTGGGCAAGATCTTCTCCTCGGCGTTCTTGTGCTTGTCGTGCTCTTTGGGCATGGGGTTTTCCTCGGCGCTAGGCCAGGCTCGGGATTCTCGGCGCCTCGGCGCGGCGGCGCGACGGGCGGAGAGCCTCGGCGGTCAGAATGGCTTCGATCTGCCGCACGGCGGCCGGCAGCTTATCGTTGACGACCCAGTAATCGTACTCCGGGGCATGGCTCAACTCCTCACGCGCCCCGGCCACTCGCTTATCGACGGACTCCTTGGCGTCCTTCCGATGCGCGAGACGCTCGCGCAGCTCGGCCCAGGAGGGGGGCAGAACGAAGAGGCGCACGCACTCGGGCCAGGCGCGCTTGATCGCCGCCGCTCCCTGCACGTCGATCGCCAGCAGCACGCTCTGCCCGCCGCGCACGGTCTTCTCGGCGAAATCGCGCGGGGTCCCGTAGCGCTCCCCGTGAACCCACGCCGTCTCGAGAAACTCCCCGCGCCTCTCTTTGGCCTCGAACTCGCTCGGGGTCAGGAAAAAATAGTGCCGGCCGTTCTTCTCTCCCGGGCGGGGCGGGCGCGTCGTGCAAGAGATGGAGTAACGGAGCTTCCGGTTGCGGCTCAAAAGGAGCCTGCAGAGCGTGGATTTCCTGGTGCCGGACGGCGCCGAAAGAATCACCAAAAGACCGGGCGTCACCAACGTATTTTAGCAATTTTTAACGACTTTTTCAGGCCCCTTTTTAGGCCGCTTACGGCAACGGGATCAAGGCCGGTTCTTCCTGCGCCGGGGCCGTGGACGGCGACGGGGGGGCGGCC
>CAZMIB010000010.1:0-35827 GCA_964566245.1 uncultured Elusimicrobia bacterium | reverse complement strand
GGAGGTTTCGACCTCGCCCGGCCCAAGGCCCTCGCGGCCGGGCCCGGGGCCGGGGGCCGTCGCGCCGCCCCGGCCGAGGCCGCCGGAGCTCTCCGAGAGGCTTCCCGACGCCTCGCCGGACGTCGAGAAGCTGAACGAGGAGCTTCCGGAGACTCTGTCCGCCTACGCGGGCAAGCGGCTTTCCGTTCCGCGCGGCTGGAGCGGCGACGGCCAGGTCGTCGCCTCGGCCGAGGACAACCTCGGCTCGGTCGGAGACTCGGTGACGATACGCTCGAGGCGGACGTTCGCGCCCGGCGAAAGGCTGGTCGTGCTGCGCAAGGCCGGAGAGGCGGGCGGACGGAACGTGGCCCTGCAGCGGGTCGGCATGGTCCAGGTGACCGAGCCGGCCGGCGGGAGCCTTTTCCGCGCGGAGGTCGTGAAAGTCGAGGACGCCGTCGTGGGCGGCGACTACGTCGTCGCCGAGGGAGCTCTGGCTCGATGAAGATGTTCCTGCTTTCGATACTGGTGTCGGCCGGCCTAGCGGCCTACCTGCAGGCCAACTATAGCGTCGACGACGCCGTTTCCTGGGTGAAGGACTATATTCCCGCGGACCAGGTGCCGCTGGTCAACTACGGCGTCGGGATGCTGCATTTCGAGCGCGACGAGTGCGCCCAGGCGCTGTCCTCGTTCCAGGTGGTCGTCTCGTCGTATCCGGCTTCCGAGTACGCCCCCCAGGCGCAGTACCGGATCGCGAAATGCCGCGAGACCTTGAAGGACTACGATAAGGCGCGGGAGGCGTATCAGACGTTCCTGGAAAAATATCCTTCCAGCGAGCTGAAGCCCGTGGCGGAGAAGGATTACGAGGGGATCAAGTTCAAATGAAGCATCCCTTCGCGGACAGGATCAAGGAGGGCATGACGCGCTCGGGACTGTCGCTGCGAGAGCTGTGCCGGCGCGCGGAGATCGATCCCTCGCTTCTGTCCAAGGTGCTGACGGGCAAGCGCCCGCCGCCGGGCGAGGAGCGCGTCCTGCGCCGCCTGGCCGAGGTCCTGAGCCTTCCTCCCGAGGAGCTGGTCGTCTCGGCCGGCTACATCCCGAGCGAGTGGCGGGGCCTGAACGACAGCCCGGAGCTTTTACGGACGGTCAGCGCCGTGATAACATCTGGTAGAAAAGCCCCGTTGGCGGTTAAGGCCCCTCGCCCGCCCTTCGGGCATCCTCTCCCGCTTGGGGGAGAGGGCAGAGGCCTCGGCGAGGAGCTGCTTTGAGCCTGCGTGACTCGAGCCCCGCGGCGCTGCTCAAGCTGCACGCCGCCTTGATCTTCCGGCCGGACGTGCTGTTCCGGCTTGTCGAGCAGTGGGGGACGGCGGACGCGGTGCTCGGGCTGACGGCGCACGAGCTCGCGCGCGACGGAGCTCAGAGCCTGGAGGTGGCCTCGCGCCTGCTTTCAGTCGCCGAGGCGTTCGACGCCCGGCGCGAATCGGAGGAGCTGGCGCGCGTCGGCGGGCGGATCGTCGTCTACGGCGGCGAGGGCTACCCCGCGCTGCTTCAATCGGCGCCGGACGCTCCGGCCTTGCTTTACGTCCGCGGCGCGCTGGAGCCCGCGGGGGCGTGCCTGGCGGTGGTCGGGACGCGCCGGCCGACGCCCTACGGCCGCCGGGCCGCGAAGCGCTTGGTCGGCGACGCGGCGCGCGCCGGGCTGACGATCGTCAGCGGCATGGCGCGCGGCGTCGATACGATCGCGCACAAGGCGGCCTTGGACGCCGGGGCCAGGACGATCGCCGTGCTCGGGAGCGGCCTGCTGCGTCCTTATCCTCCGGAGAACGTGCCGCTGATGGAGGCTATCGCGCGGCAGGGGGCCGTCGCCAGCGAGCTGCCGCTGGAGGCGGAGCCGCACAAGGAGCATTTTCCGCGCCGCAACCGGATCGTGTCCGGGCTGTCGTTGGGCGCCTTGGTCGTGGAGGGGGACCTCCGCTCGGGAGCCTTGATCACCGCGAAGGCGAGCCTGGAGCAGGGACGAGACGTCTTCGCCGTGCCGGGGCCGCTGGACTCCGAGATGAGCCGCGGCCCGCACCTGCTGATCAAGCACGGCGCCAAGCTCGTCGAGGAGATCGAGGACGTCCTGGACGAGCTGCCCCTGCCGCGCCGTCCGCGCTCGGGGCCGTCGGCGCCGGTCCAGGGGGAGCTCGTCAGCGGCGAGGAGGAGAAGATCCTCGAGGCGATCGGCGAGGGCGAGCGCTCCGTCGACGAGGTCGTGCGCAGCCTCGGCTGGGACGTCGCCCGCGTGAACCGCATTCTTTTCGACATGGAGCTGCGCGAGGTCGTGGCGCAAGGCCCCGGCCAAAGGTACGCGAGAAAATGACAGAAAAAAAGAAAAAAACAACGAGCGAGACTCCCGCGGCCGAGACGGCGAAGAAGGCCGCCCCCAAGACCGCGAAGCCGGCCAAGAAGCCGGTTGCCGCGGCTAAAAAGACGGCCGCGGCCAAGCCGCCCGCGACCGACGGAGCCGTGAAACCGGCCAAGAAGTCCTCGAAGGCCGGGGGATCGGCCGACGGTCCGGCGCTGGTGGTCGTCGAGTCGCCGGCCAAGGAGCGGACCATCTCGAAGATGCTCGGCTCCGGCTACACCGTCAAGAGCTCCTACGGCCACGTGCGCGACCTGCCGGAGCGCGAGCTGGGCGTCGACGAGGAGAAGGATTTCAAGCCGACCTACGTGCTGCTCAAGCGCAAGCGCGACATCCTGCCGGAGCTGAGGCGGGCCGCGCAGAAGGCGAGCCAGGTCTTCCTCGCGACCGACCATGACCGCGAGGGGGAGTCGATCGCCTGGCATCTCGTCGAGGCCTTGGAGTTGCCGGCGGACAAGATTCGGCGCATCACCTTCACCGAGATCACCCCGCAGGCCATACGCGACGCGGTGCGCGAGCCGCGCAGCCTGGACATGAGCCTCGTGAACGCCCAGCAGGCCCGGCGCGTCCTCGACCGGCTGGTCGGCTACAAGCTCTCTCCGCTCTTGTGGCAGAAGGTCCAGCCCGGCCTTTCGGCCGGGCGCGTGCAGTCGGTCGCCGTGCGGCTCATCGTCGAGCGCGCGAAGGAGATCGAGGCCTTCTCCTCCGAGGCTTACTTCACCTTGTCGGTCAAGGTCGAGAAGCCGGGCTCGCCTCCGCCGTTCGCGGCCCGCCTGACGCATTGGAAGGGCGAGAAGATCGAGTCGACCAAGGTTTACCAGCTCTTCGCCGAGGAGTACCGGGTCCGGCTGACCTCGTTCAAGGACAAGGCGGCGATCGACGACGCGGCCGGGGCGCTCGCGAAGGCGGCCTACAAGGTCGCCTCGGTCGAGGCCAAGACGGTCTCGCGGCGGCCCGCGGCCCCGTTCTCGACCTCGACGCTCCAGCAGCAGGCCTCGCAGAAGCTGGGCTTCGCGGCCGAGCGCACGATGCGCCTCGCGCAGGGCCTCTACGAGGGCGTGTCCCTCGAGGGGGAGACGGTCGGTCTCATCACCTACATGCGTACCGACTCGTTCAACGTCGCGAAGGTCGCGCAGGAGGAGGCGAAGCGCTTCGTGGACTCGGAGTACGGCGCCGCCTACGCCCCCGAGACGCCCCCGACCTACGCGACCAAGTCGCGAGGCGCGCAGGAGGCGCACGAGGCGATACGCCCGACCTCGGTCTACCGGCGCCCCGACTCGCTGAAGGCCTACCTCGAGCCGGACCAGCTCAAGCTCTACGACCTGATCTGGAAGCGCTTCGTCGCGAGCCAGATGTCCGACGCGCAGTTCGACACGCTGACGGTCGACGTGACCGCGTCCGATGCGGCGGACGCCGAGTTGGGCCGCTTCCGCGCGACCGGCCGGACGCTCAAGTTCGAGGGCTTCCTTAAGGTCTACATGGAGGAAGAGGACGAGCCTCAGGCCGAGGACTCCGCGGCCCTGCCCGTGCTCGCCGCCGGCGACGCGCTGTCGCTTTTGGGTATGGACCCGGAGGAGCACAAGACCTCGCCGCCGCCGCACTACAACGAGGCCAGCCTCATCAAGGCCTTGGAAAAGAACGGCATCGGACGCCCGTCGACCTACGCGCCGATCATCAAGACGATCGTCGACCGCGGCTACGTGCGCCGCGGCCTGAAGGACAAGAAGCTTCAGCCGACGACGCTGGGCTCGATCGTGACCGAGAAGCTCAAGGGGCACTTCCCCGAGGTCGTCGACCTGGCGTTCACGGCCGGCGTCGAGGAGCGGCTCGACGAGGTCGCCGAGGGCCAGAAGGTCTGGCACGTCGTCGTACGCGACTTCTACGATCCCTTCGCGAGGGACCTCTCCGAGGCGTACAAGACGATGACCTCCGCGTTCGCGGAGCCCCAAGCGACCGAGGAAAAATGCCCGCGCTGCTCCTCGCCGATGCTGCTGCGCGAGAGCCGCTTCGGCAAGTACCTCTCGTGCACGAAGTTTCCGAAGTGCCGCGGCAAGGTCCAGCTCGGTCCGGACGGCAAGCCGGTCGTGCCCGAGGACAGCGGCGAGACCTGCGACCTGTGCGGCAAGCCGATGGTGATCCGCATGGGCCGCCGCGGGCGCTTCCTGGCCTGCACCGGCTATCCGGCCTGCCGCAACGCGTACTCGCTGGACGCCGACGGCAACAAGATCGTGACCTCGCGTCCGATCACGACCGACCGGCCGTGCGGCAAGTGCGGCTCGCCGCTCTGGCTTAGGACCGGCAAGCGCGGGCCGTTCTTGGCCTGCTCGGCCTACCCGAAGTGCCGGAACATCGTCTCGGTCTCGCGCGAGGACGTCGAGAAGATACGCGCCGCGGCCGGCGTGCCGTCGCCGCAGGCGCCGCCCGCCCCGCCCACCCCGCCGGCCTCATGAGGCTTTGGGTCCAGCGGTTCCTATCGGCTCTCCGGGCCCAAAGGAACGCGTCGCCCCGCACGCTGCGGGCCTACGGCGCGGACCTCGAGGGTTTCCTGCGCTGGTGCGAGAAACAGGGGCTCAAGGCCGGCGCCGACCTCGACCGGGCGCGGGTGCGCGCCTACCTCGCGTCGCTGCAGGAAGCCCCGGAGGGCGAGAAGGCGTACCGCCGCAACACGGTGGTCCGCAAGGTGGCCTCGTTGCGTGCGTTCACGCGCTTCCTTCAAGAGGCCAAGGTCTTGTCGCGCGACCCGTTCCTGGGCCTGCGCGCCCCCAAGAAGGAGCAGCGTTTGCCGCGCTTCCTCAGCGAGGCCGAGGTGACGCGTCTGCTCGACGCCGAGACCGGGCTCGCCTCGCCGCTGCGCGAGCGCGACCGTGCGGCGCTCGAGCTGCTGTACTCGAGCGGGCTCAGGCGCGCGGAGCTCTCGGGGCTCAACGTCGGCGATCTCGACCCTTGGTCGCAGACCGTGCGCGTGCTCGGCAAGGGCTCGCGCGAGCGGCTCGTGCCGGTCGGCGGCCGGGCGCTCGAGGTTCTGCGCGAGTACCTGCGCGCGCGCGGCGAGCCCGGCGCCGGGGAACCTCTGTTCCTGAACCATCGCGGGGGGCGGCTGTCGCCCGACGGCGTGGGGCAGATCGTCGCGCGCTGGGCGAGGCGGGCGCGCTTTTTGAGGCCGGTGACGCCGCACGCGTTCCGGCACTCGTTCGCGTCGCACCTCCTCGACCACGGCTGCGACCTGCGGGCCGTGCAGGAGATGCTCGGCCATAAGAGCCTCCAGACGACGCAGGCGTACACGCACGTGACGCTCGAGAGGCTGCGCGAGGTCTACGAGAAGGCGTTTCCGAAGGGCAAGGACGGGGGGAATCCGGCGCGATGAAGGACAAGATCGAGCTGTTGATGGACGAAACCGGCTGCGAGCGCTCGCAGGCGGAGCTGGCGCTGCAGATGTGCGGCTACGACCTCGAGCGCGCGGTCCAGGAGGCCGCGCATCTTTTGAAGGACCTGGTCGTGATCAAGGCCAAGCTGCGCTCCGAGGAGCCGCTGTACGGCCTTTTGCTCGCGATCCTCAACCTGAAGAGCCGTCAGCTCCTGAGGCTGAGGACCGTCGTCAGCTACAACCCGGCGGTCTGGCTCGCGCCGGTCGACGGCGACTGGTTCGAGTTCGAGCGGCACCTGTACGCCTGCCGCCTCTGGGAGGGCAGCCTGCAGAACCTGAGCCAGGAGGTCGAACAGTCCCTGGGGGCTTATTTCTCGGCGGAGCGCTCCGACCCCCTGTTCAGGGACCTGCGGTCGGACTCTCGGGCCGAGGCGGCGCATGAGGCCCTGGGCGCCGTGCTGGCGCGGCCGCTGGGACGGCCCCCCGAGCTCTCGGTCAAGGCCGAGGTGCTGAGCCTCGGCCAATACCGGTCGCTGCGGCGCGAGCCCGCGGCCCCGCCCCCGCGCGGCGCGGCCGCGCTCGAGAGCCTCGTGCTGCGGGTCGCCTTGGACGGCGACGCCTCCGGCTCGGACGCGGGGCAGCTCAAGCCGGGCGACCTCGTCTACGCGCAGATCATCGACCCGCGGGACATCGCCCAATACCTCGCGCGGATGTTCGGCTCGCGCTCGGACGACGGCCTCGCGCCGCTGATGGTGCCGGTCGAGTCGATCGAGCCCTCCGTCGAGGGCGGGCCGTCGTCGTTGAAGGTCCGCGTCCGCTTCGCGGCCGGAGTCTCGGGCGAGGCGCACGTCATCGACGACGTGAAGGTTCGCGTGCAGCGCGAGGCCGTCCCCGAGCCGTGGTGGAAAAAGTGGCTTCGCCGCTGACGATTTTCTAGAATCCTCCCCCGGTACGAGATCCGATGCCAGCTCTAGTGGTCGTGGGCGCCCAATGGGGCGACGAAGGGAAGGGTAAGGTCGTCCATTACCTCGGCCGCGGCGCCGACGTCGTCGCGCGCTACCAGGGCGGCAACAACGCCGGCCACACCGTCATCTTCGACGGCAAGACCTTCGCGCTGCACTTGCTGCCGTCCGGTATCCTGATCCCCGGCGTCCGCACGATCATCGGCCACGGCGTGGTCGTCGACCCCGAGGCCTTGCGCGAGGAGATCCTTTTCCTGGAGTCCCGCGGCGTCAAGGTCCGCGGCCGGCTCACGGTGAGCCTCGGGGCGCACGTGATCCTGCCGTATCACCTGCACCGCGACGTGCTGCGCGAGTCGGGCACCGCCTCGATCGGCACGACCCAGCGCGGCATCGGCCCGTGCTACGAGGACAAGGTGGCCCGGGTCGGCATACGCGTCGCCGACTACCTTGAGCCCGATCTTTTCGAGGAGCTGCTCGACCTCAATCTCCGCGTGCGCGAGGAGGAGCTCAAGCGCGCCGGCGGGATCAAGAAGCTCAAGGCCGACATCCTCAAGCGCGCGGCCAAGATGAGGCCGTGGCTCAAGCCCTACTGCGGCGACGCCGCGTTGGAGCTCGACGAGTCGCTCAAGAAAGGCAAGCGGGCGCTGCTCGAGGGCGCGCAGGGCGTGATGCTCGACCTCGACGTCGGCACCTATCCCTACGTGACCTCCTCGAGCCCGATCGCCGGCGGGGCCTGCGTGGGCCTCGGCCTCGGCCCCTCCGCGGTCACCGACGTGATGGGTGTCGTGAAGGCCTACACGACGCGCGTCGGGCGCGGTCCGTTCCCGACCGAAATCGAGGGCCCGGTCGCGCATTACCTGCGCGAGAAGGGCCGCGAGTACGGCGCGACGACCGGCCGCCCGCGGCGCATCGGCTGGCTGGACTTCGTGCAGCTCCGGCACGCGATACGCGCCTCCGGGATACGCCGCATCGCGCTCACCAAGCTGGACACGCTGAGCCACATCCATCCGATCAAGGTCTGCGTCGCGTACAAGATCGGCGGCAAGCCGACCAAACACTTCCCGATCTCCCGCACCGCGCTGTGGGAGGCGGAGCCCGTTTACGAGGAGCTCGAGGGCATCGCCCAGGACCTCACGGACATCCGCCGCCACGCCGACCTGCCCCGCTCCGCGAAAGACTACCTGCGCCGCATCGAGGACGAGCTGGGGATTCCGGTCACGATCCTCTCCCTCGGCCCAAGCCGCGAAAAGACGATCCTCCTCGACAAGAAGTTCCCCTGGTAGCGGGGAGTCCTCCTGACGTTGACCAAAGTCACTTGCCATGTCAAGTGACAAACCCTTGACAATCCGGACGCGTCTGCTATACTCCTAACGTCGCCGTAAAATCGGCGCAAAGTCCGCAAAGCTTTAGCCCGGCCATAGGCCGCTATCTTCGGGATAGAGGGGTAAGATAGCCGCCATGGCCGGCAGTTTTTTGCCCCACCTCGCGGCGCTCCTTGACAATATGTAAACTATAGTATACAATACGCCTGTGCGGCGCGCGATCCTGTTCAGGACGAACGCGGGCATAGAGCCCTACTCCGAGTATGTCAACGCCCTCAAGGATAGAGTCGCCGCGGCCAAGATCAGGGTGCGCGTAGCGCGCGCCGAGCTGGGGAACCTGGGAGACCATCGCGGCGTCGGCCATGGGGTCATCGAGTTGCGCATCGACTACGGCCCTGGCTATCGAGTCTATATCGGGCTGCACGGTCGGGAGTTGATCGTGCTGCTTTGCGCGGGCGACAAAAGCAGCCAGAGCAAGGACATCCGGCTGGCCTTCGAGTACTGGAAGGCTTTCGGGAGGAACCCATGAAGCGTTATCGAACCCACGACGAACATTTGAATGAGGCGCTCAAGGACCCCAAGGAAGCCGCGCTCTATCTCAACGCGGCGGCGGAGGAGAATGATCCCGCGTTGATCCTCGCCGCCCTAGCCCAGATAGCCAAGGCGCATGGCCTCTCGAGAACGGCGAAGAAAGCCTCGCTTACGCGCATGGGGCTTTACAAGACTCTCTCCAAGAGAGGGAATCCGGAGTTTAAGACGTTCATGGGGCTGCTAAACGCCTCGGGTCTGCAAATGTCGTTCAGACCCGCGGCTTAAGGCGCGGAGTTCTTATCGAAGCGATCGAAGGAGCAACGCCAGCCCGACACAGGCGATGATCGCCGCGGAGGCTTTGCGCAGCTTGGCCGGGTGAAGGCGCCGGCGGGCCAGTTGGCCTGCCGCCACGGCCAGGGCGGTCACCGTCCACAGCGCCGAGGTCGCCGCGAGAAAGATCGTCCATGGGGCGTCGTATTTCGCCGCCAGGGCCGCGGTCGCGACCTGGGTGAGGTCGCCCCACTGCGCGGAGAAGGTCACCGCGAAGGCGGCGGCGAGGATTTTCTTGAAATCGCCGCCCCGGCCGTCGCCGGCGCCGGACTCCTCCTCCGAGGCATGCCGCCATAGGGCCGCGCCGAGCGCCAAGAAGATGAATCCTGTCGCCGCCTGGACGGCCCTCGCGGGCAAGAGGCCGATCAGCCGGCCCGCGGCGACGGCCAGGGCCGTATGAAGGACGAAGGCGGCGCAGGCTCCCAGGAACACCGGCGCGGGGCGCGAGCGCGCGGACAGCAGCATGCTGGTGAACGTCGTCTTGCCGGGGAGTTCGGCGACGGCGATCAGCGCGAAGCTGGAAGCGAACAGTTTGACGTCCATCGTCGTCTGGAATCGGCCTACGCCGCGCGGCGGTAGTCGCCCCGGGAGAGGTGCTTCTCGAGGAGGACGTAGAGGACGATGAACAGGTAGCGGCTGCCCATCTCCTTGATCTTCAGCTTCGAGACGCCGTGCTTGCGGTTGTACCAAGCGATCGGGACCACGGTATAGCTGTAGCCGCGCACGATCGCTTTCAGAGGAAGCTCGACGGTCAGGTTGAAGTGGTTGGAGAGCAGCGGCTGCAGGCCGCGGATCACGCTCATCCGGTAGGCCTTGAAAGCGTTCGTCACGTCGTTGAGGTCGAGGCGGAACAGCAGCCTTATGAAGAGGTTCGCGAGGCGGTTGACGGCCAGTTTGTGCGGAGGGTAATCGACGACTTTCGAGCCCTTCATGAATCTCGAGCCGAAGACGCAGTCGTAGCCCTCTTGAAGCTTCCTGAAGTAAAGCGCGACGTGGTCCGGGTCGTCGGAGCCGTCCGCCATCACGATCGCGACCGCGTCGCCCTTGGCGGCGTCGAGCCCCCGGCGTATCGCGAGGCCGAACCCCGGGGCTCCGAGGTTCTCGACGCGGCGTACGTTCCCGTAGCGCGCGGCCAGGGCCTTCAGCTTGTCCGCGGTGTCGTCCTTGGAGTGGTCGTCGACGACGACGATCTCGAACGGGATATTGTCGCGCGCGAGACGGTCCTCGATCGAGGAAACGGTGGCCTCGATCGAGCCGCCTTCATCGCGGGCCGGGATCACGACGGAGAAAAGCGTCAGGGGCGCGGTCAAATCCCTCTATGGATACCAAACCCCCCGTTGGCTGTCAACTTTGTACACTCCGGCCGTGCCTCGTCTGGGCGTCGTCCGATCCGTCTGGCGCTATCCCGTCAAAAGCATGCGCGGCGAGAGCCTCGACGAGGCGCGCGTCACGCCGACCGGCCTGGAGGGCGACCGCGTCTACGCCTTCGTCGACCCCGGAAAGCGGCTCGACTTCCCCTGGCTGTCCGCGCGCGAGGTTCCCGAGATGCTCCTGTTCACGCCGCGCTTCGCCGGCGGCTGGAAAGTGAGCGTCGTCACGCCGGAGGGCAAGACGCGGGACCTTCAGGATCCCGCCTTCCTGGACGAACTGCGGCGCCGTTGGGGTCGCCCGTTCGAGCTCCGATTCTCGGAGCGCGGGATGCCGGACTCCGGGCCGGTGTCGATCCTCGGCTTGGACTCCGCGCGGGCCTTGGAGCCGGCGGCCGGCCAAGCGTTGGATTGCCGCCGTTTTCGCGCGAACCTGTACGTGGCATGGGATTCCCGCCGGGCGTTTTTCGAGGACGAGTGGGTCGGCCGGGAACTGCGTCTCGGCGGCGGCCCGCGCCTGCGCGTCTTGAAGCGCGACCCGCGCTGCGTGATCATCAATCTCGACCCCGATACGGCCGCCGCGGATCCCGGAACGCTCATGGCCGTCGGCCGGGAGCGGCAGGGCCGCCTCGGCGTCTACGCCGAGGTGCTGGAGCCGGGCACGGTGCGTCCCGGAGACGCGATCGAGGCCGTTTAGGCACGTTTTTTATACTTGAAAATGTAACAGGCCCCGTTTAAACTTACGGGGTCATGGCCGAGCGCCCGTTATCGGGGGTTCTTGCATGTCTGATGAAGAGCTGAAACCCGACCTTCCCAAGCCTCCACCGCCGCCTCCGCCCATGGCGCCGCGCCCTCCCGCGCCGCCGAAGGCGGAGATCGAGCGCTTGGCGCTCGAGCGCATGCGCGAGGATATGGAGAAGAAGCTCGTCGACATGGAGAAGCAGGTTCAGGCCGAGCGCGAGAAGGCGCTCATGGCCAGCCTGCGCTCGCAGGAGGAGAAGACCCTTTCGGCGCGCGTCGAGGCCAACCTGAAGGACGTCCAGGACCGCCTCCGGCGCGAGCGCCGCGAGGTCGAGATGCAGGAGGGCAAGACCCGCCTCGAGGCCAAGATCCAGGAGCTAGAGACCAAGCTGGTCCAGGAGCGCGAGACCTGGGTGCAGGCGCTGAAGAACCAGATGCGCCAGCGCGAGGTCCAGGAGAAGGAGGTCGAGAGTCACTTCGCGCTGCGCCTGCAGGAAATGGAGCGCCGTTTCATCGAGGAGAAGGCGCAGTGGCAGAAGGTCCTGTTGTCCAAGGAGGAGGAGGCCCGCCAGCTGCGCTCCGGCGCCGATAAGGTCCAGGCCGAGGCCCGCTCGACCGCCGACCGCCTGCAGCTCGAGGCCCGGGCGGCCGTCGAGAGGCGCGAGGCCGAGCTGCAACTGCTCAAGCAGCAATTAGTGGAGCGCCAAGGCGCCGAGCGCCACCTCGCGGCCGAACGCGACGCGGCCGTGCGCGAGGGCCAGTCCCAGCGGCAGGCCCTGGAGCGCGACCTCGAGGACTTCAAGCGCCGCTATCAGGACGTCACCGAGAAGCACCAGCAGGCCGAGGCGCAGGCCCGCCAGGCCCTCGCGACCGAGAAGGAGCTTATCGCGGTCCGCGGCGAGCTGGCCTTGGCGCGCGGCCAGGCGCAGTCGCAGATCGAGCGCCTGGAGCACGAGGTTCAGGCTGCGCGCATGGCGATTTGGGAGCGCGAGCAGCGCGCTCTCGCCGACTCCGAGCGGCTGCAGCGCGAGCTGGGCCAAACCGGCGAAAAGATCAAGGCCGAGACCGAGAAGATACGCGCCGAGAAGGACGCGGAGCTCAAGCAGGCCCGAGTCCAGCTCGAGGGGATGATCAAGCAGGCCGACGAGCGCAAGGCCGCCGCCGAGGCCGCGCTGCAGCGGCTGCAGGCGGTGACGACCGCGCTCGAGAAAGAGCTTTCCCAGGTCAAGCTGGAGCGCGCGCAGTGGGCGCAGGTCGGGCAGACCCAGAACCAGGAGCTCGGGCGCCTCAAGAAGGAGCTGACGCGCCTGGCCGAGCGCTACCAGGCCGAGCTGGCCGAGCGCGAGCGCCGCTGGCAGGCCCGCGAGCGCGAGCTGAAGGAGCAGGCCGAGGTCGGCGTCGGCCCCTGGATCAAGCGCGTCGAGGAGTTGCAGTCCGCGCTGAAGGAGCAGGAGACGACGATCCGCGAGCGCGTCTCGGAAGCCACGCGGGAGTGGCAGGACAAGCTGACCGCGCGCGAGGAGGAGTGGCACTCCCGGCTCGCGGCGGCGGAGGCGCAGGCGAAGGCCCGCGCCGACGAGGAATATAAGCGCGCCGCCGAGTCCCTGCGCGCCGAGCTGTCGTCGAAGCTCGCGGCCGAGGAGAAGACCCTCGCCGAGCGCTTCGAGGCCGAGCGTACGAAGCTCATGGCCCAAGCGGCGGCCGAGAAGACGGAGGCTTTAAGGAAGTCGGACCAGGAGTGGGCCGAGAAATTCGAGGGCCTGCGCGCGCGCTATGGGTCGGACCGCGAGGAGGCCGTGCGCGAGGCCGTCGAGGCCGACCGCGCGCGCGTCTCCGACGAGTGGGAGCGGCGCGTCAAGGAGGCCCAGCTCCAGGTCGGCGCGACGAAGGCGCATTACGAGGTCACGATCGCCGACCAGAACCAGGAGCTGCAAAGCCTGAAGCGCGAGCTGGCCGAGCTCGGCGAGCGGCTCAAGAAGGAGGAGGACTGGGAGGCCAAGCTCGCGCGCGAGAAGCAGGAAGCCCTCGCGGCGCTCGCGAGGCGCGAGGAGGAGCTGAGGACCGCCCACGAGAAAACAGCCGAGGCCGCGGAGGCCGTCCGCCGCGAGCTGGAGAAAGAAACCGCGCGGCTTTCCGACACCCTTTCGGCCGAGAGCGCGAAAACCGCCCAGGCCGCCTCCGAACGCGACGACCTTTCCCGCCGCCTCGCCGTCCTGGAGGCGAAAATCCAGGCGCTGGAGCATGAGAAGGGCGAGCTCGCGTCCTCGACGCAGGAGGCCCAGCGGCGCGCGGAGGACCTGGAGTCCGCCGCGAACGAGCAGCGCGAGACCTTGGAGCGCTCGCTGGCCGATCTCAAGTCGAAGCTGGTCAACGAGAAGAAGCGCTTCGAGGAGCTTCAGGCCGATGCCAAGGCCCTCCGGGACAAGCTCAACGGCCCGCTGCTCAAGCGTCTCTTCGGGAAGGGAGCATGATCCAGCTCACGCGCCTGAACGGCATGCCGGTCACGATCAACGCCTTGCTGATCGAGAGCCTCGAGTCGGCCCCCAACACGGTGGTCAACCTCGTCACCGGCAACCGCTTCATCGTGAAGGAATCGGTCGACGACGTGGTCGGCAAGGTCGTCGACTTCCAGCGCCGGATCCACGCCGGCGGCAAGCCCATCAACCCCCTCGAAGGCCTCCCGAAGCGGCCGTAAGTCTAGATAAGGCGAACCAGGTGCGAGTAGCCGCGGAGAGCCTTGTCGACCGTGGCGAAGGCGGCCGGCTCGGCGATTGCCTGGGCGATTAGCAGTCGATCGAACGGATCGCGGTGATGCGACGGCAGTGTCGCCACCAAAGCGGCGGCCTCGGCGCGCACCGGAAGCTCCGTGAAGCCGCTGGATTCGGCGGCTTTCACGACCAGGTCGGGGCGGGCCGCGGGCGGAAGCCGGCCGAGGGAACCCTTGATGGCGATTTCCCAAATGCTCGCGGCGCTGAAAAGTATCTCCGACTCGGGGTCCTCGATCCGAGCTCGGACGGCGGCTGGAAGCTTGTCGGGCTCCGCCAGCGCCCAGAGCAGCAGGTGCGTGTCCAGGAGGATGCGCATCACCTGCCTTCAAAAAGCCGGGCGGCGGACGCGGGCAGCGGCGCGTCGAAGCTCGAAGGAACCTTGAACTTTCCTTTCAGCGCCCCCAGTTTGCGGCTTTGCTTCCTCAGGGGCACGAGCTTCGCGACGGGCTGTCCCGCGCGGGCGATGATGATCTCCTTGCCTTTCGCCGCCTCGTCGATAAGATGGGACAACTGCGTCTTCGCGGCGTAAATATTGACCGTCATGGAGCCCCCGTACGGCTTGACTAGACTAGACCAACACCATCAGTCTAACAGCCGGGTCCTACCGCGTCAAGGTCGTTCAGCCATTCCAGCCTCCCGCATCGTTTGCCGGGATTGAGCGTGAGAGGCGGCCTCGCGCGGCCGGTCGCCCAGGCCGGGCCCCGAGTCTTCGGCCGAGGCGATCACCGCGCGTCCCTGGCCGAGAAACAGCTCGTCGAGCCTTTCCGCAAGCTCGCGGGGATCCTTCGGGCTTCCGGAGGCGAGCTCGCCGGCCTTTCTCAGCTCGGCGGCGACCGCCGGGTCGGAATGGATCGAGTCGACGACCATCACGAAGTCCCGCAGCGTCTCGGCGTGACGCGATAGAATGGAAGACTCGTCCTGGCCCGCGGCGTCGAGCCGCCGCCCGGAGCTCGCCGGCGACCATGGGGAGGGCAGGACGTTCCGGAGGCGGCTCAATTGTCCAGGCTCCGCGGCGGCCGCGAGCAGGGCGCGCGCGGCCTCGACTCGCGAACGATCCATCTCGGTGGCCGGAGCGGCGGCGGCTCGCGCGAGGCTCCGCACGCCGTCGGCCAGGGGCTCGTGGACGAGCCTGCGCATCTGATCGAGCATCGGCTCGGCCAACTCGGGGCGGACGCCGGTGAAGGCGTCCAGGATGAGCAGGCCCGACGCCTCGGCGGGCCCTCCCGCCCGCATGGGAACCGCCGCGGCGAACGCGAGGGCCGCGGCGGCGACGAACGTGGAAACGGCGCGACGAACCTGGACTGTTTTCATGGCTCCCCCCGACAAGAGGATGGCCGGAGCGCGGACTCGGGACAGGGGCCCAAGGGCCCACGGCGCCGGCGGCAAAAGGCCCACCCCTTAGGTCCTGGGAATTTTGATAAAATAACCGCTCGTTATGGCGCGTCCCTCGGAAATGTCCC
This sequence comes from uncultured Elusimicrobia bacterium, assembly GCA_964566245.1. Taxonomy (GTDB): domain Bacteria; phylum Elusimicrobiota; class Elusimicrobia; order CAZMIB01; family CAZMIB01; genus CAZMIB01. The sequence continues at coordinate 20,602 of CAZMIB010000010.1, read as the reverse complement.
CCGTTCCTTCGCCCATCTACCTTGACCACGGGGCCACCACCCCGGTCCGGCCCGAGGTCCTCGAGGCGATGCTGCCGTTCCTCAGGGAGAGCTTCGGCAACCCGTCCAGCGCGTACAAGCTCGGGCAGACGTCGCGGCGGGCCGTCGAGCAGGCGCGGCGCCAAGTGGCCGCGCTGATCAACGCGCGGCACCCGGATGAGATCGTCTTCACCGCCTGCGGCTCGGAGTCGGACGCGCTCGCCATCCAGGGCGGCGCCCAGCGCGCGCTCGAGACGCGGGGACGCAAGCACGTCGTCTCGACCAAGATCGAGCACGACGCGGTGCACCACACTTTATCCGCCTTGAAGGCGCGGGGCTTCGAGACCGCCTGCGTCGGCGTCGACGGCGACGGAGTGCTGGACGTGGACGAGCTGCGCGGCGCGCTCAAGCCGGAGACGGTCGTGGTCTCGGTGATGCACTCGAACAACGAGACCGGCGTCCTTCAGCCGGTCGCGGAGCTGGCCCCGGTCTGCCGCGAGAAGGGCATCCTGCTGCACACCGACGCGGTGCAGTCCGCCGGCAAGGTGCCGCTGGACGTGCAGGCCATGGGCGTGGACCTGCTTTCCATTTCAGGCCACAAACTCAACGCTCCCAAGGGCGTCGGCGCGCTGTACGTGCGCCGAGGCGTCGAGCTTTCGCCGCTTATCACCGGCAACCACGAGAAGGGCCGCCGCGGCGGCACCGAGAACGTGGCCTCGATCGTCGGCTTCGGCGTCGCCTGCGAGTTGGCGCAGAAGGGCCTGGCCGCGCACGCGGCGGAGCTGACCCGGCTCAAGAAGCGCGTCGAGGCGGGCGTGCTCGCGCTGAAGGATGTCCGGTTGAACGGGCATCCCGACAAGCGCTTGCCGGGCACCGCGCATTTCTCGTTCCGCGACCTCGAGGGGAGCGCCTTGGTCGTTGCGCTCGACTTGGAGGGCATTTGCGTCTCGGCGGGCTCGGCCTGCTCGACCGGGGCCGTCGACCCCTCGCATGTCCTCTCCGCGATGGGCCTCGCCCCCGAGTGGGCGCTCGGCTCGCTGCGCGTCTCGCTGGGCTGGGGCACGGACGAGGCCCAGGTCGACCGCTTCCTCGCGGTCCTGCCGCGAGCCGTCGAGCGCCTGCGCCAAGCCCACCGCGCCCTCGCCTGAGGACGCGCCTCGGCGGGAAATAAACAGCTTCCATGGGACGTATCATCGTCGCGATGAGCGGGGGGGTCGACTCCTCGGTGGCGGCCGCGCTCGCGGTCCGCGAGGGCCACGAGGTGGTCGGCATCACCTTGCGCCTCCTGCCGCGCATGAACTCGAGCTTCGGCTGCTGCGGCTCGCCCAAGGACATCGGCGACGCGAAAGCGGTGTGCGACGCGCTGGGCGTCCCGCACTACGTGCTCAGCCCGACGGACCTCTTCGAGGACAAGGTGATCGCGCCGTTCGTCGAGGCTTACCGAGAGGCGCGCACCCCGAGCCCCTGCTCGGAGTGCAACCGCGGCGTGAAGTTCCCGTACCTGCTCGCGATGGCCGACGCCTGGAGCGCGGACGCGGTCGCGACCGGCCACTACGCGCGCATCGCTCCGCCGGAGGCCGCCGGCCGGCCGTACCGCCTGCTCAAGGCCTCCGATCACGGCCAGGACCAAAGCTATTTCCTGCACACGTTGACCCAGGATCGTCTGCGGCGCGCTTATTTCCCGGTCGGCGGCAAAACCAAGGCCGAGGTGCGCGCCCTCGCGCGCGAGCTGGGCCTGGAGACGGCCGACAAGCCGGACAGCCAGGATCTGTGCTTCGTGCCGCAGGGCGACTATCGGGCCTTCCTCAAGGAGCGGATCGAGGACGGTTCCGCGGGGGCTCAGCCGGGGACGATCAAGGATGGGGAGGGCCGCACACTCGGAACGCATAAGGGCCTTGCGCAATACACGATCGGCCAGCGGAAGGGCTTGGGGCTCAGCGGAGGGTCGGTGCTCTACGTCACCGCGCTCGACGCCGAGACGAACACCGTGGTCGTCGGTAAGGAAGCGGATCTGGCCAAGAGCGTCTGCCGCGTCACGGGGCTGAGCTGGACGGCGGAGCCTCCGGGAGAGACGTTCACGGCGTCGGTGCGCGTTCGTCACCGCCATACCGAGGCGCCGGCGGACGTCGTGCTGAAGGACGGCGCGGCGCACGTGACGTTCCGCGAGCCGCAGCGCGCGTTGACGCCCGGGCAGTCGGCGGTGTTTTATCGGGAGGATGAGGTGTTGGGCGGGGGAATGATCGAGGTGGTGGAATGAACCCCTCCACCCGCACCCTCTCCCTCAAGGGGAGAGGGCTCATGAAGGTGCTCGTGTTGTGCGGCGGCCAGTCGTCGGAGCATGAGATCTCGCTGCAATCCGCGAAGACCGTGCTGAACGCGCTCGATCCCAAGCGCTACGAGGCGGTTCCGGTGCTGATCGCCCGCGACGGGCGCTGGCTGCTTCAGGAGGATTTGAATTTCCTGCCGAGCCAGGACGTTCCCGCCCCGGCCAAGACGGCGGGCGAGCCGGTCTGCCTCGGCGCCGGCCGCTCGCTGATCGCCAAGTGGCGGCGGATCGTCGTCGATGTCGCGTTTCCCGTGCTTCACGGCCAGCACGGCGAGGATGGGACGGTCCAGGGCGCACTCGAGCTTTCGGGAATCCCGTACGTCGGCTGCGGGGTGCTGGCTTCGTCCATCGGCATGGACAAGGAGATGACCAAGCGTTTGGCCCGCCTCGCCGGCGTGCCGGTGCCGGACGACGTCGTCGTCAGGACCGGCGACGCTCTCTCCAAGACGGCGGCCTGGCACCGCCAGGCGCTCGCGCTAGGCCTGCCGTTGTTCGCCAAGCCGGCCGGCCTGGGCTCGTCGGTCGGCGTTTCGAAGGTCTCGCGTCCCGAGGAGCTGCTGCCGGCCGTGCGCGAGGCCTTCCGCTACGACGTGAAGGTGCTCGTCGAGAAGGGCATCGACGGCGCGGAGATTTGCTGCGGCGTCCTGGGCGCCTCTCCCGACGTCCGCGCGTCGATATGCTGCCAGGTCGTCCCGAGAGGCCACGCTTTCTACACCTACGAGGCGAAGTACGTCGACCCGCACGGCTGCGACATCCTTATCCCCGCGCCGATCCCGAAGGCCGTCGTCGCGAAGGTGCAGGACTACGCGCGGCGCGCTTTCGCCGCGGTCGAGGGGCACGGCCTGGCGCGCGTGGATTTCTTTGTCGAGAAGAACGGGAAGGTCTGGTTCGGCGAGCTGAACACGATCCCCGGCTTCACCTCGCACAGCCTCTACCCGAGGCTGTGGGCCGCCTCAGGCGTGCCGCTCGCCCGCCTGCTGGACCGGCTTCTCGGACTGGCCTTGAAGCGCGGCGCCCGCCGCGCCAAGCTGCTCACCGTCCCCGCCTGACCCGTAGCGCTCGGCGAAGTCCGCCGCGGTGGACTCGCGGCGCCGCCGCAGCGCGTGCTTCGCGAAGGCCGCGCCCAGGTGGGCCAGCGAGTGCAGCTCGCGCAGATGCGGGTGGCGCGCGAGAAAGGTCTTCAGCTCGTGCGAGGGAAGCCGATGATCCGGGACGTCGCCCACCGGCGCGCCGTCCAAGGTTTCCAGGTGTGTCCGGCATGGCGCCCAGCGGCCGAGCTTGCGGCACAGAAGGTCGGCCGCGTCCTCGGCCATCAGCCGATAGGCCGACATCTTCCCGCCGGCGATCGTGAGCGCTCCCGCCAGCCCGTCGCGCCGCTCGTGGTCGAGCAGCTCATAGTCGCGGGTCAGGAGCTTCTCGGGGCCGCGCTGGCCCAGGATCGGCCTGACGCCGCAAACGGAGGATGAGAAGCGCTCGGGCCAGGCGGGGAAATAGCGCCGCGCCGAGGCGATGAGATAGGCGATCTCGTCCTCGGAGGGCCGGACCTGGTCCGGGTCGCCGTTCATCGGGACGTCGGTCGGGCCGAGCAAGGTCTCGTCGCCGAGCGGCAGAAGGAAGACGTAGCGCTTGCGGTCGACGGCCTCCAGCAGCAGGCCGGTCGGAACCAGCCGCCCCTGGAAGATCAGATGCGTCCCGCGCATCAGCCGCATGCCGAGCTCGAGTCCCATTCGGCGCGCGACCAAGGGCCCCCACGGTCCGCCCGCGTTCACGACGCAGCTCGCGCGGACCTCGAGCTCGCCTTGGGGCGTGGCGATCACGGCGCCCAGCAGGCGGCCGTTCTCCTCGATGAAGGACAGCGGGCGCGCGTGCTCGATCGCCTCGCCGCCGTGGCGGACGGCGGAGGCGACGTTCTTGCGGACCAGCTCGACCGGCCGCACCCACCACTCGTCGAAGGTGACGCCGCCGACCAAGCCCTCGGGAGCGACGCCGGGGACCAGGCGCTTGACCGCGTCGGCCGTCAGCCGGAGATGGGGCAGGCCGAGCTTCATGCCCTGGAAGCGGTCGTACTCCTCGACCACGGTCTCGACCGTCTCCAGACCGTGCGCGTGGCCGCGGTAGACCGGCCAGACGATCGGCACGCGCGTCAAAAGCGGCCGCGCGACGCGGACGATATGCCCCGAGTCCCAGCTCGTGACATGGGTCGCGAGACGGTCGTAGAGCAGGTAGCGCAGCCCGCCGTGGATCAGCCTCGTCGAGGCGTGCGTGGTCCCGCCGCCGAGAGATCCCTTCTCGACGAGCAGCGCCCGGAGCCCGCGCATCGCGCAGTCCCGAAGCAACCCCGCCCCGGTGATCCCCCCGCCGACGATCAAGACGTCGACGCTTCTGACTCGTCGTTCCATCACAGCCCTGTTTTATCAAAAGGACCGGGTGTCACACATTGCCTTGTTGACTTGTTGGTTTCCCAGCGCCAACTGCTGGCTGCGCCGCCGGGAGCGGACGGGAACGCAACAAGGCAAAGTGTGACACCTACTCACCTACTGCACCTACTGTGTGACACCTACTCACGACAAACCGACCGCGTCCGGCTGCTTGAGGAAGACGTCCATCTGCCGGACGACCGCGAGCGAGCGCGCCGCCGTTTCCGAGACCGGCGCGGCGCGCTCCGCGGCCTCTCCCCGTGAGGCCGGAACCCAAGCCGCGAGCGCGATCGATATCAGGAAGCAGGGTCTCATGTTCCTTCCCCATGCGGCAATCCGGCGGCAAGACGTTCGTCCCAATGAGGCAGCATCGCCCGCAGGAGGCCCTCGGCGTCGCCGATATGCTCGGATTTCAGCAGTTCCATCACCACGGCCGCGACGCTCTGCTTCAGGTCCTTGGGTCCGATATGCGGGAGGACGAATTTCAGCAGCGCCGCGTCCGCCGCGAGTTGAGCGATGCTCTCTTCGTTGTTATCCAGGCCCACCCGCTCCGCGTCGAGCTTCAGTTTGCGTTTCAACAGCCACCAGGCGCGCCCGCGGATCGGCTCCGGCCGCTGAAGCAGGTTCGCCATGCCGACCGCGAACGGCGCCACCGGGTCCAGGCCGGGCTCGCCCGAGTACGTCGCGTCGCCGCCGAGCTCGCCCAAGAGCCAGGCCGCGCGCCCGTCCGCCGCGACCACGCGCCTGAGCTCGGCGCGATAGTCGGCCGACAGCTTCTTTTGCTCCGATCCGACGTCCTCGAGCCGCCGGACTTCATCGAGGTAGCGGCGCCCCGTCGCTTGGAGAGCCGCTTGCTCGGCGCGGCGCGCGCGCATGCCCCAAGCGGCCATTCCCAGCGCGCCCAAAATCGCCGCGCCGCCGGTGAGGATGAATCTCCAATAGACGCCGATCGGAAGATGCGGCGCGAGCCATAGCGCCAGGGCGATGAACGCCGCTCCCGCCGCGGCGAGACCGCCCTCCAAGGCCGCGTTTAGCATCCGCTCCTTTCGGCTCGCCGCCGCCTCGATCACCGCGCTCGATGGGACGATGCGCTCGAGCAAGACCAGCGCCCGGGGCGCGCGGCTCTCCAGGACGCCGTTTCTCTCTAGAAAGTCGACGATGAATCGAGCCGCTTGGTCGCCGAGCGGGGGTTCGCGGGGCGTGTTGACGGTCCGGCTGAAGTAGCTGGCGAGATGGAGCGCGACCTTGAGGCGGGCCCGGTCGGAGGCTTCACCGGTCCCCTGGACCTGGGCCGCGAGCACCCGCGAGAAGGTCGATCCCTCGGACGGGGCGACGAACGACAGGGAACCCGGAGGGGCTTCTTCGATGAACGCCCGCGCCGCGCCCAACCCCTGCTCGCGCTCGGGAGACTGGAAATACGACGGGTAAGGCTTGGCCGATGGAAAACGGGCGCCGAGCTCCTCGAGTCTCTCCCAATCAGGCCGAACGCGGCCGTCCGCGATACGGGTCAGCGACCGACGAAGCTCGGCGTCCTCGAAGGCGAGCCTCCCGACCTCCGGCGAGTACCGTCGGGTCTCGATAGAGTCGGCCAGAAAATCGAGGGCGCGGCGCAGCGCGGCTCCCTCCTCGGGGCCGGCCGATCGGGCGAGCTCCTTGATCGTCGCCGCCACGGTCGCGAGCTCCTCGGGCTTCGTCGTCAACGAGGGGAGGAGTCGGCGGTCGGCGAAGCGCGAGCTCGCGGAGGAGGGCTTCTTTTCGCTGACGGCGATGGCCTTGTGGGCGGGGAGGGGCCCCAACCCCTTCCCCTCGACGGCAAGGACGGCGTCGCCATGCCCCTCTCCGGAGAACAGTCTCTCCAGCCCCTCGCCGGCGATGTCGATCCGGCCCGAGGTGATGAACGGGCGGATATGCTCATCGGCCTCGCCGAGCAGGCGCGACAACTCGGGCCGGCCGGCCTCGGCCGCGAGGCGCGCCTTCTCGGCCAGCGCCGCGCCGGCGGCCGCGAGCGCGTCGAGCTTCAGCCTGAACGCCTCCGGCAGTTCCGCCTGCGCCCTCAGCGCGCGCAGACGCTCCGGCTGGCGCAGGTAGGCCAGCACGGCCAGAGGGGCATGGATTTGAGCCGGCGGCCCGGCCTTAAGCGCCGCCGCGCCGATCAGGTTCGACAGGCCCACGGCGTCCGGCTGCGCGAGGAAAAGGTCGATGTGCCGGACGACCGCCAGAGAGCGAGCCTCGGCCTCGTGAACCGGCGCCATGCTCGCGCCCGCGACGATAGGCGGCGCGAGCGCCAAGGCCGCCGACAGCCAGAGTTTCATGCGCCTTCTCCGCCGAGCCGCACCTCCAAGTGAACCGCTATGTCCCGGACGACGCTCTCGGCGCTCTCGACGTTCGCGGACTTCAGCAGCGACAGCAGCTCGGCGGCGAGGCTCTGTTTCAGGTCCTTCGGCCCCGAGTGGGGAAGAACGAAGCGCAGCAGCAACGCGTCTGCGACCAGGTCGTCGAACGCGCTCGCGTCGCCGATACGCTTGAGGCGTTCGGCGTCGATCACCAGCTTCTTCCTCAACAGCGCCTCGGCGCGGCCGCGCACCGGCTCGGGCCGCCGGAGCAGGTCCGCCATGCCGATCGTGAACGGCCCCCTGGGGCTCAGCGTCACCATGCCCGTGAGATCCACTCCGTGCATGGCGCTCAAGAGTTTCAGCGAACGGTTGTCGCTCTCGACCGCTTGTCGGACCTCGCGCCGATAGTCGGCCAGGAGCTCCCGCAGCTCGGACGCGCTCTCGTTGCGCAGGCGGTATTCCTTCAGATAGCGCGCGCCCCATTCGCGGAGCTGGGCTTTTGAGGAGAGGTAATAGGGAAGGGCCAGGGGACTGTCGTCGCCTCTGCTGTTGAGATTAATGAGGAGCATGCCGAGGCCCCAAAGCCCGTACGCTCCGCCGAGAGCGGCGAGGCACGCGAGCGCAAAAATCAGGAAAGCAGCGGCGGCCGTATCGGCGATGCCGAGAGCGGCGTAGGCGGCGACGGCGGCGGACAGACCCGTCGCGGCCCGCTTGGCGCCAGTGATCATATGTCTCCTGGCCGCGCGGGCCCGCGCGACGTCGCGCGTGGGCACGATCTCGTTCAGCAAGGCCGACGCGCGGGAATCTTTCTTCGCCGCGCTGTCCCTGAGGAAGTCGCTTATGAACCGCGCCGCTTTGTCCGCGCGGGCCTCCGGCACGGCGTCCGGCCCGTCCTTCATACGCCGCCGGACAAGCTCGAGCGCGGCTTTCAGCCGGGTCTTGCCCAAGGACTCGCCGTTCCCGGCGGCGCCGGCCAAGGAACCGGCGAAGCCGTCGTCCCCCCACAGAGCGGGCCAGTGCTCCGGTATGGACGGTTCGCTGTCGATGTATTCCGCGGCCGCCGCCAGCCCGCGCTCCAGCGCGGCGCGATTTGATTTCGCGAAGGGGAACGCGGCGCCGAGAGCGTAGACGGGCTCCCTCGGAAGGCTCGGGCGCCGCTGCGCGATCTGCTCCAGAGCGTACCTGAGCCGGACGTCCTCGAAGACGAGGGTTTTCACCTCGGGCGAGTAGCGGTTCGCCTCGATGTAATCGGCCAGGAAATTCACGGCGTGGACGGCCGCCTCCCCGTGCCCGCTCTCGAATAGGCGGGAGTGATCCTTGATCATCGCCGCGGCGGCCGCGAGCTGGCTGGGCGCGGACTCCACGGTGGCCGGGACCGCGCGTCGGAGAGCGGCCAGCGGCAGGGGAACGCCTGCCTCTCGCGCCTCGGCGCGGGCGAGGGCCTTCTTCTGGTCGGCGAGCGACGGGGAGCCTCGGCTGGGAAGCGGGCCCAAGCCCTTGCCTTCGATAGCCATGACGGCCCCGCCGCGCGTCCCCGCGAACATCTTTTCCAGGTTCTCGCCGGCGATGTCGATACGGCCGGAGGTGATGAACGGGCCGATTTTCTCGTCGGCCTCCTGCAACAAGCGGGACAACTCCGGTCGTCCCATGTCCGCCTCAAGGCGCGCTTTCTCGGATAAGGCCTCGGCCGCCTGGGCCAAGGCGCCGAGCTTGGCGCGAAACGGCTCGGGCAAGGACGCCTGCGCCTGAAGCTCGCGCAGCCGTCGCGGCTGGCGGATGTACGACAGCACCGCCAGCGGCGCGACGGCCTGGGGCCCGGCGTCCAGCGCCGTCGCGCCGATCAAATCCGACAACCCCGCCGCGTCCGGCTGCTTGAGAAAGATGTCGATGTGCTGGACGACCGCGAGCGAGCGGCTCGCCGTCTCGGAAACCGCGCCCAAGGCCGGCGCCGGCGCGTTTTCCATCGCGCCCTGGGCGATGGCGGCCCAGGGCATAACGGTCAAAACGGCGGCAAATAGGCGAAGCCAGGCTGCCATGCTGTCTCCCGGGCTCCCCGATGAATAGTTTAGATCAGGCAGGAAACGCGGCAGGGGCCATCGGGCCTAAAGACGGAGGCGCATACGGCCTAGGCGGGAGTGGGTCCTTCGGGGGAAGGGGTGAAATAATTCGAGGATTCGAGCGTAAGACTAGGGAGAAGGGGCTTAGCCCAGCAGTTCGTAGCCGCCGGGGGTGGTCAGGATGCGGCGCAGGCCCTCGGGGCCGAGGTCCTCGCGCAGGCGCTGGATGGTCTTGTCGACCGTGTTAAGCTCCTCGGCCGCGCCCCAGACGGAGCGCAGCAGCATCTCGCGGCCGACCGGGCCCTGGGTGCGGGCCAAGGCCATGAGGATTTGAAAACGCTTGGGGGACAAGTAGCCGACGAACTTCTCGCGTATCCAGACGCGGCGGAAGCGCGGGTCCAGCCGGATGGTGCCTTTCTTGACCTCCGGCGTCTCCGGCGCGCCGCAGCGCTGCTGGAAGGCCAGGTTCACGGTGTCGACCAGGTCGTCGGCCGAGAACGGCTTGTGCAGGAACTGCATCGCGCCCATCGCCGTGGCCGCGCTGTGAAGCACGCCGCCGACGTCGGTGAGGGCGGTCATCACCACGCACGGCGAGGCGTCCAGAAGGCCCATCGACTTCAGGCTCTTGATGACCTCGATGCCGTTCATCTGCGGCAGGTTGAGGTCGACCAGGTAGGCGTGGGGGTGGATCTGGGGGGCCTTGCGCACGGCCTCGCGGCCGTTGTCCACGAAGTGCAGCTCGTGGCCGAGCTTGGCCAGCGCGACGGCGATGAACTCCTGCTGCTCGTGGTCGTCCTCGACGACCATCACGCGAGGACGTTCGGAGCCGTTGTGATCCGCCGATCGCATAACGATAATCTAGCCTCCGCCCCATTTTTTGTCAAGGTGACTTGGGGCGGACATAAGCTGATATAATAGGAACGCCCGCATGACGAGCTTCCGCAAGCGCTTCTATGTCTACAGCCTGCTGGCGGCCTTGGCGATCGTGACCGTCGCGCTTTCGCTGAGGATCCACCTGATCGGGCTGCCGCCGATCACCTCGCTGGAGAGCTACACCCCGTCGCTGACGACGCGCATCTTCGATTCCAAGGGATTGGTGCTGGCCGAGCTGTTCACCGAGCGGCGCGCGCTTCTGCCGCTGTCGAAGATCCCGGTCGACCTGCAGAACGCGATCATCGCGGTCGAGGACGACCAGTTCTTCCACCACGCCGGCATCTCGATCAAGGGCATTTTGCGCGCGGCCTGGCGCAACTTTTGGGCGGGGCGCGTATTGCAGGGCGGCTCGACGATCACCCAGCAGCTGTCGAAGCTTATCTTCCTGAACCCGGAGCGCAGCATCTCGCGAAAGATACGCGAGGTGCTGATGGCCCTGCAGATCGAGAGGAACTTCTCGAAGCAGGAGATCCTGCAGATGTACCTCAACCAGGTCTACTTCGGCCAGGGGGCGTACGGGGTGCAGGCCGCGGCGCGCATCTTCTTCGGCAAGGAGGTCGGGGACCTCACCTTGCCGGAGTGCGCGCTGCTCGGCGGGATGGTGCGCGCGCCGAGCGGCTACTCGCCGTTCAACCATCCGGACCGCGCGCGCGTGCGGCGCAACGTCGTGCTGGTCCGCATGCGAGAGGAGGGGTTCATCACGCCCGAGGAGGAGAAGCGGGCCGCGCGCGAGCCGATCCCGCTGATCCGCCCGCCGCTTCTGGGCACCCAGGCGCCGTACTTCGCGGAGCAGATACGCCGCGAGCTGGAGCCCAAGTACGGCTTCACCGCTCTGTGGAAGGGCGGCCTCAGGATCACGACCACGCTCGACCTCGAGATGCAGAAGCACGCCGAGGAGATCATGGAGGAAAGCCTGAAGGCCTACGACGAGGAGGCCGCTAGGTACCGCGCGAAGACGCGCGACGCGGACGTCGACCCGGACTCCGAGGAGGCCGCGGTCCAGACCTCGACCTTGCCGATCCAAGGGGCGCTGGTGGTCCTCGACGTGCGCACCGGCGCGATACGCGCGATGGTCGGCGGGCGCGACTACATGGCCTCCGCCTTCAACCGCGTGACGCAGGCTCATCGCCAGCCGGGCTCGACCTTCAAGCCGTTCGTTTGGGGCGCGGCGCTGTCCGCCGGCTACACCCCCGCGACCTTGGTCGACGACGGCCCGCTCGCCTATTACTACGAGGGCCGGGACTGGCGGCTCTTCGAGGGCACGACCGAGCAGTTCGCGATCAGCCTCGTGACCGCGACGTTCGCGACCAGCCGCGACTTCAAGATCTGGGTGCCGACCAACTTCGACGCGAAGTTCATGGGCGTCGTCACGATGCGCCGCGCGTTGGAGCTGTCGCGCAACGTGGTCTCGGTGCGCTTGATCCAATCCGTCGGGCCCACGCCGGTCGCCGACCTCGCGCACCGCGCGGGCATACAGAGCGATCTCGAGCAGGTGCTCTCGCTCGGCCTGGGAACCTCGGTCGTGACGCCGCTGGAGCTGACGAGCGCCCTGGGCACGTTCGCGAACGGCGGCGTGCACGTGACGCCGTTCGCGATCCAACGCGTCGAGGACGCCCAGGGGCGCCTGCTCGAGGACCATGCCCCCGTCGAGCGAGAGGCCGTCTCGCCGCAGATCGCCTACGTGCTGGTCAACATGATGAAGGGCGTGGTCGAGAACGGCACCGCGCGCTACGCGCGCAAGCTGGGACGTCCGCTCGCCGGCAAGACCGGCACCACGCAGGACAACCGCGACCTATGGTTCATCGGCATGACCCCGGACCTGGTCGCCGGGGCGTGGATGGGTTACGACCAGGAATCGCTCTCATTGCCTCGCCGCGACTGGACCGGCGGCTCGACCGTCGTTCCGTGGTGGACCAAGGTCATGACCGAGGCCTTGAAGGGTTATCCCTCGCAGGACTTCCCGGTCCCGGACGGCATCGCCTTCGTGAAGATCGACGCCGAGACCGGCGACCTCGCTCTGCCGACCTGCCCGAAGCAGCGCCTGGAGGCGTTCATCAAGGGCTCCGAGCCCAAGGTCTACTGCAAGGTCGACCACAGCAAGCCGTTGGAGCTGGTCTCGGTGGTTCCGTCCACCATCGCCCCGATGGGCCTGACCCCTTTCACGACGGGCCCGCGCCCCGCGCGCTCCGACCTCGAGCAAGCCCAGGACAACACCACCGGCCCCGCCGACGACGAACCCCCGCTGGAAGACCTGCCGCAGTAGATCACCATGACGGTTTCAGTGTCTTCCCGCGGACGCATAGTCATCCCAGCGCAACTTCGACGGCGCTATGGCATCCGGCTTCGTTCCAAAATCGAGATTATCGATTTGGGAGACGAAATAATCCTCGTCCCCGCAATCGATCGAACGAGGAAGCCTCAGGCCTTGTAGATACGCGGCAGCCGCGAGGTGGCGGCGGTGCGGCGGACGTGGAGGTTGACGGGCTCGCCCAGCGCGACGCCGGGGACGCGGCTGACGTCGACGAGCACGTGCGAGATGCCGCAGCGGCCGACGAACGGCACCTTGTGCCCGCGCAGGACGCCCCAGTACTCGAAGCCGCCGCCTAATCCGATCAGCCGCTCCGCGGGCTCCATCGTCAGGCCGTCCGAGTAGCCGGCCGGCAAGGTCGCGACCAGCATACGGCGCGGCGCGACGTACTCCGAGGCGTAGCCTATCGACTGGCCCTTCGCGACGTGGCGCAGCGCGATCACGCGCGCGTAGAAGCGCCACGGGCTCTCGACCGCGACCTCGCGCGAGGTCGGGTTGATCCCGTAGAGCAGGTTGCCGACGCGCACGCGGTCGAGCTGCCAGTGGGGGAAGTCGAGCAAGATCGAGCTGTTCGCGGCGTGCGCGAGCGCCTTCGGATGCGCGGCCTTCGTCCGGGCCGCGATGCGGCCGAAGGTGCGCAGCTTCTCCTCGGCCTCGACCGCGTTCTTGCCGGGCACGTAGTCGATGTGGGTCGACAGGCCGGCCAGGTGGAGGCGCTTGAAGCGCTTCAGCTCCGCGAGCAGGGCCTTGAGGTGCTCGGGTAGGACGCCCCAGCGGCCGAGGCCGAAGTCCACGTCGACGTGGACCCCGAGGTTCGCGCCGCGCGCGCGCGCCGCCTTATCGAGGGCCGCGAGCTGGAGGACGTCGTCCACGGTCGGCGTCAGCTTGAGCCGGATGACCTCGTCGGCCTGCTCGGCCAGCGGCGGCGAAAGCAGAAGGACCGAGCCTCGGATGCCGCCCTTCCTGAGAACGGACGCCTCGCCGACATCCAGAACGCCCAACTCGCCGACCCCGCTCGCGAGGAGCTTCTTGGCGACCGGCACGGCGCCGTGGCCGTAGGCGTCGGCCTTGATGATCGCGGTCAGCCCGACGTCGGGCTCAAGGCGCTTGCGCACCTCGGCCGCGTTCCGGGCGAGCGTCCCCAGGTCGATCTCGATCCACTTCAGCACCGGGCCATTGTACAAAAATTGACTTTCTCCGTCGGATGCGATACAATGAGCCCGCTTACCTTCGTCGTTCCGGCGCATGCACGTCTTCCGGTCGGTCCGCTTCAATATCGGGCTCTTTTGCGTGATCGCGGCGGCCTGCGCGCTCGGCACGTTCATCCCGCAGGTCTCGGAAAATCCTGAAAAAGTGCAAGCTTTTTTAACGGCCCATGCTTTCTGGGGGCCGGTCTTCGAGCGCCTCGCCCTGTTCAACCTGTTCCACAGCCTCTGGTTCAGCGGCTTGCTGGGGCTGATGGCCTTCGACGTGATCGTCTGCAAGCTCTACAACAAGCCGCCGGACCCGGGCCTGATCCGCCTGCCCGAGGAGGAGGCCCGGACCCCGCGGTCCAATCCGGAGTTGGTCTTGGCGTCCAAGCCTTATCGCGCCACCTTCTCGAGCCCTTATCCGCCGGAGGCCGCGGTCGAGCGCGCGGCCGCCTTCCTCGGCGCGCGCGGTTATGCCGCCGAGCTCTCCACGTCCGGAGGGCGGAGTCTGGCGACCGTGACGCGCCATCGCCCTCAACGCTGGGGCTCGTACGTCTCGCACGTCTCCTTGGTCGTGATCCTGCTGGGCGCGCTGCTGAAGGCCTTGTTCGGCTTCGAGGAGCGGCTTCCGATATTGGAGGGCCAGTCCAAGACGCTCAAGCGCCTGCCGATCGAGGTCCAGCTCGATCGCTTCGAGGTCGCCTACTACGCCGGGACCAGGGAGCCCAAGCGCTACGCCTCGGACGTCCACGTCTACCGGCTGGAGCGCCACCCGGGCATCGGCCCCGAGCCGTTCGAGGAAAGCCATTTGATCGGCGCGCGGACGATCAAGGTCAACGATCCGTTCGAGATACCGATGGACCGCTTCGGCCTGCTCACGGCCAAGCTGTACCAGGCCTCGTGGGGCGCGGGAGGGATGTTTCGCCGCGCGAGCCTGGCGATGGGGCGCCGGACGCTGGACCTGAAGCAGCGCGCGCCGGCTCCCATTCCGGGCACCGATATCATGGTGACGGCCGATTTGATGCTTCCGAACTTCCAGATCACGCCCGCGGGCCGCTACGACAACGCCTCGCTCGAGCTGAAGAACCCGGCGGTGCGCTTCCTGTTCGCGCGCGGCGGGACCCGCACGCCCCCGCTGTGGCTGCTGCGCGATTTCCCCGAGCTGTGCTTCGTCGAAAACGAGGACGGAACCTTGGACCGCGCGCCGAGACCTCCGTTCCGGCTGACCGGGCTCGACCCGGTGCTGTTCTCCGGCCTGCAGGCCGGCTTCGACCCCGGCTTTCCGGTCGTGATGCTCGGCGCGGCGGGAATGCTGATCGGGCTCAGCCTTTTGTTCTATCTTCACCGCCGGCGGCTGTGGGTGCTGGCGTCGCCGGACGGCGACGGGACCGTGGTGCACGTCGCGGGCTACAGCTCGCGCGGTCCGCGGGAGTTCCAGCGCGAGTTCGACCGCGTCGTGGGCGAGTTGAGGCGCGAGCTGGGCGCCGTTCCGGCGCTGAAAGCGTGCGCGATTTAGGAGGATGACGATGGAAATGCTCTGCTACAAGGCCGCGGTCGGGTTGTACGCCGTCTCGACCGCCCTCGCTTGGGCTTACCTGTACGCCAAGAAGGAGAACCTCACGCTGTGGATGTGGCGCCTGCTCGGGCTCGCGCTGGCGTTCCACCTGACGAGCTTCGGCTTCCGCCTGTCCACGTTCTGGGCCATCCCCGAGAACCGCTACTTCCTGCCGATCAACTCCTTCTTCGGCGCGCTGTCCTGGCTCGCGCTCGCGACCGCGCTGGTGTTCTGGGTGGTCGAGGGGCTGTATCGGCTCAATGTCCTCGGCGCTTTCGTTCTGCCGTGGACCTTGGCCGGGGCCGTTTCGGCGCTGATTTGGGCCGACCCGTCGATCAAGGGCCTGGTCCCCTCGCTGCAGAGCTACTGGATCAACATCCATCCGATGATCCTGATGACCTCGTACGCGGCCTTCGGCAACGCCTTCGGCGTCGGTCTCGCGCTGCTGATCCAGGAACGGCAGGTGAAGTCGCGCAAGCCTACGGAGCTGTGCTACCGCCTGCCGGCGATCGAGGACCTCGACCAGCTCAACTACCGCATCATCGCGGTCTTCTTCCCGGTGCTGACGATCGGCATCATCATGGGCGGCATCTGGGCCTACAACGCCTGGGGCCGCTTCTGGGGCTGGGACGCGAAGGAGACCTGGGCCGCGATCACCTGGACGATCTACGTGATCTACCTGCACATGCGCCTCTTGGGCGGGATGCGCGGCAAGCGCACCGTCTACGTATCGATGGCCGGCTTCGCGTCGGTCCTGTTCACCTTCGCGGGAGTCAACTACCTGTCCGCGCTGCACGGCTACCTGTCCGGCGGGAACTGAGCGCTCGATGAGCTTGCACCTCGCCGGGCTATCCCATAAGGTCGCGCCTGTCGGTTTGCGCGAGCGCCTCGCCGCGCTGCCGCCCGGCGAGGCCCTGCGCCGCCTCAGGGCGGCGGAGTGGGGGGAGGCGGTCGTGCTCTCCACCTGCAACCGCTTCGAGATCGTCTCGCCGCACGGCGGGTCCGCGGACCTCGCGGAGTTCATCGGACGTTTGGCCGGGGGCGGGGCCGAGCTGTGCTACCGCAAGTCGGGCCGCGAGGCGGTCGAGCACCTGTTTTCGGTCGCGGCCGGCCTGGACTCCTTGGTCGTCGGCGAGAGCGAGATCCTCGCTCAAGTGAAGAAGGCCTACGAGGCCGCGCGTCAGGAAGAGATGACCGGCAAGATCACCAACGTCCTCTTCCAGCGCGCGATCTTCGTCGGCAAGGAGGCCCGCGCCAAGACGGCCATCTCGGCCGGACAGACCTCGGTCGCGAGCGTCGCGGTGACCTTGGCGCGCAAGATCTTCGGCGACCTCAAGGAAAGCGAGGTGCTGGTGCTCGGCGCGGGCAAGATGGCCGAGCTGACGAGCCGGCACCTGCTGGCCGGCCAGGTGAAGAGCCTGAAGGTCGCGAACCGCACCTGGGAGCGCGCGGTCGAGCTGGCGGCGCGCTTCGAGGGGAGCCCGGTGCGCTGGGAGGACTTCCCGGCCGAGCTGGCCTCGGCCGACATCGTGATCGGCTCGACCGGCTCCGACCGCCCGGTGGTCACCAAGGCCCTGCTGAAGCCGATCCTGGCCCGGCGCCGCCAGCGCTCGCTGTTCATCATCGATATCGCGATGCCGCGCGACGTGGAGGAGGACGTGCACAAGCTGGAGAACGTCTACCTCTACGCGCTCGAGGACCTGGCCGCGATCGTCGAGGAGACCATCGCCGGCCGGAAGACCGAGCTCGAGAAGGCGCGCGAGCTGGCCTTGGGCCGCGCGGTCGAGTTCGCCGCCTGGCTGGAGGGCGTCGAGTCGGGCCAAAACGCCGCGCTGCGCCACGGGGTGCATCCATGAAGCTCAAGCTCGGCACGCGCGGCTCCGCGCTGGCCTTGGTCCAGGCAAGCTGGGTCGAGACTCGGCTCCGCGAGCTCAACCCCGGCCTCGAGGTCGAGCGCGTCGTGATCACCACCTCGGGCGACCGCTTCTCCCAGCAGGGGGGACAAGGCGGCGCGTTCGATAAGGGCCTGTTCGTGAAGGAAATCGAGGAAGCCCTCCTGGACGGCCGCGTGGACCTCGGCGTCCATTCTTCGAAAGATTTACCGGCCGAGCTTCCGGAAGCGTTGCATATCGGCGCGTTCCCGGAGCGCGAGTCGCCGCGCGACGTGTTGATCGCCCGCGGCGGCGGCGGGCTGTCCGGGCTTCCGCAAGGCGCGCGCATCGGCAGCGCCTCGCTGAGGCGCCAGGTTCAACTCCGCATGCTGCGTCCCGACCTCGTGCCGGTCGAGCTGCGCGGCAACGTCGACACGCGCCTGCGCAAGCTCGCGGCCGGCGAGTGCGACGCCCTCGTGCTGGCCGAGGCCGGCCTCAAGCGATTGGGAAAGTCGGTCGACGGCGAGGTGATCGACATCGTCGCCGCTCCCGGTCAGGGCGCGCTCGCCTTGGAGTGCCGCAAGGACGATGCCGCGACGAACGCCTTGCTCGCCCCGCTGGACGACCGCAAGACGCGCGTCGAGGTCGAGGCCGAGCGCGCCTTCCTCCAAGCCATGGGTGGAAGCTGCCGCATGCCGCTGGGCGCTCTAGGCGAGCTGGACGGCAACTGGCTGCGCCTGAGCGTCTTCTGGTCCGACATGGAAGGCCGCCGCCCCGTCAAGCTGACCGCCCGCACCAAGACCGAGCCCGCGAAAATCGCCGAAGCCGTCTCCCGCCTGGTCGAGAACATCAAACAAGCCGCCGCCTCCTCCTAATCCCTCTCTCCCCGAAGGGGGGTGAGGGCGGGGGTGAGGGGTTGCTGTTGACATATTGACATACATATGTCATAATATACTCAATGCGAAAAACGATGATCTACCTCCCCGACGAGGTGCACAAGAACCTCAAGCGGCTGGCGGTCGAGCGCGATACCAGCATGGCGGAGCTCATTCGCGACGCCGCGGTCGCCGTGCTCGAGGAGGAGCGTGAGGACCTGGAGGACGCCAAGAAGGCCTTGTTGGAGTTCCGGCGTGATCCCTCCTCCGCGGTCGACCTCGAAGCCTATCACCGCCGGCGCAAGCGTTAGTGGCTTACCAAGTCCGGCTCGCGCGGCCGGTTCCGCGTCAGTTGGACGGGATTCCGAGAAAGGACTACCCGCGCCTTTACGAGGACATCCGAGGCCTCGCCGAGTCTCCGCGTCCCCAAGGCTGCGTCAAGCTTGAAGACGGACTCTATCGAGTACGCCGCGGCGCCTACCGCGTCATCTATTCGGTCTCGGACGCCGACCGCGTCGTCCTGATACTGAAAGTCGCGCGCCGCTCCGAGAAAACCTACCGCGACCTGCCTTAAGCCGGATGTCCTTCGGGTCCAAAGGACCCTCCTGCCCATGGTCCCTTCGACTCATGCGCCTCCGTCGAGGAATTGATACTTTTTGAGCCTCAGGAGGCCGCTATGCGCTCGATCTTCTTCGCCGTTCTTGCCGTTCTTTCTCTGACCCCCGCCGTTCGCCCGGCCGTCATCCAGCGGCCGCCGCGCATCGCGAAGGCGATCGTTTGCGCCCCCTCGAAGGCCTACGGCATCGACGGGACGTTGCGCTTCTACACGCGCCTGGATTCCCTGGTCTCGCTCGCAGGACTTCCGAAGGATGGACAACCCGCCGCCGAGGTTTGGAACGGCGAGGCTCCCAAGGCGGATGAGTCGGCCGCCCAACTGAACGACGGCCGCTCCGCGACCGCGACTCAGGGTATCTTCACCTACGCGGCCTATAGCTGCGACTCGTGGGACTACACCTTCACCTTCCCGACCGCGGACCTCGTCGAGAAGAAGCCGGGCAGCTTCGGCCAGAAGATCAAGGGCCGCGTGGGCGTCACGTTGCGCGGCAGCCCCCGGCACCCCCAGAACGAGAAGGCCGAGCTGGACTGCGTCGCGCTGTTCTAAGGCGTCGAAGGCTTCGTAAGGCGGGCGCGGCTCATTTCGCCTTGTCCGAGGCGATCTTCTCGCGTAGAAGCTGCCTGAACCGCTCGCTCATTCCCTCGGGCCAGCCGGACTCGGGCTTTTTCTTGAGGGCATACCAGAAATGGTAAGCGCCCGCATCTTTGTTCTCGCCCGCTTGCGGCGGTAATCGTCCGTGGCGCTCGACGAATTGGTTGCAGCGCTCGAGAGGGGGTAGCGTCACGGCGTCTTCGGCGATTTTCTCGCGCAGCAACTGTCTGAAGCGCTGGCTCATTCCCGCGGGCCAGTCAGGCTCGGGCTTTTTCTTGAGGACGGACCAGAATTGGTAAGCTGCCCCATATTTGTTCTCGCCCAATTTCGTCGGCAGATGCCCATGGTGCTCGACGAATTGGTTGCAGCGCTCGAGAGGGGATAGCGTCGCGGCGTCTTCGGTTATCTTCTCGCGCAGAAGCAATCTGAAGCGCTGGCTCATTCCCGCGGGCCAGTCGGACTCGGGCTTTTTCTTGAGGACGGACCATAATTGGTAAGCGCCAGCATCGTTGTTCTCTCCCTTTTGCGGCGGCAGCCGTCCGTGGCGCTCGACGAATAGGTTGCAGCGCTCGAGGGGGGATAACGTCGCGGCGTCTTCGGCGATCTTGTCGCGCAATAGTTGCCTGAACTTCTCGCTCATGCCCTCGGGCCATTCGGTCTCGGGCTTTTTCTTGAGGACATACCAGAATTGGTAAGCGCCAGCATCGTTGTTCTCTCCCGTTTGCGGCGGCAGCCGTCCATGGCGCTCGACGAACAGGTTGCAGCGCTGGAGGGGGGGCTCGCGCTGGGCGCGGGTGAAGAACTCGCGCATGTCCTCCATCAGGCGGCTCAGGCCCTCCAGGCTCGCGGTTTGCTGAAGCGCCGCCTCCGCGGCGACGGGCGACGCCGCGGTCGCGGTCTTCGTCGCCTGGCGGTTCGGAAGCTGGAAGCGGCCTTGGAGGTGGCGGTCGAGGAAGATCAGGTTCTCGCGCACCACCTCCTCGTCCAGGTGGTCCATCAGCAAGGCGATCTCGACGCCCTCCTTGCCGGGGAAAATCCGCGTGATGCGCCCCCAGCGCTGGAGGAACTGGCGCGGGCCCACGCCCTGGTTCACATCTACGTACAAGGTGAAGTCGGGGAAGTTCAAGCCCTCGTCGAGCATGCGCACCGTGACGATGAAGTTGAGCGCGCCCTCGCGCAGGCCGGCCAGGACCTTGTCCCGCTCCTCCGACTCCATGCCGGAGTGCAGCACCGCGAAGTGTCGCCCCGGAAGGGCGGCGTTGAGCGCCTCGGTCAGGGCCTTCGCCTCCTCAATGCTGTTCGCGGCCACGAAGCCGCGGCGGTGCTTGAGGAACAGCGGGGCCAGGCGCTCGATCAACGCCGGGTAGAAGGCGGGGTCGATGGCGTAGCGCGGCTTTTCGGCCTCGGGATCGACGGCCCGGAACAGGCTCGCGCCCTCCGGGACCAAGCTTTTGGGGCGTATCGCGTAGAACTTGTCGAGCGGGGTGAGGTCGCCGTTCTGTATGGCCGCGG
>CAZMIB010000009.1:0-38684 GCA_964566245.1 uncultured Elusimicrobia bacterium | reverse complement strand
AGACCACCATCGTACCCCATCAAGTCACCCACGCGAAACCCCGAAGCGCCAAAAATTCAAAGTATGACACCCAAGCCAGCATACCGCGGCGATGGAGTTTTGGGATAGGCTCTAAGTCAAAGTATGACACCCATTCCGGCCCCGGGGGACGGCGGGTGTCTCCGGAGCAAAACCCGTGAGACGCCCGAGGCTCAGTACGAGGGCGGCTCTGCGGAGCGAGCGATCTCCGAGCGCGAGCGCGTTTTGCGGAGTGAGACAGCCGGCGGCCCCCGGGGCCGAGGTCTTACGAAGGGCCTTTGTTGCTCAGGCCTTTCGCTTTTTCTTCGAGGAGGCCAGCGCGGGGCGGCCGGGCCTTATTTTCAGGACGACGCCGGGGCGCAGGCGCTTCGGGTTGGCGATGCGGTTGTCGTCGATGATGCGGGCCGTCGTCGTGTGGAACTTGTGGGCGATGTGGCCGATCGTCTCGCCTCGCGCCACCTTGTAGCGCATCCACTCTCTCGCCGGGTTCCAGTCCTTCACCTCGGCCAGGTTCTTCAGGAACGACTCTTTAGTTCCGGCGGGAATCCTCAGCTCGAAGCTCGCGCGGTCGCTCGGCGTGCACCAGGCGCGCACGCTCGGGTTCAGCTCGCGCAGCGCGTCCGCGGTCGTGCCGGCCGCCTTGGCCGCGATCTCCAGGTCCAGGGCCTTGTCGACGGTGACGGCGTCGTAGGCGGGGGAAGACTCGTACACCGGCTCGAAGCCGAAGGCCTTCGGGTTCTCGCCGATCAGCACGCAGGCGGCGAACTTGGGGACGTAGTCGTTCGTTTCGTGCGGCAGGGCGTGGCGGTCCGAGAGCTCGTCGAAATGGGTCGACTTCGAGAACTTCAGGTCGTTGCCGATGCCGCCCTCGCCGCGGTTGTAAGAGGCCAGCGCTAGGTGCCAGTCCCCGAACCACTCGTGCAGGTCGGTCAGGTAGCGGATCGCCGCGCGCGTCGCCTTCTGCGGGTCGAAGCGCTCGTCGACCCAATAGTCGACCTCGAGGCCCAGCTTGCGCGCGGTGTAGGGCATCAACTGCCACAGCCCGGCCGCGCCCGAGCGGGAGACCGCCTTCGGCTTGAACTCGCTCTCGACCATCACCAGGTAGAACAGTTCGCGGGGCAACCCCGCGTCGCGCAACGCTGTCTCGATCATCTTGCGGTAGCGTCCCGAGCGCTCCAACGCCTCGAGCACGTGGTCCCGCCGGCCGTCCTTGGTGTACAGCGCGAGGTACTTCTGCGTGATGACGTTGGAGGTGTCGATGCGTATCTCGTACGAGCGCGCCGCCTTAAGAGGCGTCGCGAGCGCGGCGCTCGAAAGGGACGGGGCCTCCACCAGCTCGGTCTCGCGCACGTCGAGCGCCGACGGCTCGGTCGGAGAGACGCCGACCTCCTTGTTGCGCAGGTCGTCGAGCACCGCGATGAACTTCTGATGCATCGAGTTCGAGATCCGGTCCTCGTCGAGCACCGAGGTCAGCAGGCTGAGCGCCTGGCCGATCTTCTCCCGGCCCAAGCGCGGCTGATCCTTCAGCTCCTTGAGCCCCTGGTCGTAAAGCTTCTCGGCCTGCAGCAAGGTCTCGAGGACTTTAGGGTCCTTCTCGGCGCGCGGCGGCTCCGAGCGCGAGCCGAAAAGGGCGCGCGCGGGGGATGCCGAGGCGAGGAGCGGCGCCGAAAGAATCACGGCCAGGGGAAAAAGTTTCATGGTCGGGCTCTTAAAGGGTGAACCGAATGGGGGATTCAAAGGCGTTCTCGATATGCGAGAGCCCGTCCGGCCCTATCGCGACCACGTCGAAGCGCAACCCCTCGTAGCCGGGGCGCTTGGCCTTCAGATACGCGGCCGCCGTCTTGGCGAGCTTGAGCTGCTTCGAGCGGTCGACGGCGAGCTGGGGCTCGCCGAACGCCTTCGACCCGCGGAGCTTGACCTCGACGAAGATCACGGTGCCCCGCCGCCGGCACACCAAGTCGAGCTCGCCGGTCGGCGCGCGGAAGCCCCGGTCCAGGACCTCGTAGCCGCGGGACTCGAGAAACTCCGCGGCGCGCCGCTCGCCGTCCTTGCCGAGGTCTCTCATGCCTCCTCCAGGACGATCTCGTCGAACTCCAGGTTGAGCTGAAGCACCGGGGCGTAGTTGCGCCGATGGACCGGCGACGGCCCCAGGCGCGAGAGCGCCGCGAGGTGGTCCGGCGTCCCGTAGCCCTTGTTCACCGCGAAGCCGTAGCCGGGATGCAGGTAGTCGAGACGGCGCATCCACCGGTCGCGCAGCACCTTCGCGACGACGCTCGCCGCGGCGATCGCCCACGAGCGGCGGTCTCCCTCGACGATCGTGAGCTGCGGGCAGGACAAGCCGGCGATCGCCCGGTTGCCGTCGACGCCGACCAAGGTGCTCGAGCTCGTGCCCAGGCTTTGCACCGCGCGGCGCATGCTCTCGAGCGTCGCGCGCAGGATGTTGAGGCGCTCGATCTCGGCCGGCCCCGCCCAGGCGGCGGCGTAGCGGATCCCGGAGGCCCGCAGCGCCGAAAAAAGACGCTCCCGGCGCGCGGGCGCCAGGAGCTTGGAGTCTTTGATCGCGTTGAGCTCGGGAGGGATCGCCCCGGGAAGCTCGACCGCGCCGACGACGACCGGCCCGGCCAAAGGGCCGCGGCCGGCCTCGTCGACGCCGATGAACCTCTCGGCGCGAAGTTTCCTGAGCAGGCCCCGATCGTAACGGACGAGCGCGGACTCGGCCACGATCCCGCCTTCGGGCTAGATCAGCCTTGAGGAGCCAGCGCCTTCGCCTCGGGAGCCTTCCCGGCGGCGGGGAGGGACGCTTCCTTCGAGTCGGCGGACGCGCCCTTCGCGGACGCCTTCACGTCGGTCTGCGTATCCTCCTGGAGCCGCGCGGCCTTGCCGCTGAGGCGGCGCAGGTAGAACAGGCGCGAGCGGCGCACGCGGCCGGACTTCACGAGCTCGATCTTGTCGACGCGAGGCGAGTGCAACGGGAACGTCCGCTCCACGCCGACGCCGAACGAGACCTTCCGGACGGTAAATGTCTCGGAGATCCCCGAGCCGCGCTTCTTGAGCACGGTGCCCTCGAAGACCTGGATGCGGTCGGACTCGCCTTCCGAGACCCGGGTGTGGACCTTGATCGAGTCGCCGGCCTTGAAAGCCGGGCGCTGCTTCAACTGGGACTGCGTCATCAGCTTCATCATCACGTCCTCCTCGGCGACAAATCCGGTCGGATTTCCCGCGTTATCCTAAGAGCTTCCGCCTCTCGCCAGCGGGCGATGGCGGCGTGGTCGCCGCTCAACAAAACGTCCGGCGCCTTGCGGCCCCGCCAAACGCGGGGCCGCGTGTACTGCGGATACTCCAGCTTGCCGTCGCGGAACGACTCGTCGAGCCGCGCCTCGTCGTTGCCCAGCACGCCGGGCAGATGCCTCGCGACGGAGTCGACGACCACCATCGCCGGCAACTCCCCGCCCGTCAGCACGTAATCCCCGATCGAGAGCTCCATGTCGACGCGGGAGCGGAGCCGCTCGTCGACGCCCTCGTAATGGCCGCAGACCAGAACCAGATGCTTGACGCCCGCCAGCTCCTCGACGAGGGCCTGGTCGAGCTTCCGGCCGCGGGGGGAAAGCAGCGCGATCGTGCTGCCGCGCTTCTTCACCTTCCGCACCGCCTGGTACAGCGGCTCGGCCATCAGCACCATCCCCGGCCCGCCGCCGTAGGGGCGGTCGTCGACCGTGCGGTGACGGTCCGTCGTGAAGTCCCGGGGATTGCAGTACCCCAGCTTCAAGGCGCCGCTCCGGACGGCCCTCCCGATGATGCTCGAGGCGAACGGGCTCTCGAACATCTCCGGAAACAGGGTGACGATGTCGAT
This sequence comes from uncultured Elusimicrobia bacterium, assembly GCA_964566245.1. Lineage (GTDB taxonomy): Bacteria > Elusimicrobiota > Elusimicrobia > CAZMIB01 > CAZMIB01 > CAZMIB01. The sequence goes on along the minus strand of CAZMIB010000009.1, from coordinate 34,816 downwards.
CTTCACGGCCGCTATCTCAGGCGATCTCCAAGCCCACGCGCTGGTTCGTCTTCGACGCGGCGGCCGACAGCAGCGACCGCAGCGCCTTGACGACCTTCCCCTGCTTGCCGATCACCTTGCCCTTGTCGGCCTCGGCGACCTTAAGCGTCAGGCGAAGCTCGCCGGCCTCGTCGGCCGACGCGACCTCGACCTGGTCCGGCTGGTCGACGATCGCCTTCGCGACGTACTCGACGAGCGCCTTCACTTCGCGGTCCCCGCCGGCGCGGCCGCGGCCTTCTTCGACTGGCGGATCAGGCTTTCGACCGTCTCCGACGGGATCGCGCCGACCTTCAGCCAATGCTCGACGCGCTCGCCCTTCAAATGCGCGCGCTCCTTGTCCTTCGCCCCTCGCGGGTTGTAGTAGCCCAGCACCTCGATCGGCTCGCCGTGGGGCCCGCGTCGCTTGTCGATGGCGACGACACGGAAGTGGCCCTGCTTCGGCTTGCCCGTCCTCTGCAACCGGATCACGACTGCCATGGGTAGTCTCCTTTCCTCGACTGCTTTTAGATTCGCGCCGGCAGCGCGCGCTCGCAGGCCGCGCGCAGGTCCTTCAGCGCCGTGGCCGGGTCGGGACGGCGGAACACCGCCGAACCCGCCACCAGCACGTCGGCCCCGGCCTCCACGGCCTTGGGCCCCGTCTCCAAAGTGATGCCTCCGTCGACCTGCAGGAAGATCGGCCGCCCGGAGCGCTCGATCGCCTTGCGCGCCTCGCGGACCTTCTTCAGCTGCGAGTCCAGGAACGCCTGCCCGCCGAAGCCGGGCTCGACGGTCATGACCAGCAGCAGGTCGATGTCCTCGAGGTACGGCAGCGCCTTGGCCAGCGGCGTCTTGGGCTTCACCGCCAGCCCGGCGGGCAGGCCCAGCGCCTTGATCTGCCGCAGGGCCTTGCGCGGCTGGGCGCAGGCCTCGAGATGGATCGTGATGTCGTCGGCCCCCGCCTTCGCGAACGGCTCGATGAAGCGCGCCGGGTCCTCGACCATCAGATGCACGTCGATCGGCAAGCTCGTGACGGGGCGCAGGCAGCGCGCGACGTCCGGACCGAAGCTCAAATTGGGGACGAAATGCCCGTCCATCACGTCGAGCTGCAGCCAGTCCGCGCCGCCGGCCTCGGCCATCCGGGCGGCCTCGCCTAGGCGCGCGAAGTCGGCGGCTAAAAGCGACGGTGCCAGGCGCACGCGGCCGTCCGGCTTCCCGATAGGAACGCTCACAGCTCTCTCTCCTCGACGAGCACCGCGTTGACGAAGATGCGCACGCGCGAGGCCCCGGTGTCCGGGATCGCGAGGTCGATCTTCGAGCCCGGCGAGCGCAACCCGTTGAAGATCTCGCGCTCGCCGTACGGGTCGATCACGACGATGCGCACGAGGCTCTCGGAGGAGCCCTGCGGCAGCTCGTAGTGCAGGCTCTTCATCGCCGCCGCGCCGCCGCCGGAGACCTTCGGCCGGCCGCTGGCCAGGAAATTGACCGGGCCGCCGCTCGGCACGACCGCGTCGGGCGCGGGATCCTGCGTCAGGATCGAGCCGCTCGGGAAAAGCGAGGTCGGGTCGGTCGAGACCTTCACCACCACGCCGAGTCCCTGCGCCCACGCCTGCGCGTCGACCACGTTCTTTTGCCTGAAATCGGGCATCAAGACGATTCCCGCCGGCGGCCGTCCCGCCGACACGACCACGTTCACCAAGGCCCTCTTCTCCACGCTCGACTCGCCCTTCGGGTCCTGAGACAGCACCATGCCTTTCTCGGTCCGCAGCGAGTACGACTCGCTGACCTCGCCGAGCTGCATTTGGCGCTGGCGCAGCAAAAGCTCCGCGTTCCTGAGCGGCAGGCCGACCAGGCTCGGCACGAACACCGTCTCGCCGCCCTGGCTGACCACGATCCGAATCGCCTTGCCCTCGCGGACCGTCGTCCCGGCCGACGGGGCCTGGCGCAGGATCGCCCCGATCGGCACGCCGTCGTTGAACTCGTCGCTTTCCTTGCGCAGCGAGAGGTTCATCGGCGAGACGAGGTCCAACGCCGCCTGGACCGACTTGCCCTTGAGGTCCGGCACGACGACCTCGCGGCGGTAATGAATGATCCCTTCCATCGCCCATTTCAGCGAGAAATAGGAAAGGAGGGAAAGCCCGACGAAAACAACCAACACCTCAACGAGCCGCAGACCCGTCGAACGCATGGGATTCTGTCGTTACTCCGGGCGCAAGCCCGCCATGGCCTCAAGCCGCGCGACGCGCTCGGAGGTGGGAGGGTGGGTCATGAAAAGCCGGCTGATGCCTTCCCGGCTGAACGGATTGACGATGTAAAGGTGAGCCGTCGTCGGGCTGCCGTACGGCAGCTCGGAGGCGACCGTGCGCTCGATGCGCTTCAGGGCCTCGGCGAGGGCCAGCGGATCGCCGCTCAGCTTCGCGCCGCTCTCGTCGGCGTGGTACTCGCGGCTGCGCGAGATGGCCATCTGGATCAGGCTCGCGGCCAAGGGCGCCAAAAGCATCATCGCGAGCGCGGCGATCGGATGCCCGCCGCGCTCCTCGTCGTCGCGCCGGCCGCCGCCGAACATCGCGCCCCACATAGCCATGCGCGCGAGCATCATGACCGCCCCGGCCATCACGCTGGCGATCGTCGAGATCAGAATGTCCCGGTGGATCACGTGGCTCAGCTCGTGCGCCAGGACGCCGCGCAGCTCCCGGTCGTCGAGCGCGCTGAGGATGCCGCGCGTGACCGCGACCGCGGCGTGCGCGGGATTGCGCCCGGTCGCGAAGGCGTTCGGGACCGCGGTATCGATAAGATAAAGGCGCGGCACCGGTATCCCGGCGGAAGCGGCCAGCTCAGAGACGATACGGTGCACCTGAGGGAGGTCCGAAGGCTCGACGGGAACGGCGCCCTGCATCCGGAGCACGAGCTTGTCCGAGAACCAATACATGAAGACGTTGCCCAGGCCGCCGAACAAAAAGGCGGTATAAAGCCCCTGCCGCCCGCCCATCAGTTCGCCGGCGGCCAGGCAAAAGCCCATAAGCAGGGCCATCAAAAGGCCGGTCTTGAAAACGTTTTTCATGGCGCTTCCGAGGAAGATTCTACCAAAATCCGGCCCTCTCGTGAAGGCCGGAGACGCCCTTCCGCCATGGTCCAAGCCTCGGAAACGGGCAGCCCATGGTCGGCGTCATGCGTCACCAATACGAACGGAAGCTCCCATTCCTTGCACAGACCGTCGACCGCCCCGGCGACCCGCCGCTTAAGCTCCCCGTCCAGCGCCGAAAAGGGCTCATCCAAAAGAAGCAGGCGCGGCCGAGACAGAAGCGCCCGCCCCAAAGCGACGCGCTGGCGCTCGCCCCCGGACAGAAGACGGGGCCGGCGCTCGAGCAAGGGGGACAGACCCAAGAGGCCCGCGACACGTTCCACGTCCTCGTCCTCCGGGCCGGCGTAGGCCAGGTTCTCCCGGACGCTCAAATGGGGGAAAAGCAGCGTCTCCTGAGGCGCCCACCCGACGCGTCGCTCCCACGGGGGAACGAAGACCCCTTCCTCCTGGACGACTCGTCCCCCGAAGGCGACGCGGCCGTGATCCAACCGCTGAAGTCCCGCCAGAACCCGCAGCAACGTGCTCTTGCCCCCGCCGGACGGCCCGGAGATCGCGACGCGGCGCGCGCCGGCGCTCCACTCCAAGTCGAGCGCGAGCCGCCCCAAGCGCAACCGCCCGACGATCGAAAGCCGGGATTCAGCGTCCATCGAGCTCCAACCTTCGGCGCTCGGCGCGGACGAGCGCCTCGTAGCCGAGCAAGGACCCGAACGACAACGCGAGGCTAGCGCCGAGCAGGACTCGCAGCGCCGGCTCGCCGCCCGGCGCGTCCAGCAAAGTGTAGACCGCGAGCGCCAAGGTCCGCGTCCGTCCCTCGACGTTGCCCGCCACGACGGCCGTCGCCCCGAACTCGCCGAGCGCCCGAGCGAAGGCCAGCACCGCTCCCGCCGCCAAACCCGGGAGAGCCAACGGCAAGGTGACGCGCCGGAACGTGCGGCTAGGCGGCGCGCCGAGCGTCCAAGAAACCTCCTCGAGCCGAGGATCGACCGCCTCGAACGCCCCGCGCAGAGCCATGACGTACAACGGCAAGCTCACCGCCAGAGCCGCGAGCACCGCCCCGGCCAACGTGAACGGCGCCGAAATCCCGAAGAGCGCGAGCCCCTTGCCGAGCGGCGACGCCGCCCCGAAGAACCGAAGCAGGAGAAACCCGGTTACGACCGGCGGCAACACCATCGGCGCGAACACGAATGCGCTCACAAGAGACCGCCCCGGAAAGCGCCGGCGCGCGAGCACCCACCCCAACGCGACCGCCGGGACCAACCCCAGAACGGCGCACCAAGCGCCGACCTCGATGGACAGCTTGAGAGCCGACCAAGGATTCGGCGTCATCGGCCTTTGGGCCCTCTCCTAACGGGAGAGGGCGAGGGGTTCAAAGCCGCGAAGCCGTATCTCTCCAGTACACCGCGCGCGACCGGCCCACGAAGGAACGCAACGAACCTCGCCGCCGCCTCAGGCGACTTCGAAGCCTTCAATGCCGCCGCCGGATACACGATGGGGGGATGGCTCTCGTCCGGGAAGACGAACGCCGTCCGCACTCGAGACTCGCCGCGCGCATCCGTCGCGTAAACAACCCCGGCATCGGCCTCGCCCGAAGCGACCCACCGCAATGCGACGCGCACGTTGTCGCCGCGCACGATCTTGCCCTCGACCGCGGGCCAAACCTTCAAGCTCTCAAGCGCCGCCCGCGCGTAGCGCCCCGCCGGCACGTTCTCGCCGGCCAAGGCAAGCCGCCTGCCGCCGGCGCGCATCAAATCTGCGGCGCCGTTAATCGTCACCGTGCTGGAAACAGGGACAATTAAAACAAGCCGGTTACCCGCCACGTCCGCGCGCGTCCTCGGAGCCAGCGAGCCCGCCGACGACACATGATCCATCCACGCCTCATCGGCCGAGACGAACACGTCCGCCGGCGCGCCCTCCTCGATCTGCCGAGCGAGGCGTGAGGAAGCGTCGAAGCTGAAAGCGACGCGGACCGTCGAGGAGTCAGGCCAAAGACCGGCGGCCTCGGGCAACACCTCGCTCAGGCTCGAGGCGGCGAAGACGAGCAGTTCCTTGCGAGCCAAAGGTTCCGCCGCGACAGGCGCAGGGATGTTGGACAAAATCAATGCGGCGATCAGATAAAAGAGAAGCTTCACCGTCGAGGATTCTATCAAATGAAAATCGTTTATCGACGAACCAACAATGAACCCCTCACCCGCGCCCTCTCCCCTTGGGAGAGGGCGGATATGGGTGGAAGAAAAGTCGTGGACCCTATCGGTCTGTTTAGGACCTCGGCCTCGCGGGTGGCGGCGATTGGGTCGGATCGGGTCGAGGAGCAACCGGGGCGGAGTCCCCGGGGCGGCCGCAGACCCGATGGGCCCCAATCGACGACAGGACCCGCGAGGCCGAGGTCCTTACAAAGGGCCGTTAGAGCCGGTCGCCGGTTTTAAGCCGTAGGCCGTTTAGGAAGTCGAAGCCGGGCATTGGCTTGCGGCCTTCGGGTTGGACCTCGGCGAGCCAGACCGCGTTCTCGGCGCACTTGATCAAGGCGCCTCGCGTTTTGTCGGCGGCGAGTATCGTGCCGGGCGTCTCGTTGGAGGGTTTCGCTTCAACGGCCGTACGAAGAATCTGGAGAGAACGTCCCGGCCCAAGCTCGACGCGTGCTCGCGGCCACTCGCGCATGCCTCGGACGCGGTTATGCAGGTCGGAGGCGCGCATGGCGAAGTCGACGCGGCCGTCCTCTTTCTTGAGGATCGGGGCGAGGCTCGGCTCGCCGGTTTGCGGGACGCGCGGCACGCGGCCGGCGCGCAGTTCGTCCAGGCTCTCGCGGCAGACCTTCAGGCCGAGCTCGATCAGCTTGGCCTTCAGGCTGATCGCGTCGTCCTCGGGGGCGATCGGCAGGCGCTCCTGCCTCAGCATCGGGCCGGTGTCCATGCCCTCGTCGATCCAGAACGTCGTCACGCCGGTCTCCCTCTCGCCGCGCGCCAAGGCCCAAGCGATCGGAGCCGCGCCGCGGTAATTAGGCAGGAGCGAGAAGTGCACGTTCACGCAGCCGAGGCGGAACGCGGAAAGAATGTCTTTCTTGAGAAGGCGCCCGTACGCGACGACGAGGCCCAAGTCGGCTCCGATCGCCGCCACTTCGGCGGCGATCATGGACGGCCGCTCCGGTTGAAGGACCGTCCAGCCGCGCTCGAGGGCGCGCGCCTTCACCGGCGTCGCGGCGGTCTTAAGGCCGCGCCCCGCGGGCTGATCCGGCTGGGAGACGACGGCGGCGATCGACTCGGTCTCGGCCGCGAGGTCCATGAACGGGACCGCCAGCGCGGGCGTGCCGAGGAAGACGAGCTTCAATTCCAGTTCTTCTTGATGCGGCGGATGAGGGCCTGCACCTTCAAGCGGCGGACCAGCGGAAGGGTGTCGATGAAAAGCGTGCCGTTCAAATGGTCGATCTCGTGCTGGAAGGCGCGCGCGAGCAAGCCCTCGCCGGTCAGCTCGACCGGTATACCGTAGGCGTTCAGCGCGCGAACCTTGACCCGCGCGGCGCGCTTGGTCTTGGCGTAGAGGCCGGGCACGGAGAGGCAGCCCTCCTCCTCCACGACCTCGCCCTCGCGGCGGACCAGCTCCGGGTTGATCAGCACCAGGCGCTGCGACTTGCCGTCCGGCTTCACGTCGATGACCGCGAGGCGGATGTTGATGCCGATCTGCGGCGCGGCCAGGCCGACCCCGTTGGCCGCGTACATCGTCTCCCACATGTCCTCAAGAAGCTTGGGGAGCTCCGGCTTGATCTCATCGAAGATGATCGGCTTGGACTTCCGCTTCAGCACGGCCTCGCCGTGCTTGGTGATTCGGAGGACGCTCATGGCTTCGCGGACTGAGCTTCCTTCTCCCGAATCAGCGCCAGAGCCTCCTTGGAGGTCGGCGCGGCCAGCAGGCGGCCGATGAGGTCCGGCTGGAACAGCGTGGAGACGTGCTTCAGGAACAGCAGGTGCTTCTGGAAAATGGTCTTGTCGTCGGAGGCGTCCGGCGAGAAGAAAACCAGCATCGCCTTGATGCTCAGCTCCGGCTGAAGCGGCTCCGGGATCGCCTGGGGGAAAAGGCCGAGCGCCGCGACGAAGCCCTTGAGGCCGGCGATGCGCGCGTGGGGCAGCGAGAGGCCGGTGTCCAAGGTCGTGCTGATGCCCTGCTCGCGCTCGAGGACTTTCGCCAAGCAGGACTCGGCCGGCAGCTCCCGCGCCTTCGCCAGAGCGCCCACCAAGGTCTCGATCGCCTTGACCTTGTCGACGGCGTCCGGAAGCCGAAGGATCAGGCTTTCATCGAGCAGCTGGCCGAGCTGGACCATGTTCTTCGACGGCTGGGTCCGGGGAGCCGGACTGCTCTTTTTTGTCTTAGGAAACCACTCAATCGCCATGGAGGGACGAACGGCGCGTCCGCCGACTATACCATAACCCCCCGACGCTGTCAACCGGAGCCAAAAAACATATAATCTAAAGATGAAATTTGAAGGCGCTCCGCTCGAGGAGCGCCGCGGCGCGGCGTTGCTGCTGGGCGGCGGCCTGCTGGCACTGTTCCTTCTGACTCTCTCCCGGCGGTTCAACTTCGACGGAGTCTGCTTCGCTCAGCACGTCGAGAGCGGGATCGCGCGCCTGCTGTTTCACCCGAACCACCTGCTGTACACGGCCTCCGGCCGGCTCGCCTGGCGCCTGGAGAGAGCTCTCTTCGCGCCCGAGCGAGCCCTCTTCACGCTGCAGCGCATGGACGCCGCGGCGGGCGCCCTCGCGGGCGCGTCGCTGTTGCTCGTCCTCGCAAGACGCTTTCCGGCGCGTCCCGCGGCGGCCGCGGCCCTCGCGTACTGCCTCGGACACGCTTTTTGGTTGAACGCGACCGACGCCCAAGCCTACGTCCCCGCGGCCTTGCTCGGCGTCCTTGTCCTGGGAGAGCTCCTCGCCGACGCTCCATGGCCGCGCGCCGCGCTCGCGACCGCGGCCTTCGCGCTCTTTCATCAACTCGGCGCGTTGAGCGCCGTTCCGCTCGCTTTCCACTATTATAGGCGCCGCGGCCCGCGGACCGCGGCGGCCTACCTGGCCCTGTCGGCCGGGCTCTGCCTCGCCGTCTACGCGGCCGTCGCCGCCGCCTGGCCGCCGGAGGAGGGACTCGCGCGCTGGTTCCTCGGCAACTCCGCGCCGCTCTCGGGGCTCGATCCCTTGTTCGCCCGCGTCGCGACGACGCCGGACTCCTTGGCCCTCAACGCGACCCGCCTCGCGCGCCAGGCCGGCGTCGCCGTCCTCGGCGAACCCTGTCCGGGCCCGCTCGGCGTTCTCGGGACCGCCGCCGTCTGGGCTTTCCTCGGCTGGCTGGCGTGGAGCGCGTTCAAGCTCACGGGCGAGGACCGTAAGCTCGGCACCGAGCTCGCGCTGTGGATGGGCGCCTACCTGGGGTTCCTGGCGTTCACGCACGACCGCGACCCGGGCTACTTCCTGTTCGCGTTCCTGCCCGCTCCGGCGCTCGCGCTGCTGGCGCCGAGGCGCGAGGGCGCGCCGCCGCGGTTGGGCGCGGCGTTGGCGGCGCTCGTCCCGGTCCTGCTGCTGGCCAATCTTCCTGACGCGCTTCTCCGCCGGCGTCTCGAGGCCAACGCCGACTGGACCAAGCTCGAGCGCCTTCGCGGCGCGCTGCGTCCCGGGGATTTTCTGCTGTTCGGAGGCCGCACCGACTACGCGATGGGCCGCGCGTACCTGCCGTACTTCAGCGCGATCGACGGCACGTCGCTGGTCGGGTCGTTGTGGCGGGGGGAGAACCCGGAGGCCCTGCCCGGCCGCCTGGCCGAGGCCCAGCGCCGCGGCGGCCAGGCTTACGTCCTGGCCGGAGCGCTCGACCCGGAGGAGCTGTCGGCCCTCGAGAGCCAGTTTCATCTCGCGCCGGGACGGCTGAGCGGGCTGATGGGCGGGCTCCCCTTGGAGCGCGCGGGGGACGTCGAGGGCGTGGCCCTGTACCGCCTGCGGCCGGGCTACTCCCCGGCGCGCCCATGAAGCGCGTCCTCGTCGCGCGGCCGCGCCGCCAGGCCCTCGGCCTCTCTCGCGCCCTAGAGGCGCTGGGCCTGCGGGTCGTCGCCGCCCCGGCGATACGCGTCGCGCCCCCGTCCGATCCCGGCCCGATGAGACGCGAGCTCCGCCGCCTTCGCGCGGGCGAGCGCCCCGACGTCCTCGTGCTCACAAGCGCGAACGCGGCGCGCGCCTTCCTTGGACCGCTGGGACCCGCGCGCGCGTCCGAGGCGCTGCGCGGCGTCCGCGTCCATGCGATCGGCCCCGCGACCGAGGCCGAGGCGCGGGCGTTCGGGCTCAAGGCCAAAGTCCCCAAGGGCGAGCACCGCGCCGAGACCTTGGCGGCCGCCCTCGGCGACGTTCGCGGGCTGCGCGTCCTGTTCCCTCGGGCCAAGGAGGCCCGCGAGATGCTGCCCAAGTCGCTTCGCCGCGCGGGCGCCGAGGTGCGCGTCATCGAGGCCTACCGTACCTTGCCCGACCGGCGCGGCGCCTCGCGCCTCAAAGCCGCGTTGCTCGGCCCGCGCCCCGTGGACGCCGCCGCGTTCACGTCCGGCTCGACCGTGGAAAGCCTGGCCTCCCTGGTGGGGCCGCGCGCGTTCCGGCGGGTCTTCGCGCGGATCAAGGCCGTCTCGATCGGCCCGGTCACCAGCGCCGCGCTGCGCCGACGCGGCGTCGAGCCCGCGGCCGAGGCCAAGCCGAGCACCGAGGCCGGATTGATCCGCGCCTTCCGGCGCCTGACAAAGGAGAACGAGGCTTCATGACCATCCCCGACGGAGCTTTATCGACACTGAAGCGGGCGCTCGCCGAGGGCGGGGCCATCATGCTCCGGCATTTCCGAAGGACCGGCTATCGGCTCAAGAGCCCGGGGAACCTGGTGACGATCGCCGACCTCGAGTCCCAGAGGGCGATCGTGACCCGCATCCTTCGCCGCTTCCCGGATCATCACGTGATCGCCGAGGAGGGCGACGGGGACAAGGGCGAGGGCCCCGCGCGCGAGGGCTTCACCTGGGTGATCGATCCTCTCGACGGGACGACGAACTACGCGCACGGCTTCCCGGTCGCCGTCGTCTCGATCGCCCTGCTCCGCGGGGACACGCCCATCCTCGGGGGCGTGCACGACCCCTTCCGCGGCGAGACCTTCCTCGCGCGACGCGGCCGAGGCGCGACGATGAACGGAGCCCGCCTCTCGGTCTCGGCGACGCCGCGCCTGAAGGAGTCTCTGCTCGTGACCGGCTTCCCGTACGACCGCGTCTCGAAGGCCGAGTTCTACGTCGGCTACTACGCGAGGATGCTCAAGCTCACGCACGACGTGCGGCGCACCGGGGCCGCCGCGCTCGACCTGGCCTGGGTCGCGGCCGGGCGCCTGGACGGCTTCTGGGAGTTCAAGCTCAAGCCCTGGGACGTCGCCGCCGGGAAGCTGCTCGTCGAGGAGGCGGGGGGAAAGGTCACCGACTTCGAGGGCCGCCCGTGGAAACGCCTCGCGGAGTTCGGCGGCGAAACCTTGGCGACGAACGGCCGTATCCACAACGCGCTCGCGCGCGTCCTCGCCCAACGCTGAAAACGGCGGAGTACGCGGAGAGCGCAGAGGTACGCCGGCCGGGCAGCCGACTCCGCGCCCCCTGGGCCCTCTGCGGTTACTCGTCGTGTTCGTTCATCAGAGCCGGAAGCCGAGCGAGACGCGATGGGTCGAGCCCAGCTCGCCCATCGGCACCCACGCGTAGTCCAGCTTGAAGCGGCTGAAGTCCAGGCCGAAGCCCGCCGTCAGCCCGGCCGCTCCGCTTAAGTTGCGGCGGTTGCGCACGCTGTAGCCGGCGCGCAAAGCGAAAGCGACGTCCGCCCACGTCCGGAAGTACTCGGCCCCCAAGCTCAGGTACGGCGCCTGGTCGACCGGAAGATGGGCGTCCGCGAGGACGTTCATGTTCGGATAGGCGTGCCACATCGTCCCGACCCCGGCCTGGAACGGCAGCGGGTCGCGCGCCGAGCCCAACTGAAGGCCCGGCCCCAAGTTCTGGAAGTAGGCGCCGATGTCGACGCTGCCCTCGCCGAGCTGCGAAAAATCCCGCCCGAGCACGCCGAAGTCGGCGGCGAACGTGCCCGCGCTCCGTCCCGCGAGGCTCGAGTGGATCGCCTTCAGCCCCAGGCCGACCCCGGCGCCGAAGAGCTCGCGCGCGTAGACCGCGGACGCCGCGTAGTCCCAGGCGTGGAAGCTGCCGGTCTGGTCCCCGAGCGCGTTGAACGAGTCGAGGGGTTGTTGTCCGGAGTAGAGAATGCCGACGCCCCAGGCCCGATGGTCGTCCAGCTTGGCCAAGTAGGAGGCGGAACCGACGGCTTGGGTCTCGAGCAGCGGGCTGTACCCCAACCCGACCGCCGAGGCATGCAGATAGGCCAGGCCGGCCGGGTTCCAGTACAAACTCTCGGGGTCGCCGGCCGCGCCGCCGAAGGAGCCGGCCAACGCCTGCGAGCGGGCCCCCGGGGGCTGCTTCAGGAAGGCCGCCGAGGTCGTCCCCGCGGCGGCGTCCGAGAAGGGATTGGCCGGGAAAAGGCCGTCGGCGCGAACCGGCCGCGGCAGGGAGAGAAACGCGAACGCCAGGACCGGCAGGGACCGTCGGCGGCTCATACGGGGAAAACGGGTCCCCGTCCTTGCTTCGTCTCCGCGAGCCGCGTCTCGATCTCGGCCAGGCGGCTCTGTATCTCGCTCAACTCCGCGGCCCGCTTGTTCTCCAATCCCTGCAGCAGGGTCTGCATTTCCTTGATGTCCCGGGTCAGCGCGGTGAGCTGATCGTGAACCTCATGAACCTCGCTAAGCAGCCTCTCGGCGCGCGATGCTGGAGGGGAAGAAGGCCCAACTACGTCCGTGCCCTCTCCCCGCTCCGCGGGGCGAGGGAGTTCCTGAGGAGAAGGCTCCGGCATAGGCTCCGGCGCCGCGTCGGCTTCATCTTCTTCCTGCGGCGCCTCCGGCTCGATGACGGGCGCCACCTCGGCGGGGGGTGCCTCTTCCTTTTGGCCGACCGGGGGGGCCACCTTCAGGCGCTCCTCCGGCAGCATATCGTCCACGTGGGGCCCCTCATCATTCCAGGCCCGCCGCCAGCGCCCCACCAGATAAATAAGGAGGAGGAGGCTGACGACGACCCCTAGGGCCGCGCTATAAAGGATAGGGTCGCCCCAAAAAGCGTTCACGCGCATGAAGTTTAGTAGTCCCCGAAGGGGCTGTCAAGACCGGGAGGGGGGGGTGCCCGCCGAGACGATGATTTTGCTTGCCATGGAATCGGGTTTGGGGTATAATTTCCGCCTCTTATGGCGAATCCAAGCAAAGACTTAACTACTGAAAGCCTGACACGCGACTTTAAGTCCTCGGAGACCGCGCCCTTGCCGGGCGTAAGCCACCGTCTCGACGGGAAAGTCGCCCTCGTTTTCGGCGTCGCGAGCGACACCTCGATCGCCTGGGCGATCGCCCAGGAACTGGCCTCGCGGGGCGCCAAGATCGTGCTGGCGTACCAGTTCCGCTATCACAGCCGGGTCAAGGACCTGGCCCCGAGCCTGCCGAACCTGCTGGCCTTCAACCGCTGCGACGTCCTCAAGGACGACGAGATGCAGGCCTTCTTCGCGGGCCTGACGACGCCGGTCGACATAGTCGTGCACTCGCTGGCCTTCGCTCCGCAGACGGCCTTCGCGGGCCCGGTCGTCGACACCACGCAGGACGATTTCGCGACCGCGCTCGCGGTCTCGGCGCACTCGCTGACCAAGATCATGAAGCACGCGGCCCCGCACATGCCGCGCGGCGGCTCCGTCGTCACCTTGACCTATTTGGGCGGCCAGCGCGTCTGCTCGAACTACAAGGTGATGGGCGTCGCGAAGGCCGCGCTGGAGGCCTACGTCCGCGAGCTCGCCTTCGAGCTCGGGCCCAAGGCCATCCGCGTGAACGCCGTCTCGGCAGGGCCGATCAAGACCTTGGCCGCCAGCGGCATCCCCGACTTCGACCTGATCCTCGATTACGTCAAGTCCGTCGCCCCGCTGCGCGACAACATCACGCAGCAGGACGTCGCCCGCTGCGCCGCGTTCCTCGCGTCCGACGACGCGCGCATGATGACCGGCCAGACGCTGTTCGTCGACGCCGGCTACTCCATCGTCGGGGTTCCGCCGCTCGGGTAACCCCCAGGAATTAAAAACATGTCCAAGCCAACGCCCGAAGGGATCGCTATTGTCGGTATCGGGGCCGTCATGCCCCAAGCGAACGACGCGCCCGCCTTCTGGAGGAACATCCTCGACGGGCGCGACTCCATCGCCGAGATTCCCGCCGAGCGCTGGGACTGGAGGCTTTACTACGACGCCGATCCGAAGGCCAAGGACAAGACCTACTCGAAGATCGGCGCCTTCGTCCAGGATTTCAGGTTCGACCCGCTGAAGTACCGCATCCCGCCCGGCGTCGCCGCGCAGATGGATACGGTGCAGCAGCTCGCGGTCGCGGCGACCCAGGAAGCCCTCGCGGACGCCGGTTACGGCGCGAAGAGCCCCGCCGCCGAGCGCACCGCGGTCATCCTCGGCAACGCGATGGGCGGCCCGAAGCGCAGCATGACCGACCTCCGCGTCTACACCGCTTTCATCAAGGAAAAGCTCAGCCGCACGGCCTCTTTCGGAAGCATGGGCGGCCAGGCGAAGACGATGCTGGCCGAGCTCGATCGGGAGCTCGACGGCGCGCTGTGCGCGATCACCGAGGACTCGATGCCCGGAGAGCTGTCGAACGTGATCGCCGGCCGCGTCGCGAACGTCTTCAATTTCAACGGCCCGAACTTCACCGTCGACGCGGCCTGCGCCTCGTCCTTGGCCGCGCTGGACATGGCGGTCAAGGGGCTCCGGCTCGGCGACTTCGACGTGGCCGTCTGCGGCGGCGTCGACCAGATGATGGGCCCGCCGGACTACATCAAGTTCTCGAAAATCGGCGCCCTCTCGGCGGACGGCTCGCGGCCGTTCGACGCCGGGGCCAACGGTTTCGTGATGGGCGAGGGCGCCGGGATCATGATCCTCAAGCGCCTCTCCGACGCGCGCAGGGACGGGGACCGGATCTACGCGGTGATCCGCTCGGTCGGCGCCTCGTCGGACGGGAAGGGGAAGGGCATCACCGCCCCGAACCCGAAGGGCCAGAAGCTCGCGATCGAGCGCGCCTTCGCCGACGCCGGCTACGGACCGGACGCGGTGGGCCTGGTCGAGGCGCACGGCACCTCGACCAAGGTCGGCGACGCGACCGAGATCCAGGTGCTCAACGAGGTGTTCGGCGGCCACGCCGCCCCGGGCTCGGTCGGGCTCGGCTCGGTCAAGTCCCAGATCGGCCATTTGAAGGCGGCCGCCGGCGCCGCGGGCATGATCAAAACCGCGTTCGCGCTGTACCATAAGATCCTCCCGCCCTCCATCAATTTCCAGATTCCGAACCCGGGCGTGGACTGGGCCAAGTCGCCGTTCGCGGTCGTGACCGCGGCCGCCGAATGGAAATCCGGCAAGCCGCGGCGCGCGAACGTCAGCGCGTTCGGCTTCGGCGGGACCAACTTCCATGTCGCGCTGGAGGAGGACCACGGTCAGACCGAGCGCACGCCCGATCTCCGCGCGCTCGCGGAGGAGGTCCGCCCCCTGACCCCGGCCCAAATGAAGCAGCTGCAAGGGGAAGCTTTCGTGGTCGGCGGGGAGACTCCCGAGGAAGTAAAGGAAAACCTCAAGAAGCTGTCGATTAACGACGCCGAAATCTATCCTTTATTTAAGCTCGCGGGGCCGCTGAACGCCGCCGCGAAGCCTCGAAACTTCACAACTTCCTTTCAAGCCGAGAGCCCGGCCAAGCTTAAGGAGAAGCTTGACCTCCTGGGCAAGGCCCTCGCGGCTCCGGACGCCTTCACCAAACCCCCGATCCAGCTCAAGCCGAAGGGCATCCATCTAGGGACGGCCAAGGCCGGCCGGCCCAAGATCGGCTTCTTGTTCCCGGGCCAGGGCTCGCAATACGTGGACATGGTGCGCGACCTGCGCGACAAGTACACGGTGGTCCGCGAGACGTTCGATGAGGCCGACCGGCTGATGGAGCCGGTGCTGGGAAAGAAGCTGTCCTCGATCATTTTCAGCCCCGAGGGAGCCTCTCCCGAGGCCGTCAAGGCCCAGGAAGAGATCCTCAAGCAGACCGAGTACACCCAGCCCGCGGTTCTCGCGGCCGACGTCGCGATCCTGCGGCTGCTGCGCGCCTACGGCCTGGAGCCGGACGTCGTCTGCGGCCACAGCCTCGGCGAGTACGGCGCCTTGGTCGCGGCGGGGGTCCTGGAGTTCAAGGACGCCTTGCTCGCGGTCTCCGCGCGCGCGAAGGAGATGGCCTCGGTGAAGGTCCCCGATCCGGGCAAGATGGCCTCGATCGCGCTGCCGGCCGAGAAGGTCGAGAGCACGCTCGCGGGCATTACCGGTTACGTCGCGGTCGCGAACAAGAACTGCCCGTCCCAGACCGTGATCGCCGGCGAGACCGCCGCGGTCGAGGAGGCCGTCGGGCGCTTCTCGTCCGAGGGCGTGCAGGCGCAGGAGATACGCGTCTCCCACGCCTTCCACTCCAAAATCGTCGCGCCGGCCCAGGAGGCCTACGGGAAGGTCCTGGACCGCCTCGGCCTGAAGGCCCCGACGACGCCGATCCTGTCGAACGTCACCGCCGACTATTACCCCCGGGATGTCCGCGAGATACACCGCCTGCTCGTCGAGCAGATCGCGGCACCGGTGGAGTTCACCCGCCAGATCGAACGCATGTACGCCGACGGCGTGCGGCTGTTCGTCGAGGTCGGCCCGAAGCGCGTGCTGAGCGCTTTCGTCGGCTCGATTCTCGAGGGCAAGAGCGACGCGGTCGCGCTGGCCTCGAATCACCCCAAGCGCGGCGGCATCGTCGAGTTCAACGACGTCCTGGCCCGCCTCGCGGTCGAGGGCGTTCCGCTGAAGTTCGCGGTCCAAACGCCCGAGTTCTACGAGCCGTCGTTCAGGGCGTGGGCGCATTCGACCGCCGCGTCCGAGCCCGCGCGGCCGGCGGCCGCCGTCCCCTCGGCGCCTCTGCCGCAGGACCTGAAGGCGGTCCTTGACCGCTTCGGCTTCAACTTGAACCCCGTCGTTGTCTCCGGCGTCGCGGCCGGGGCACCGGGCGGCTGGGACAAGCTGTTCCGCGAGGGGGCGTTGGACGAGATTCTCCGCGGACAGAACATGATCGAGAAGCTGCCCGAGGACGAGCAGCGCCTGCAGATCGACAAGAACATCGTCCGCCTGATCAAATCGGAGACCGGCGACCATCGCCTGGAGCGCATCGACACCATCTCCGACGTCATCAAGCTTTGCGCGCGCGCCGGAGAGTTCGACGTCGAGGAGGAGTTCGGCCTCCCGTCGGGCTTGGCTAGGGCGTTGGACCGCTCCTCGCAGATGGCGATCGCGGCCGGCCTGCTCGCGCTGCGCGACGCCGGGCTGCCGCTGGTCCGCGTTTATAAGGAAACGACGACCGGCAGCCGCATACCGACCGGCTGGGCGCTGCCCGAGGCGCTTCAGGCCGAGACCGGAGTGATATTCGCCTCGGCCTTCCCGGGCATCGACAGCCTGATCGACGAGGTCGCGCGCCACCTTGCGGACAAGTTCTCCGGCCGGCCGCTGCGCGAGCTGGAGGCCTTGGTCCAGGACGTGCTGAAGCGCGTGAAGGACCCGCAGGACAAGCAGGCCCTCGAGACGCTGTACGCCCAGCACCTGCTCGCCCTCAGGCAAGCGCGCGGCGGCGAGACCTACCAGTTCAGCCGCGAGTTCCTGCTGCGCGTGCTGTCGATGGGCCACTCGCAGATGTCGCAATGGATACGCGCGAAGGGGCCGTCCGTCCAGATCAACCTGGCCTGCGCCTCGACGACGACCGCGATCGCGATGGCCGAGGACTGGATACGCCTCGGCCGCTGCCGCCGCGTGCTTGTGGTCGGCGCCGACGACATCACGAACTCCCGCGTGCAGGAGTGGTTCATCAGCGGCTTCCTGGCCGCCGGGGCCGCGACGACCGAGGCCTCGGTCAGCAAGGCCGCGCTGCCGTTCGACCGCCGCCGCCACGGCATGATCGTCGGCGCCGGCGCGATCGGCCTGGTGGTCGAGGACGCCGAGCGGGTCAAGGAGCGCGGCATGCGCGCCTTGGCCGAGGTGCTCGCGACGACCTACGAGAACTCCGCTTTCCACGCGACGCGGCTCGACACGCGCCACGTCGCCGAGGTCATGGACCGCGTCGTCGCGACCGCCGAGAAGCGGCACGGGCTGGACCGCAAGACGATGGCTCCCAAGACGCTCTTCATGTCGCATGAGACCTACACCCCGGCGCGCGGCGGCTCCGCGTCCGCCGAGGTCGAGGCCCTGAAGCGCACCTACGGCGCGCAGGCCGGCCAGGTGATCGTCTGCAACACCAAGGGCTTCACCGGCCACACGATGGGCGCGAGCCTCGAGGACCCGGTCGCGATACGCGCGATGACGACCGGCAAGGTCCCGCCGATCGCGAACTATAAGGAGCCCGATCCCGAGCTCGCCGGCATCCGCCTCTCCGACGGGGGGGAACACGACCTTGAGTACGCGCTGCGCCTCGGGGCCGGCTTCGGCTCCCAGATCGCGATCAGCCTCATGCGCCGGCTCTGCCGCAAGGACGAGCCGCGTATCGCCGACCCCGCTCTGCACCGGCGCTGGCTGGCCGCGGTCAGCGGCATCGAGAACCCCGAGCTCGAGGTCGTGAAGAACACGCTGCGCGTGAAGGACACCCTCGTCGGCCAAGGGGGAACCCCGAAACGCGCCCCCGAGCCCGTTCGCGCCAATACCCCTCACCCCAACCCTCTCCCGCAAGCGGGCGAGGGAGCTCCTAAGAATAGCCCTCTCCCACTCGTGGGAGAGGGTGCCCGAAGGGCGGGTGAGGGCTCCAATGCGACGGCCGTCGCCGAGGCTCCGTCCGCCGGCGCCCCGACCGACGAGGCCTCCGTCCGCGCGAAGATCCTCCAGCTCGTCTCCGAGAAGACCGGCTACCCGGCCGAGATGCTGGAGCTCGACCTCGACATGGAGGCCGACCTCGGCATCGACACCGTCAAGCAGGCCGAATTGTTCGGCATGGTCCGCGAGACCTACGGCCTGCCGCGCGTCGAGGGCCTGAGCATCAAGAATTATCCGACGTTGCGCCACGTGATCCGCTTCGCGATGGAGGGCGGGGGAACGCCTCCAATCCCCTCCCCCTCGATGGGGGAGGGTGAGGGTGGGGGTGAAGCCGTCGCCGTCCAACCCGCCGCCCCCCCATCCCAACCTTCCTCCGCTGAAAGCAACACAGCCGCTCCGGAAGGCGCTCTCGACGCGGCCGCCGTCCAAGCCGAGATCGTGAAGCTGGTGTCCGAGAAGACCGGCTATCCGGCCGAGATGCTCGAGCTCGACCTCGACATGGAGGCCGACCTCGGCATCGACACCGTCAAGCAGGCCGAGCTGTTCGGCATGGTGCGCGAGAAGTACCAGATTCCGCGCCGCGAGAACCTATCGCTGAAGGATTACCCGACGCTGCGCCACGTGCTGCGCTTCGTCCTGGAAGGCCGCGCCGCGGCGAACGCGGTCGAACCCGTGACGACGGCGATGGCCGTCGAAACTGCTGCCGTTCAAGCAGCGCCCGCGCCGGCTGAGACGCCGCTTCCTCAGACCGCAGTTGCCGCCCCTCACCCGCACCCTCTCCCCACAGGGGCGAGGGCACCTGAGACGGCAAAAAGCGGCTTCAAGCGCTATGTGCTGCGGGCTCGGGCGGCCGAGGCGCGCGGGACCAAGCTCGCGCTCGACGGCAACGTCCTCGTCGTCGGCGGCGGCGAGATGGGGAAGGTGTTCGAGAAGGATCTCAAGTGCCGCGGCGCGCGGGTGTTCCATCTGGGAGACTCCGGCCGCACGGTCGGCGACTACCACCGCGTGAAGTGGGAGGAGCCGGAGACGATCCTCGAGGCCGTGAAGGCGGCCGAGGCCTCCGGCCCGGTCGCGGGGATCATCTACCTGCCCGGGGCCGAGAACCTCGGCCCGGACTTCGACGCCTCATACAAGCGGGCCGTCCTGCCGCTGTTCACTTTGGCGAAAGCCTTGTCGAAGGCCCCGCGCTGGGCGGCCGCGCTGACGCGCGTCGGCGCCGCGCACGGCCAGCAAGCGCCCGCCCCGTTCGACCCGCTGGCCGGGGCCGTGACGGGACTGACGAAGGCCCTTTCCAAGGAATGGCCCGAGGCGATCGTGAAGGCGCTGGATTTCGATCCGGCCGAGAGCGCCGGAACCTGCGTGCAGCGGACGATGGAGGAGCTGGCCTCGGGCGACCGTTCGACCGAGGTCGGCTGGCACCGCGGCCGGCGCTGCGTGCTCGAGCTGGAGGTTCGTCCCCCGGCCGGTCAGCCCGAGGAGATACCGGCTTCGACCGTGTTCCTCGTGACCGGAGGCGGGCAGGGCCTCGGCGCCGAGCTGTCGAAGGCGCTCGCGTCCCGGACGCGCGCGAAGTTCGCGGTGCTGGGCCGGACGGCGCTCGGCCCCGACGCGGCCCGCTGGGCCGCGATGACGTCCAACGAGCTGAAGGCCATGAAGGCCGAGCTCTGGACCAAGCTCAAGGCCGCGAACCCGAAGGCCACGCCGGTCCAGCTCGAGAAGGAGTTCTCCCAGGTCACCAAGGCGGCCGAGGTCTGGCGCAACCTGCAGGCGATGCGCAACGCGGGCGCCGAGGCGGAGTACTACTCCTGCGACCTCGCCGATCCCGCGGCGGCCGCGACGGCCGCGCGCACCGTCCTGGCCCGGTTCGGGCAGGTCGACGTGCTCGTGCACGCGGCCGGCCTCGAGGAGTCCAAGCTCCTCGCCGACAAGACGCCGGAGGCCTTCCACCGCGTGTTCGCGGCCAAGGCCCACGGCGCCCAGCACCTGCTTGCGGCGCTGCCGGAGGGCCGCCGCCGCTACCTGTTCTTCTCGTCGATCGCGGGCCGCTTCGGCAACGCCGGCCAGACCGACTACGCCGCGGCCTCCGACTACCTGAACAAGCTAGCGGTCAGCCTGCGGGCCAAGGGGCAGATCGCCGTCTCGGTCGGCCTGACCGCCATCTCCGAGATCGGCATGGCGACGCGCGGCGGGGTCGAGACGGTCCTCAAGTCGGCGGGCGTGCAGTTCATGCCGCCCTCGGTCTGCGTCGAGTTCCTGATCGACGAGCTGACCCGGCGCGCGCCGGACGCCGAGATACTGCTTACCGGGGACCTGGGGAAGATGGCTCCGGAGCGGGTGTCAGTCCCCGAGGCCAAGCCCGAGCCTTCTCGGCCGACGGCCTCGAAGCTGAGCTCGCGGCTGACGGCCGCCGCGCCCTCTCCGGCGGCGAAGGCGGCGAGCCGCAGCCCCTTGGAGATGGTGAAGGCCGGGGCCCGCGCGGCGGCTCCCGAGCCGGAGGCCTTCGCGCCGACCGGGGCGCTGATCGACCGCGGCGAGAAGAAGGACGGCGCCGTCGTGATCCACAAGACGTTCTCGACCGACTCCGACCCGTACCTGTCCGATCACGCGATCGACGGGACGCCGCTCGTGCCCGGCGTGATGGGCGTGGAGCTGTTCGCGGAGACCTTGGCCGCCGCCGGGACGCCGACGCGGGCCCTGCGCACGGTCCGCTTCGCGCTGCCGATCAAGCTGCTGCGACTGAAGCCGCAGGCGGTCCGCGCGGTGCTCAAGGCCGGCAAGAAAGGCCCGGAGCTCGAGATCGAGTCCGACTTCCTGATGCCGAACGGCCAGCGCCTGGGGGCGCCGCGCCAGCACTTCACCGCGCTGCCGGACCAGCCCGAGGGCTCGCTGTACGAAAAGCTCGGCCGGCCCGGGCCGATGGACGGCGCGTACGCCGTCTTGCGGAAGGCCGTCTACGAGGCTTACTTCCACGGGCCCAGCTTCCAGGTGCTCGACGGCGTCATCCACGCGGACGAGAACGGCGTGAAGGCGGTCTATAAGCGGCCCGAGAAGCCGCTCTGGGCCGCGCCGAAGGGCCTCTTAATGCAGCCGCTGTTGATCGAGGCCGCGTTCCAGGCCTGCGGCTTCCGCGACCTCCACGTCGCGAAAAAGATGACCTTGCCGGATGCGATCGCGCGCGTGCGCGTGCTCGAGACCGGCGAGGCCCCGGAGAAGCTCTACATCGCGGCCGCCTACCGCGGCGCCGACGACGAGGGTAAGAGCCTCTACGACGCCGTCGTTTACGACGCCCAAGGCCGGTCGTGGGTCGAGCTCGAGGGCTTCAGGATGATCCCAGTCCAATGATCGAAACCATACGCTTCGAGCCGGTCGCCGTCCAGGACGTCTGGGCCGATTTGCCCGCCAACGAGCTGCGGCGCCATCTGTCCGAGGAGGAGGAAGCGGTCTACCGCTCCCTCTCGACGCCCAAGCGCCGCCGGGACTGGCTCGGCGGGCGGATCGCGGCCAAGCGCCTCTTGAGCGCCGAGCTGGGACGCCTCGGGAACAGCTATACCGAGGACCGGGTCCGGATCTTCAACCTGCCCTCCGGCCAACCGGACTGGTCCGTGGAGGGCGCCGCTCCGCGCTGGCCGATCTCGATCTCTCACACCTCGACGGTCGCCGGCTGCGCGCTGAACACGCACGGCGCGGCGATCGGCATGGACCTGGAGCGCGTCGAGGAGCGCGACCCGGCCTGGCTCGAGATCGCGCTCCACCCGACCGAGCTGACCCCCGAGGTCCGCAAGGACCCCGTCCTGCAGACGCGCTTCTGGACGGTGAAGGAGGCGGTCCTCAAGCTGCTCGGCCTCGGCCTGCGCGCCGACCTGTGGGAGGTCCGCTGCCGCGCCGCGGACGGCACGGGCGCGATCGAGACCAAGCTCTTCGGCCTGACCCAGCACCAGTACCGCGAGATCGGGACGCCCGAGATTTTCCTGTCCACGTGGAGCCTCGCCGACTCCGTCGTGACGGTCGCGTACACCTTGGAACGAGTTCCGCAGAACACAGGAGGCCTGAATGGATCCCTTGCGTGAAGAGCCTATTCCCAGCGACACCCCGGTGGCGGAGGTGATCCGCAAGGTCCGCTCCGCGCCCGCCTCGCTCAAGAAGATGCGGGACGCGCGCGCGGCCGCGCAGAAGGGCGGGCCCGACGACAAGGTGTTAGCGCAGAAGGCCAAGGGCAAGCTCACCGCGCGCGAGCGCATCCACTACCTCCTCGACGAGGACACGTTCCAGGAGCTCGGCCTGCTCGTCGAGACGCGCGCGACCGACTTCGGGCTCAAGGAGAAGAGCTCGAAGGGCGACGGCGTGATCACCGGCGTCGGGCGCATCCAGGGCCGCGACGTCGCGGTGTTCGCGCAGGACTTCACGGTGCTCGGCGGCTCGCTCGGCCTGGCGCACGCCGAGAAGATCTGCCGGCTGATGGACCTCGCGCTCGAGGCCCGGATCCCGGTGATCGGCCTGCTCGACTCGGGCGGCGCGCGCATACAGGAGGGCGTCGACTCCCTCGACGGCTACGCCGAGATCTTCCACCGCAACGTGAAGGCCTCCGGCGTCATCCCGCAGATTTCCGTCATCCTCGGCCCCTGCGCCGGGGGCGCGGTGTACTCGCCCGCGCTGACCGACTTCGTGTTCATGGTCGAGGGCCTGAGCCAGATGTTCGTGACCGGCCCCGACGTCGTGAAGGCCGCGACCGGCGAGGAGACCACGTTCGAGGCCCTGGGCGGAGCGGGCGTGCACGCCTCGAAGTCCGGCGTCTGCCACTTCGTCGCGAAGTCCGAGCCGGATTGCTTCCGGCAGGTGCGCGAGCTGTTCAACTACCTCCCGCAGAACCGCTGGGAGAAGGCGCCCTTCGTCGCGAACTCGGACTCGATTCACCGCAAGACGCTTCTCCTCGAGAAGCTGTGCGAGATCGACCCGCGCAAGGCCTACCGCGTGCACCACGCGATCTGGCAGCTCGCGGACGAGCACAAGTTCTTCGAGGTGCACCGCGACTTCGCGACCAACGTCGTCGTCGGCTTCCTGAGGCTCGGCGGCGAGGTCGTCGGCGTGATCGCGAACAACCCGGCCCACATGGCCGGCGCGCTCGACTTCAACGCCTCCGAGAAGGCCGCGCGCTTCATCCGCTTCTGCAACGGCTTCAACGTGCCGCTTCTGACCTTGGTCGACGTCCCGGGCTATTGGCCGGGGCTCGAGCAGGAGCACGGCGGCATCATCCGCCGCGGCGCGAAGCTGCTGTTCGCGTACTGCGAGGCGACGGTCCCGAAGGTCACCGTCGTGCTGCGCAAGGCCTACGGCGGCGCCTACATCGCGATGAGCTCCAAGCACATGCGCGGCGACTTCAATTTCGCGCTCCCGTCGGCCGAGATCGCGGTGATGGGTCCCTCCGGGGCGGCCGAGATCCTGTACTCGCGGGACCTCGCGAAGGCCGCGACGCCCGAGGAGCGCGACGCGCTGAAGGCCAAGCTGAGCCAGGAGTACTCCCAGCGCTTCGCCTCGCCGCACCAGACCGCCTCGACCGGCTCGATCGACGAGGTCATCGAGCCCTCGCAGGTCCGGACGAAGCTCGTGCACGCCTTCCGGCTGCTCAAGCACAAGCGCGCGCCCGGCGAGTTGCCCCCGCGCGGCAACGTGCCGCTGTAAGGCGGAGGACGCGGCTCCGTGGAAATACGCATCCTCAAGGCCCCGATCTCGCTGGCCGACGTGGCCGCCATGGCCAAGGATCAGTTCGGCGAGATGATCAAGGCGACCGTCGACGTCGAGCGAAAGGTGCTGGCGCTCGGCGGCGAGCTCAACTCGGACGAGGAGGCTCTGCTGCTGGAGAACGGCTCCTCGCAGCCCCACCTGTGGGGCATCAGCATCTATCCCGGCAAAGCGGATGAAGACCGCATCGAGTTCGACTCGATGATCAACGTGCGGCCCTCGCAGAACAACCGTTCCCGCGGCGTGGAGAACCCCGAGATACGGGCCTCCATCCGGAGCATCGTCGACGCGCTGATCCGAGCATGAGTTCCGCGCCGCCCCTGCACTCGGGCTTGGCGGCGGGCGGCTGGAGCCGCTTGTCTCTGGTCCAGCAGCTCGGCAACGTGGGCAGCGAGGTGAGCCGCGCGGCGCGCTGGAAGGACAGGGACCCGAAGCTGTTCGACGGCGCCATGGTCCGCGCGCTGGAGCTGCTCGACCTGTCGCTCCGGGACCCTCGCTGGCGGGGCCGCCTCAAGGAGCTGGCCCGCGCGCGCGAGCTGCTGTGCGACGCCTGGCTCGGAGGCCGGGAGTACGACGCCGACCTGCGGGACCTGGACCGCTACTTCTTCCATTTCGCCCTCGCCGCCCGCAAGTGAGGCCGCGGGCGGGTCAATAGACGGGTCCTTCGACCCAATCGCCTCCGGTACCTTTGCGGCGCGCGACGCGGGCCCTTCGGCCCCTGCGGGAAAGCGCGTCGTCGCCCATAATAGTCGCTGAAGGGGGGAAGCCCGGGGACATGATCCTCCGGCGCCTTCTGTTCGCCCTGGCCCTCGCCGCGGCCGTTCCGCGCGCGCGGGCGGCCGAGCTTGCCCCGCTCCCGGACTCGCCGCGGGCCTGGACGACGTACGCGCACGGGCCGCTGCTCGACGCCTTCCCGGCCTTGAGCGACCTCGCCCCTCCCGTCCTCCCGAATCTGCAGCGCGTGCTCGCCGAGACCACGATGACGCCCGCGGCGCTGAAGAAAGTCGACACGCGGGAGCAAGTGCCCCTCATCGAACGGACGCTTAGCGCGTACGCCAAGACCGTCGCGGCCCGCGCGCGGCGCGCCCTCGATCCGCAGGCGGAGCCGATGCCGCTCGATGAGCTTTCGGACCTCCGAGACCGCCTGGGGGATCTGACCTTCCTTTTTCACTCGCGGCTCCTGCCGGGAGAGGACGTGATGGCATTGAGCCGCCTCGCTCCGAAAGTCGGGGACGCCCTCGATGAACGGACCGGAAACCTCATCCGCGAGAAGGCGAAGCTGCTCGCGGGCTTCGACGGCGTCGAGTGGCAAGGCCGGACCGCCTTCATGAGGCTGGAGGACGGCTCGGCGTTGGCGTTCAAGACTTCCGGCGAGTCGGAGGCCGCGGAAGAAACCGCGCGCCGCGCCGACGTCCCCCTCGACTATTGGAACGAGACCCGTCCGTCCCGGGATCTGCTGGCGGAGGCCGAGAGCATGGAACGCTCGCGCCGCCTCGGAATGCGGGCGCCGATGACCTTGACCTCGCCGTCGGGCGCGCGAACCTTGCTTTACGCCGGCCCTCTGCCGGAGCAGGCCCCGGCCAGGGGCCGCGACATGCTCGTGTATTTCCTACCCAAGGCCCTCGCCGAGGACTACCGGACCTATCTCAACCAGGCGCTGCCGTCCCATCTGAGCCTCGAGGAGAAGGCCGCGAAAATCGAGCGCGGGGCCCTGCGGGCGATCGAGGACATGGCCGTCCTGCTCCAGCACGGCTACGCGCACGCCTCGCTGGCGCCTCTGTCCCATAGGAACACGCACTGGGAGTGGGACTACTGGCGCTGGGTCTGGCCGTTTTTCGCCAAGATGCGCTTCGGGCCCAGCTCGATACACGACTGGGAAAAAGAGCTGGCCTATCCCAACCTCCGGCTGTCGGGTCTCGCCGATTTCGAGCACATCGAGCCGCTGTCCCGGTTCCAGCTCAAGCATCGTCACACGACCGACCAACATGTGGTCCACGACGCTTATTCGTTCGCCGTAGGACAGAATCTCGCGGAGTGGGCTCTGGTGGCGCTGCACGCGGGCATCATCAACGGCCTGAGCAATGCGCGGACGTCCGAGATCGTCCTCAGGGGCCTCGAGCTTCACGCGCGCCGGCTGTTGCCAGCGGCCGCCCGTTCGCTCGAGAACGAGCGCTTCTGGATAGCGTGGGACATTCGCTCCACCGGCCGGCGCATGCGCCTTGTGGCGGGGCTCATGGCTTGGCCTCCGGCGCGGCGGATGGTCGACGCCTCGCTCGCCTTGGTCCGCGTCTTCGCCCCAAGAAACACGGTGAACGAATCGAGCGCGAGCCTCCCCGGCTGGGCCGTCCATCCATTGATCATGCGGGTGTTGGCGCCCTACGTCGAGATGCTGCGCCGGCATGAGGCGATAGGAAGAGGAAGCAAAGACGGCCATCCCGTCGATCCCGAGCCCGACACCGACATGCAGGTCATCCTCCTTATCCTCGGCACGGTGATATTCGGGGCGGGCCCCTGGTGCCTGCTGAATGTTCTCGCGCCGGCTTTCATGAAGCAGCACTCCGGTCCCATGAGCTTCCTCATCGTGGCGCCCCTGCTGGCGGCCTGGCTGCTGCATGCGCTGGAGAAAGCCCTGCTCCGGCTCCGCGCGCTTTTGGACCGAATCCGGTTCACCAAGCCATGACCGGGCCTCGGCTTTTGCTTGCTCTTCTCGTGGCTTCGCCCGCCGCCCGCGCGCGGGCGGCGGAGACCGCCGCGCCTCCGGAGGCCGCGCGCGCCTGGACGGCCTACTCGTCCGGGCAAATGCTCGCCGCTTTTCCCGGGCTCGCGCCCTTGGCCGGAACGGACCTGAACCGCCTCAAGAGCGTCCTGAACGAGACCCCGCTCCGTCCCGAGGCGCTCGCGCACGTCGAGCCCCCCGCGCAGCTCGACCTCGTCCGGCGCGATATCCGGGACCACGCCCGCGCCGCGCTCGCCTCGGCGCGGGAGATCGCCTCGGCGCCGGAACGCGGACCGGCGGGGCTCGAGGCGCTGTCGCGGCTTCATGAGAGGATGCAGGACCTGGCCTCGCTTTCGGGGTCGGGACTCTTGGACGACGAGGACGCGAAAGCCCTTTCCGCGGCCTTGCCCGAGGTGCGCGGCACGCTGCATCGCGACAGCCGCCGCTTGATCGAGGAGAAGGTGAAGCTTTTGGCCGGCTCGGAAGGTCTTTCCTGGCAAGGCCGGACGGCGTTCATTCCATTGGAGGGCGGCGCGGTGCTGGCCTTCAAGACCTCCAACAACCTCACGGCGCTGCGCGACGAGGCCCGGCAGATGGCTTTCGCGGGCCGGCTCGGGCTTCGGGCCCCCGTTCCGCTGGCGACGCGGGCGAGCGATCCTGTCGTTTCTTACATGGGCGAGTTTCCCGCGGGGTCTTCCGCCAAGGGACACGAGCTGCTGGCCTACCTCCTGCCCAAGGCGCTCGCGGAGGACTATCGGGCCTATCTCAACGCCGCGCCGCCCGCCGGCCTGACGCTCGAGGAAAGGACGCGCCGCGTCGAGCAGGGGGCGCTTCGCGCGATCGACGACATGGTCTTGCTGCTGAAGGCCGGCCACGCGCACGGCTCGCTCGCCGCGCTGTCCCACGCCTCCGAGCATTGGGAATGGGATTACTGGCGCTGGGTCTGGCCGGTGCTGGGCAAGATGCGCTTCGGCCCGAGCTTCATCCACGACTGGAAGGCGTCTCTCGCGTATCCGAACCTCCGCCTGTCCGGTCTCGCCGACTTCGAGCACGTGCAGGCGTTGAGCGATCTCGAGACCACCCACCGGCACGGGGAGCGGCTCTACGCGCGCCATGACGCCTACTCGGCCGTCGGTCAAAACCTCGCGGAATGGGCGTTCATCGTCATGCGCGCGGGCGCCGCGAGCGGCCTGAAAGGCGCGGCCACGGCCAAGATCATCGTCGACGGCCTGACGCGGCACGCGGACGCCGTGCTGGCGGCCGAGGCCGCCGCCGGCCTCAAGCGGCGGATGAGGTCCATGGCCTGGGACGTCCGGTTCGCCGTGGCGCGCGTGGGCGCGCTGAGCGCCCTGCTCTCGTTCCCGCCCGCGGCCTTGGCTTTGGACGTCGTCGCTCTCCTGTCCCAGCAAGGAGAGAACGGCAAGGCCATGCCGGGCTGGGCGCTGCATCCGCTGATCATGAACGTGCTGCGGCCGTACGCGGCGTCGCTGCGGGAGCACGCCGCTCTGGGCGAAAGCTTGCGCCGCGATCAACCCCTGAGCCGCTCCGATCTGGGCTTCGGATACGCCTTGGGCCTGCTGTGCGTCACCTCGCTCTGCGTCGGCATGCTCGCGCTCTCGATCCTCCTCATCGCGGCCGTCTTGGGGTGGGCTCCCGCCCTGAGCGCTCTCGGCGAGAAGGGGATGCCGTACACCGTGCTAGCGAGCTTCTCCGGAGTGCTGGTCCTGTGGCCGTTTTGGCTGATCGGCGAGGGGGCGTTCCTCGCGGGGCGCGTCGTTTTGGAACTGGCCGGCCGGGCGATCTCCGGCGTCCGCGCCCGGCTTCGATTTTGAGGCGCCCCGAGGTGGGCCCTCTGGCCCTTAAAGACCGGGCCTTTAGACCCCTGCGCCGACGGCCCGCCTCCGACAGACTATAAGCGAGATGAAGCGTCCGCTGGCCTTGCTCCTGGCGTTCCTGACCGCCGCCGCCTCGGCGGAGGAGCCGGCCGCCCTGGGGCGATTGAACGCGATGTCCCAGGCCGACGTCTCCGGCGACGCGGCCCAGGTGCGCGCGAACGCCGACGCGCGCTGGGACGGCGAGGGAGTTTCCGTCCCGGCCTACGATCCCTTGCCGGCTCCCGAGCCGATCAAGCTCCAGCCTCGTCCCGACGAGACGTCCGCGCGTTGGGGAGGCGATCCTCGCTCCAAGCCGGAGGGCTTCAAGGATTCAGACGACGAGGACAAGCCCGATAAAAAGCCGACCTTCCTTGAGAAAGCGGGCAAGTTCATCGGCGGCGCCGACTTGCCGGGCTGGATTTTGAAGGCCGGCGTGGCGGTCGCGCTCTACGGCGTCGTCACCTTCAACGTCCCGGTGCTGCTCGCGGGCGTAGGCATGGCCTTCGCGAGCCTCGTGCTCCACGCCTTCATCGGCTCCGGCGGCGGCGGCGAGAGCGCCGGAGGCGGCTCCTCGGGCGGCTCGGGCGGGGGAAGCTCCGGCTCGTCCTCGGGCCGCGGTTTCAAGTACCCCAGCCTCCGCGGCGGAGGCGGCTCGTCCTCGGTCTCCCGAATCTCCTCGGTCCACTTCGAGTGACGAAACCCCGCGCGGCGCTCGCAGCCGGACCCGCGCTCCTGCTCTCCGCGGCGCTGCTGCCGGCCCCCATGACGCGCCTCGCGGCGGAACCGGCCGCCTCGCCGACGGCCGCGCTCGCGGCCGATTCCTCGGCCGGCGCCGAGCTCCGAAAGCTCGAGGACGATCTCTGGCAATCGATCGCCGGCGATCCTCCGACCGCCGCCATGCTCGGGGTGCCTCATGAAGGGATCATCACCGATATCTCCCCGCGGAAAATCGACGCGGACAACGCCGCGCTGATCGCGACGCTGGCCCGCTGGCAGGAGCTGAGGCGCCGCGCGTTCGAGCTCTCTCCCGAGGAAAGGGGAGACTTGGAGCTCATCGGCCTGATCATCGGCGGGATGAAGCACTCCAGCGTCGATCTTAAAAAGCCGTTGTTCAGCGTGGAGTACTACGCGCAAGGCCCGCTTCGCTTTCTGAGCCAGCGGGCGGCCTACTTCAAGGGCGACGGCACGCCGGCGGATTGGGCGATGATCGCCTGGACCTTGGAGAAGCTTCCGACCTGGTACGCCGACGCCCAGGCTCGCCTGGAGCGCGGCTTGGCCGAGGGGGAAACCGCCAACCGGATGATCGTCGAGCGCGAGGGCGTCGCCGGCGCGGAGAAAGCGGCCGCCCACTTCGAATCGGCGCTTCCCGCCCGGGCGGCGGCCGCCTTGGGCCCGCGCCATCCCGTCTCGCTTTGGGTCAGGCTCGCGGGACGCTCCGCCGCGGCCTCGGTCCGGACCTTCGGGGAGTTCGTCAAAACGAAGATGCTGCCGCGCGCCACCGAGGCCGTCCGCGCCGATCCCGAGGAAGCCCGGCGGCAGCTCGGTTTCATGCTCGGCTTTCCCCTGGACCCCGAGCGCGCGCTGAGCCTCCTCGAGAGCCGCGAGAAGCAAGTCCAAGCGCGCGCGCTCACGCTGCGGGAGAAGCTGGTTCGCGAGGCCGGCGTTCCGTTCGAGGCGCTGCTGCCTCGCCTGCAAGCCGCCCCCAAAAGCGACGCCGAAAAACTGAAACTCTACGGTGACGCCGCCCGACGGGCCGAGGCGTTCATACGCTCCACGAATATCATCGCGCTTCCTCCGGGGTACAAGGTCGGCATACAGGAAACGCCCGAGGCCCTGGCCTCGTTCGGCGCGGCGTTCTACCAGCCCCCGGCGATCTTCGGCGGCGACCAGCCGGGCGTCTTCTTCGTGGCGCCCTCGCGGTACGCCGGCGGCGCCATTGAGACCTTCGACGCCATAGCGCAGACGACCGTCCACGAGGCCCTGCCGGGCCACGACGTGCAGTTTCGCGCGTTCCAGGCGGCCCGCGACCGCATTCCGCGCTACCGCTGGACCGGCCCAAGCGGAGCGAACATCGAAGGCTGGGCCATGTACATGACCGAGCTCATGCGCCGGCGGGGCTATTTCACGACGCAGGAACAGTTCACCTACTCGCTGACCGAGAAAGTGGGGACCGAGAGGGCCTATTACGACGTGGCGCTCAACGCGGGAAGGATTTCGTTCGACGACGCGGTCAAGGGCTTGTCTCAGGCGAGCGGAATCTCCGCCGAGACCCTGCGCGAGGATCTGTACCAGCGCAGCGTGCGCTGGCCGCTTCAGGCGACCTCCTACATCCTGGGCCAGATGGCGATCGAGACGCTGAAGGACGACTACAAAAAAGCCAAGGGCGCGGCCTACGACGAGGCCGCCTTTCACAAGGCGTTTCTCGAGCAGGGCCCGATCCCCATCGGCTTCATACGCCGAGCCCTCCTCCCGGGCTCCGCCGGAACGGACGCGCTCCGGCTCGTCGAACCTTAAGACGCCGAGTTTACCCCGCCTCGATGGCCCGCCCCCGGCGGGCCGTCTATACTGTCGACGGTGACGCCCTTGATGGACCATCGCGGCCGGCTGAGCATCGCCCAGGTCGCGCCGCTGATCGAGAGCGTCCCGCCGCGGTACTACGGCGGGACGGAGCGCGTCGTCTCCTATCTCACCGAGGAGTTGGTCCGCCAGGGGCACGAGGTGACCCTCTTCGCGAGCGGCGACTCGAGAACCTCCGCCCGGCTCGTCGCCGCGTCGCCGCGCGCGCTGCGCCTGGATCCCTCCTGCGCCGACCCGACGCCCCACGGCGTGCTGCTGCTCGAGCGCGTCCTGCAGCGCGCGGCCGCCTTCGACGTGATCCATTTCCACATCGACGCGCTCCACTTCCCGCTGGCGCGCCGGCTCCGGACGCCGACCTTGACCACGCTGCACGGCCGCCTCGATCTTACCGACGCGCGCCCCCTGTACCGCGAGTTCCGCGAGCTGCCGTTCGTCTCGATCTCGGACGCCCAGCGAGCCCCGGCCCCATGGCTGAACTGGCAAGCCACGGTCCATCACGGCCTCCCGGAGGATCTGCTGGCGTTCAACGACGACCCGGAGGGATACCTGTGCTTCCTCGGCCGGGCCTCCCGCGAGAAGCGCCTCGATAGGGCGATACTCATCGCGCGCCTGGCCGGGCTCAGGCTCAAGGTCGCGGCCAAGGTCGACGAGGCCGACCGGGAGTACTTCCACTCGGTCATCGAGCCGATGCTCGATCCGGGCCTCGTCGAGTTCGTCGGCGAGATAGGGGAACGCGACAAGAGCGCCTTCCTCGGCGGCGCCTCGGCGCTTTTGTGCCCGTTCGACTGGCCCGAGCCGTTCGGCCTGGCGATGATCGAGGCGATGGGCTGCGGGACCCCGGTGATCGCTTTCCGCTGCGGCTCGATACCCGAGGTCGTCGAGGACGGCCTGACCGGTTTCGTCGTCGACGACGTCGAGCAGGCCGTCCTCGCGGTCAAGCGCGCCCGGGCGCTGAGCCGCCGGAGGGTGCGCCGGCGCTTCGATGAGCGCTTCAGCGTCGCGCGGATGGCCGACGACTATCTCGCCGTCTATCAGCGCCTGATGGAGCGTCGCGCCGCGACGAGGCGCTGATGGACGAGTACTACATCCAGGCGATCACGCCGCCCGCCGTCGAGCAGACGCGGGTCCTGAAGCACGGCGATACCTTCGCGGTGTTCGATCGTTACGGGGACATACGCCCGGAGGGCGCGGGCGACGAGGGCCTGTTCCACCAGGGCACGCGCTTCCTCTCGAAGCTGCGGATCGGCCTCGGTCGCCACCGCCCGCTGATCCTCAGCTCGACCGTGCAGGAGGACAACCTTCTGACCGCCGACCTCACGAACCCCGACCTGCACAAGGACGGCAAGCTCGCCTTGCCGCGCGGCTCGCTGCACGTCTACCGCACCAAGTTCCTGTGGCGCAACCGCTGCTTCGAGAGGATCCACGTCTGGAACTTCAGCCGCGAGCCGGTCAACGTGACCTTGCTGATCGATTTCGACGCCGACTTCGCGGACATCTTCGAGGTCCGCGGCGTCGCGCGCAAGCGGCGCGGCCGGCGCCTGCCGAGCCGCGTCGCCGACGGGACCGTCGCGCTGATCTACGAGGGCTTGGACGGCCTCGTGCGGCGCACGCGGATCGCCTGCTTCCCGCCGCCGAAGGAGCTCACGCCGACCTCGGCCCGCTTCGCCGCCGTGCTGGAGCCGAAGGGCGGGGCGACGTTCTCGCTGACGACCTCCTGCGAGCTGTCCGAGCTCTCGCTGCCGGAGATCTCGTACGAGGAGGCGCTCGTCGACTCGGTGATGGCCCAGCGCGCCGCGAAGCTCCAGGAGTGCCGCGCGTCGACCTCGAACCCCCAGTTCAACGACTGGCTGGAGCGGTCGACCACGGACCTGCACGTGATGCTCTCCGACACCCCTCAAGGGCCGTTCCCGTACGCGGGCGTCCCCTGGTTCAGCACCCCGTTCGGCCGCGACGGGATCATCACCGCGCTCGAGTGCCTGTGGATGAACCCGGCGATCGCGCGCGGCGTGCTCGCCTTCCTGGCCGCGACGCAGGCCGCGGAGTTCATCCCCGAGAGCGACGCCGAGCCGGGAAAGATACTGCATGAGCAGCGCGAGGGCGAGATGGCCGGGCTGAAGGAGATACCCTTCGGGCGCTACTACGGCAGCGTCGACGCGACGCCGCTGTTCGTGATCCTCGCCGCCGAGTACTGGCGGCGCACCTTCGACTCGGCGTTCATCGACTCGATATGGGGCAACCTGCGCCGCGCGCTCGCCTGGATCGACGAGCACGGCGACCGCGACCGGGACGGCTTCGTCGAATACGAACGGCGCTCGACCAAGGGGCTGGTCCAACAGGGCTGGAAGGACTCCAGCGACGCGATTTTCCACGCGGACGGGACGCTCGCGAGGGGGCCGATCGCCCTCTGCGAGGTGCAGGCCTACGTCTACGCGGCCAAGCGCGGCATGGCGGCCCTGGCGGCCGCGCGCGGCGAGGCCCGCATGAGCGAGGAGCTCGAGGCTCGAGCGGAGGCTCTCCGGACGCGCTTCGACCAGGCCTTCTGGTGCGACGACCTCTCGACCTACGCGCTCGCGCTGGACGGCGATAAGAAGCCCTGCCGCGTCAAGGCGTCGAACGCCGGGCATTCCCTGTTCACCGGCCTCGCGGGCCCCGAGCGCGCCAAACGCCTGGCCGCGACGCTCATGGCCCCGGATCTTTTCTCGGGCTGGGGGGTGCGCACCGTCGGCGCGGCGGAGAGCCGCTACAACCCGCTGGCCTACCACAACGGCTCGGTCTGGCCGCACGACAACGCGCTGATCGCCGCCGGCCTCGCGCGCTACGGCTTCAAGGCCGAGGCGGAGCGGCTGCTGGCCGGCTTCTTCGACGCCTCGCTGTGCTTCGACGTGCACCGCCTGCCCGAGCTGTTCTGCGGCTTCACGCGCCGGCCCGGGGAAGGGCCGACGATATACCCCGTCGCCTGCTCGCCCCAGGCCTGGTCCGCGGCCGCGGTGTTCCTGCTGCTGCAAGCCTGCCTCGGCCTCTCCATCGACGCCCCGACGCGGCGCGTCACGTTCGCGCACCCGCTGCTGCCGCCGAGCCTGGCGGAACTGAGGATCACGAACATCCGGATCAGGGACGCGGTCCTGGACCTGGTGGTCCACCGCTACGCCGACGACGTCGGGATCAACGTGCTGCGGCGGGAGGGGGAGGTCGAGCTGACGGTGCTGCGCTGACCGCGCTCGGCGCGCGCCGGGGTCACGACCCCAGCTTGAAGTCCAGCCTGTCTCCGGCCTTCAGCTTGTGCTTCTTGGCCACGCCGCGCGCGAGCTCGAGCACGTAGCGGCCGTAGCCGGGAACCCTCGCCACTTTCGCGTCGGGCCATCCCGGATAAGAGCGCGGCACGCGGTGATAGACGCGCGTGATCCGCCGGTCGTCCCCGATGAAGGCCATGTCGAGGTCGATCCAGGTGTTCTTCATCCAGAACTGGACCCAAGCGGCGGAGGGGAATACGAACAGCATGCCGCGGTCCTCGCCCATCTCGGTCCGGAACATCAGCCCGCGCTCCTGGCTCTCGGGCGTCAGCGCGAGCTCGGCGGTCAGCGCGAAGCCGTCGGGGAAGCGAATCGTCGCGGTGGACAGGCGCTCCGCGGCCGTCGAAGGGGCCTGAACCTCGACCGCCGCGCCGACCGACGCCCCCAAGCCCAGCGCCGCCGCAAGCAGAAGCCGCCTCATTTCGCCGCCTCCTCGAGCGCTCGAGCGATCTCCAGCGCCTCCTCGTTGCCGGCGTCCGCGCGCAGCGCGTCCCTCAGCCGCTCGCCGGCGCGCTCGAACGCCGGAGCGCGCTCCGCGACCGGCAGCGACGGCACGCGCGCGAGCATTACGCGGGCCTCGACGACGCAGGCGCGCG
>CAZMIB010000008.1:17093-38896 GCA_964566245.1 uncultured Elusimicrobia bacterium | reverse complement strand
GGGCCGGGAAGGAACGACGGTGCGACGCGAGGTTTGACAGGCTCGTCCATACCAGCGGGTGTCGGGGGCCGACTCTTCTTCTTGCTCTTCTTCGGAGGAACCCCGAGGGCCCCGCGGTCAGCCCGACGAAGTCGGGCTGGAGGCCCGAGCGCGCGACCCCTGAGGACGGAAGCGAGCGGAAGCCCCGGCGGGGGCCGGCCGCAACCGCAGGACGAACTTAGCGGGACACGACTTAATCCCCCCATCACTCCCTTTCCCCTCAAGTGGAGGGAAGGAGTAAAGACACCTGACAGGGAAGTTTGGTAGCATGGGGCTCGACGATGAAATCGATGCTCGCGTGCGTTTTGGCGGTCGCGTTTTCGGCCTCGGCGGAGCCTTTTCCGGGGCTTAAGCAGGCGGCCAGGCCGGAGGTGGGCGTCCTGCTGCTGGCCCACGGGGGCGAGGCGGCCTGGAACGCCGAGATCGAGAAAATCAAGGTTCAGCTCGGCGAGAAATACGCGGTCGAGGTCGCGCTCGGGATGGCCGAGAACGGGCCGATGCAGAAGGCGGTCGACGCGCTCCAGGCGCGGCGCGTGAAGCGCATCGTCGCGGTGCCCCTTTTCGTCTCCTCGTGGTCCGAGGTCATGGACCAGAACCGCTTCCTGCTCGGCCTGCGCGACAAGCCCTCCGAGGCCCTCATGAACGCGCCGCACGCGCACATGATGAACCACGCGAGCATGCAGAAGATCGAGTTCAAGGTCCCGTTCGACCTCGCGCCGGCCTTGGACGACAGCCCGCTGATCAGCGACATCCTCGTGCAGCGCGCCAAAGCGCTGAGCCGCGACCCGTCCAAGGAATCGGTTCTGCTGGTCGGGCACGGCCCCGTCGTCGAGGAGTACAACACGAAGTGGCTCGCGACCATGCACACGCACGCGGAGCGCATGCAGAAGGCGCTGGGCTTCCAGTGGGTCGAGGTCGCGACGCTGCGTGACGACGCCCCGCCCGCGGTCCGCGAAAAGGCCGTGAAGGCGATGCGCGACATCGTCATGCGCCTCTCCAAGCAGGGCAAGGTCCTGGTGATTCCCCTTTTGATCGCGCGCGGCGGCATCGAGACCAAGATTCCCAAGGACCTCGACGGCACGTTCTTCACCTGGAGGGGCGAGACGCTCGCGCCGCATCCGAACCTGGAGCGCTGGGCGGCCGCGACGGTCGAGGCCCAACTCGAGGCCGCCAAGCGGAAGAAGCCGGCCGCCAAGGACCCAAACGCGCCGAAAAAATTCGTGCCGATCAACAACTGACATGCCCGCCACCGAAACCGAAGCCGCGCCGATTCCGGTCCTCGACAAGGGCTTCGTGCGCCTCGTCGACTTCATGGGCGGGGACATGGGCGTCGTGACGGCCGCCCGGGTGTCCTACGGCTCGGGCACGAAGGGCGAGGAGAAGGACAAGAAGCTGATCGCCTATTTGCTGCGCCACCAGCACATGACGCCGTTCGAGCACTCGGTGTTCAAGTTCCACGTCTCCTGCCCGATCTTCGTGATGCGTCAGTGGATTCGGCATCGCTCGAGTTCGTTCAATGAGGTGTCGGCGAGATATACCGAAATGAAGGAAGAGTTTTACGTCCCCGAGACTTGGCGCGCTCCCGATCTCAAGAATAAGCAGTCGTCGAACGCGGCCCCGTCGATCGATCAGGGACGCTGCGACGCGCTGCTGCGCGAGTCCTATGAGCGAGCCTTCGCGACCTACCAAGAGTTGCTGAAGGCCGGCGTCGCGCGCGAACTGGCGCGGATGGTGCTGCCGGTGAGCCTGTACACCCAGTTTTATTGGACGATCAGCGCGCGCAACCTGATGCACTTCATCAACCTGCGCGCGGACGCGCCGGCGCAGTGGGAGATCCAGCGGTACGCCGAGGCCTTGGCCGGCATCTTTCAAGAGAAGATGCCGTGGACTTGGGAAGCGTTCCTGGCGCACGCGTGGACAGGGAAGAACGAACGGCTGGATCAGCAAAAAGCGCGGCTGACGTCGCCGGGGGCGTGATTTTGTAATGCCGGCGAAACATGTTCCGGATAAAATAAGCGGCAGCCCCTCACCCTCCCCCTCTCCCGTTGGGAGAGGGCAAAGTGAGGGGATCGTGCGCGAATGAAATCCTCCTCAGCCTTCGTTCTGGCTTTTCTCCTAGGCGCCGTTCCGGCTTGGGCGCAGCGGGTGGGGCGGCCGCGGCGGGCGCCCTTGGTCGGGGCGGTGCAGCCGTTTCATGGGTCGGTCGGCGTTTACCACGCCTACCGCGTCACCGGGCCTTACGAGGGGCGCGTCGAGTCGGTTCTGGTCTCGCCGTACCAGTGGGCCGCCAAGTCCGACATCCTGGCTTTGCTGGCGTCGACCGAGCTCGCGGCGATGCTCGATGCCTCGCAGACCACGCCGCAGGACATCATCGAGAAGCGCTGGGAATCCGTCTTCAAGCCGACCGAGGTGCACTGCCCGTACGAGAGCTGCATCGTGCTCAGCGTGCACACCGCCTCCAAGGCCAAGCTTCAGACCGGGGACCTGGTGCTCGTGCTGGCCGAGGCCCTGACGGTCGAGGCCGACGTGCGGCCCCCCGCCGCGATCGACGTCGCCCCGGGGCAGGTCGTCGAGGTCTGGAGCCCGGCGACCGCGGGGAAGCGGATGCCGGCCAAGGTCGTCGAGGTCAAGGGACGGCGCTCGAACGGCCAGGCCCGCGTCGTGATGCTTTTGCCGCAAGGCGTCGAGCGCCTGAAGCCCGGCGACCCGATCGACGGGGAGATTCCCCTCGCGCGCCGCGAGCGGCTGCTGATCGTGCCTCAAGGGGCGATCACCACTTTCCAGGACCGGACCTTCCTGAACGTCGAGGTCCAGACGGGGATGAACAACGGCCGCGAGGTCGAAATTTTGAGCGGGATCGACGAGAACTCGAGTTTCTTGGTCCCCGCCGGAGTGCCGTACCAGGAGCCCGACGCGGCTCCGCCCAAGAAGGAACAGGAGGAAGAGGAGTGACCCAAAAGACGCTTTCGCACCAGACGGCCCCCCAGCCGGCCGCGGCGGGCCAGAAGCCGGACATCCGCCAGTACGTGAACTTCGCGTTCTACAAGCTCGACCCCGCGTTCCGCCGCCTGCAGTCGAACGAACGGATCGTCCACAAGCAGGAGTTCCTGTCGGCGATCGAGGGCTTCCAGAAGAAGCTGATGTTCCTGACCTACTCCTTGGTCGGCCTGCGCGCCGACTGCGAGATACTGTTCTGGCGCATCGGCCAGGACCTGGACGCCTTCCAGGAGATGACCTCGCGCCTGCAGTCGACCGGCATCGGCAAGTACCTGATCCCGGTCTACTCGTACCTCGCGATGACCAAGCGCTCGCTGTACGTCGACAAGATCAACCCGGAGCACGACGACGCGCGGCTGAAGATCGTCCCCGGCAAGTCGAAGTACC
Source organism: uncultured Elusimicrobia bacterium (assembly GCA_964566245.1). Classification (GTDB taxonomy): domain Bacteria; phylum Elusimicrobiota; class Elusimicrobia; order CAZMIB01; family CAZMIB01; genus CAZMIB01. The sequence continues at coordinate 35,473 of CAZMIB010000008.1, read as the reverse complement.
TCTTCGTGTACCCGTTCGTGAAGACGCGCGAGTGGTACCACCTGCCGATCGAGGAACGCCAGAAGATGATGGACGAGCACATCCGGATCGGCTCGAAGTACGTCTCGGTCAAGCTGAACACGACCTACTCGTTCGGCCTCGACGACCAGGAGTTCGTCGTCGCGTTCGAGACCGACATCCCGAAGGACTTCCTGGACCTGGTGCAGGAGCTGCGCGAGTCGAAAGGCTCGAAGTACACGCTGCGCGACACGCCCACGTTCACCTGCGTGAACAAGGACCTGTCCGCGATCCTCGATAGCCTGGGCTAAGCCCGGGCTAAAGGAGACTCATGGCGTCACCGCGACCCCGCGTCCTCGCCGTCATCATGGCCGGAGGCAAGGGGGAGCGGCTTTACCCTCTGACGAAGGAGCGGTCCAAGCCGGCCGTGCCGTTCGGCGGCAAATACCGGATCGTCGACTTCGTCCTGTCGAACTTCCTGCAGTCGGGCGTGCTGTCGATGTACGTCCTCGTCCAGTACCTCTCGCAGAGCCTCATCGAGTACCTGCGAATGAGCTGGCGGGGCGTCGGCCTCACGCGCGACCAGTTCATCACCGTCGTCCCCCCGCAGATGCGGCTCGGGGACATGTGGTACCGCGGGACCGCCGACGCGGTGCGGCAGAACCTCAACCTGCTGATGGACTTCAACCCGGACATCGTCGCGGTGTTCGGGGCCGACCACATCTACCGGATGGACGTCAGCCAGATGATCCAGTTCCACATGGACCACGAGGCCGACGTCACGGTCGCCGCGCTGCCCGTCCCGATCAAGAAGGCCTCGGGGCTCGGCGTCATCGAGGCGGACTCCAAAGGCCGCGTGATCGGCTTCGAGGAGAAGCCCAAGCAGCCCAAGCCGATGCCCTCCGACAAGGAGATGGCCTACTCCTCGATGGGCAACTACCTGTTCAACCGCGACGCCCTTGTGAAGATCCTGACGCACGAGGCCGAGGCGCCCTCCGAGCTGGACTTCGGCAAGTCGATCCTGCCGCGCGTACATAAGACCTACCGCGTGATGGCCTACAACTTCGCCGAGAACGAGCTGCCGGGGATCAAGCCCTACGAGGAGAAGGCCTACTGGCGCGACGTCGGCACGATCGAGGCCCTGTGGGAGTCGCACATGGACCTGCTGGGGCCCCGACCGCGCTTCGACCTCAACAACCCTCAGTGGAAGATCCTCTCGGGGCGCTACGACGGCCCCCCCGCCAAGCTTTTCGGCGGCCAGCTCGACGACGCGCTCGTCGGCGACGGCTGCATCGTGAAGGACGCGAAGCTCAAGCGCTCGATCCTCGGCCGCGGCGTCGAGATCGGCGACGGCTGCGTGATCGAGGACTCGATCCTCATGGACTTCGTGAAGGTCCAGCCGGGCGCGAAGCTCAAGCGCGTGATCGTCGACCGCTTCAACATGATCCCCGCGAAGGAGTCGATCGGCCACGACGCCGACAAGGACGCCCAGAAGTACTATCTGGATCCGTCGGGCATCGTGGTCTTGCCGAGGGGAAAGACGCAGGTCTAGAACTCAAGGATATCCTTGGGAAACCGCTTCATCTGCGTGCACGGCCACTTCTACCAGCCCCCGCGGGAAAACCCGTGGCTGGACGAGGTCGAGCGCGAGGAGTCGGCGCGTCCGCACCACGACTGGAACGAGCGCATCCTCCAGGAATGCTACGGCCCGAACCTCGCGGCGCCGATCGTCGATCCCGAAGGCAAGGTCCTGCGGCTGCTGAACAACTACCAGCGGATCAGCTTCAACTTCGGCCCCACCTTGCTGGCCTGGCTCGAGCGGCGCCACCCCTCGGCGTACCGGCGCCTGCTCGACGCCGACAAGCGCAGCGCGGACGAACGCGGCCACGGCAACGCGATCGCCCAGGCCTACAACCACATGATCCTGCCGCTGGCGGGCGAGCGCGACAAGCGCCTGCAGATCCGCTGGGGCCTCGCCGACTTCGAGGACCGCTTCGGGCGCAAGGCCGAGGGGCTGTGGCTGCCCGAGACCGCGGCCGACGACGCGACGCTAGAGGCGCTGATCGAGCACGGGGTCAAGTTCACGGTCCTGGCCCCGCATCAGGCCGCGCGCTGGCGCCCGCTGGGCGGGGGCGAGTGGAGCGAGGGCGCGGTGGACACGAGCCGAGCGCACCGCTGGCTCTCGCGGCGCAGCCCGGGCAAGCACGTCGACCTGTTCTTCTACGACGCCGAGCTCGCGCGCGCGGTCGCCTTCGAGCGCGCGATGGCCGACGGCAAGGCGTTCGCCGACCAGATCTTGGGCCGCTTCGGCGAGGAGGACCGCCCCCGGCTCGTCCATTACGCGACCGACGGGGAGTCCTACGGGCATCACCACCGCTTCGGCGAGATGGGGCTCGCGTTCGCGCTCGAGTGGATCGAGAAGAGCGGCGGCGCCGAGGTCGTCAACTACGCCCAGTTCCTGGACCGGGCGCCGGCCGACCGGGAGGTCGAGCTTCGGCAGCCTTCCTCATGGAGCTGCGCGCACGGGGTCGGCCGATGGTCGACCGACTGCGGCTGCCGCCAGCACCCCACCTGGCGCCAACCCTGGCGCGGACCCCTGCGCGAGTCGTTGAGCCGCCTGGCCGCGGACCTCGACGCGCTGTTCGCCGCCGAGGCCCCGCGCCTGTTCAAGGACCCCGACGCCGCGCTCGACGCCTACGTCCGCCGCGCGCGGGCCGGCGAGAGCCGCTTCCCCGAGGAGTTGGCGACGCGTCACCTTTCGGTCGACGATATACGGAGCGGGCTGCGCCTCTTGGAGTCGCAGCGCCAGCGCCAGCTCATGTTCACCAGCTGCGGCTGGTTCTTCGACGACGTCTCGGGGCTGGAGACCCAGCAGGTGCTGCTCTACGCCTGCCGCGCGATAGAGCTGGCGCGTGAGGCCGGGGCCGAGCTCGAGGCGCCCTTCCTCGAGACGCTGTCCCAGGCTCCGTCGAACGTCCCCCGCTTCAAGGACGGCGCGACGGTCTATCGCCGCCTGGCCGCCCCGCGCCGGGTCGACCCGGCGCGCGCCGCGGCGAACGCCGCGATCACCGAGCTTTTCGAGGAGCCGGTCGGCGAGGCCCTCGTCTCGGCTTTCGACATCAAGCTCTCCGATCCGCGACGGCTGACCGGCTTCGAGAAGTCGATGCTTACGGTCCACGTCGAGGTCCTCTCGCGCGCGACGCGCGGGAGGGCCGCGTTCAGCTGCGCGGTCGTGCGCCGCGCCCGGCTGGACGTCGAGTGCTTCCTGCGTCCCGCGGCGCCCGAGGAGCACGCGGCCGCGACCCGCGAGTTGGCCGCGGCGTTCGCGATCGAGGACGACCTGCGGTTCGCCCAGGCCTGCCGCCGCCTGTACCCGGAGAGCCGCGACCTCGACGTCCTGCTGGTCGACGAGCGCTCTCGGATCGTCAAGCGGCTGCTGCATCCGTCCTCGGACGCCTGGGCCGGGCTGCGGCACGAATGGGCCGCCGAGGTCCGCAAGGCCCCGCCCTCGCCCGGCAGCCTGGACGCCCTGTTCGCCCTGCTCGCGCGCGCGGGCGACGCCCCGATCGAGCGGCTGCCGCGCCTCAGGGAAGCCTTCGAGGCGCTCTCGGCCGTGGTCCTCGAGGCGCTGGAGCGGGGCGGGCCGGAGGAGCTGGAGCGGGCCGAACGGCTGACCGAGATCGCCTTGGGGCTGCCGTTCTTTCCGGGTCTGTGGGAACTGCGGCTCTATTGGGGCGAGCGGCGCGCGCACGCCGCCCTCGGCCGGCGTCTTGGTTTCGCCGCGGACGGCGCGGCGCTGGAGGCTCGACCCTCATGATCACCAAGAAGCTGTACCTCAACTCGGATGAAGAGGCCCTTCGCCTTCTCGGCGAGCAGGACGTCAACCTGCGGATGCTCGAGCGAGAGCTCGGCGTCGAGATCTTCGTGCGCCACGAGGCCGAGGGCCCGGGGCTGCACCTCTCGGTCCGCGGCGCGGGGCAGCGCGTCGAGAAGACGCTGAAGCGGCTGCGCGAGCTGCTGGACGCGATACGCGGCGACGGCCCCAAGCCGGCCGCCGCCTCGGGCGGGCCGACGGCCCCGCCGAAGGACACGATCGTCGTGACCGCCTACGGCAAGGCGATCCAGCCGCGGGGCGAGCGCCAGCGGGCGTACGTCGAGGCCGTGCAGACGTGCGACATGACCTTCGGCATCGGCCCCGCCGGCACGGGCAAGACCTACCTCGCGGTCGCCTGCGCCTTGCAGGCGTTGAAGAACCGCCAAGTCGACCGCATCGTGCTGACGCGGCCGGTCGTCGAGTCGGGCGAGAAGCTCGGCTTTCTGCCCGGCGACCTCTACGAGAAGGTGCATCCGTACCTGAAACCGCTGTACGACGCGTTCTACTCGATGCTCGGGCCGGAGAAGTTCCGCCTCTGGCGCGAGGACGAGATCGTCGAGATCGTGCCGCTCGCGTACATGCGCGGCCGCACGCTGGACGGGGCCTTCATCATCCTGGACGAGGCGCAGAACACGACCCCCGAGCAGATGAAGATGTTCCTGACCCGCATGGGCGCGGGCTCGAAGGTCGTCGTCACCGGCGACGTGACCCAGATCGACCTACAGAACAAGACCGCTTCCGGCCTGGTTCAGATACGCGACATACTCAAGGGCGTGGACGGGATACGCTTCCTGCAGTTCACCGAGGAGGACGTCGTGCGGCACGCCTTGGTCAAGAAAATCGTCCATGCCTATGACCGCTGGGAAAAAGCGAAAAGCTGACCGGATCACCATCCGAGTCTTCGAGAAAAACGCCCTTCCCCCCGGCGTTTCCCGGGCCGCGGTCGCGCGGGCGGTCCGAACGGCCCTAGAGGCCGAGAAATGCCGTGAAACCGGCGAATTAAACGTAATTCTTGTCGGCAACGCTGAAATAACAAGGCTTAATAAGGGTTTTTTAGGCCATCACGGAGCGACCGACGTGATCGCCTTTCCTTATAATGATGGCCTCCCCGCCCCCGACCGCCCCTTCGGCGACGTCTTCATCTGCGTGCCCCAGGCCCGCCGCCAGGCCAAGGAGTTGGGCCACCCCGCCTCGCGGGAGGTCCTCATCCTGGCCCTCCATGGGACCCTCCACCTGCTCGGCTACGACGATCACGCCCCCAAGGACCGCGCCAGGATGTTCGCCCGCCAAGACGAGCTTTTGGCCCGCCTGCGACCGTAATTTACACGCCTTTTACACGCTTCTTAAGCCCGCGTAACGCCCCTCGGCCATACTTAGAGCGAGGGAAACGATATGCAAAACAAAAAGCTTTGCGCGGTGATTCTGGCGGGGACGTTCCTCGCGACGGCGTCCACCGTTCACGCGAGGCAGGGATTCGCGACCACCAGGGCGGCCGCGGCGGCGTCTCGGGCGGCTTCGGCCCCCAAGGCCGCCATCAGCTCCGGCTCACGGGCGAGCTCCGGCGGAGCCTCGGCCACCGGCACCTACTCGGTGACCTACATTTCCTCCTCGGGGCGGGGCGCCTCGAGCGGGACCTTCGGCGACTTTCTGGTGACCCCCAACGCCTTGCCCCCGGCGTTGCCCGGCTCGGAGGGACGCAAGGGCGAGTACGCGACCGCGCCGGCCACGACCGGAACCAACGCGAACACTCAGTCCTCGTCCAGCGGCGATCTTACCGGCCTCAAGCCGCTTGCGACGCAGTGCACGGCCTTCATGCCGACGATCAACCCCAACTGCAAGATCTGCAATGATGGGGCGAGCGGCAAGTCCTCCTTCCAGGGCTGCTGAGGCTCAGCGACGGCGGTAGCGGATCACCGTGACGACGTCGGCCGCCGTGAATCCCGGGTAGTAACCCTGCATCTGCTTGAACATATCGTCCCAGGTCTGGCCCGGCGCCAGGCCGTTGAGAACCTCGGCGTCCACCTTCGAGAAGGGCCGCTCCTCCACCGACTCGAAGTAGACCGGCAAGACTTTGTTGCTGTCCTTAAGGTCGATCTGGCCCGGGCCCGCGGCGTAGCCGTGACCCGTCCCTTTCCTTAGATACACGGTGCTGACGCAGAGCGCGGCGTTCAGCCAGGCCTGCTCGTGGCGCATGAATAGACGGTTGCCAGCCAGGCTCTCGCCCGGACGGGCGAGCCAAGCCTTGGCCGTTTTCGCCGGCCCCAGGGCCTGGATGATCTGACCCTTGGCGCCGAGAAGCATGACCATCAGCACCGAGCCGCCGGGCCTGAAATCATAGTTGGTAATCGCTCGCAGGCCCTTCTCCCGCAACGGGGCGGCGGTGAATTCCACGGAGGCCAGCAGAGCGCGCGCCCGCATGCGGATCGACGAACCCTCAGCGTAAAGCGACTTCTCCGTCGCGCCCCCCGCCAAGGCGCGGCGGACGGCCGCGTCGACCTCCGAACTGTCCAACAGGACGAAGGCCTGAACACGTTCCGTGGGCTTCAGCGAGGCCCAAGCCTGGCGGTCCTCCGGGATCAGGCTCGCGGAGAAGGCATCTCCGGGCGCGGAGGGCTCTGTCCGCGCCGCCGCCTTCGACGGAGCCGCGGCGACGAAGGGCTGCCACTCCTCGGCGATGTGGAAATAGGCGTTGCGGGTCTCCAGGCGTTCCCCCCTATAAACGTGCCCCGCCATTTCATAGACGCAGTCGATCGTATGCACGCGCCGCCAGCGCTTGATTTTCGCCGTCGGGACCTCGGGCGCGATCCAATTCTCGTTGAGCGTTCCGGCTTTGACCGCGGTCAGCTTCTCGACCTCGTATTGGTAGCCGGTCTCGGCCTTCCAGATCTCCGTGATGACGGAGGCCAAGGGCTTTCCATGGAACTCGGCGGACTCGAGAATCTGCCCGGCGTCGTAGCCGAGATCCTTACGGCCGGACTTGAGCGCTTTTACCAACAGCGCCTTGGCCTCTTTCTTGGGCAGGGGGACCGAGCCTCGGGGCTCGTCTTGCTCCCGGAGGACCATGTACGCGGGCCTCAGGCTTTCATTTTTCCCCTTGGGATCGTAGCCCGCAAGCCGAGCGTCTCCCTCGACCACGGTGGCCGTGCGCGGCGCCGGCGCATTCCTGAGCGTCCCCGCCTTCTGGACGGCCTCGGGCGCCAAAGCCGAGCCCAAGTAGAGGACGGCCCTCACCTGCGCCTTGGCGCCGGCGCGCCTGGCCTCCTCCCTTAAACGCGCCTCGTCCGTGATCGGCGCGAAGCCCTCCGCCTTGACCCTCCAGCGCTCGACCAGGACCCGCGCGGCCCAATAAAGCACGTCGTTGGCGAAGGCCTCCGTGCGGCCGTGCATCTTGAGATTCGCGTAGTTTCTCAAATCCCCGGCGATTTTCTTCGCGTAGCCCCGATCCGCGGCCATGTAGATCAGGTCGTCGAGGCTGAAATAGCCGACATAATCCGCGGCGGCGAATGCCGGGATCGGCAGATCCCTCCAGGCGATCTTGGACGCCCCGCTTTCGGAAAACAACTCCTGAATCTCCGGCGCCTTGCCGGAGGCCTTGAGCTTGTCGAAGTGCGTTTTCTCGAGCAAGCCCTGGAGGCGCGTCGGGCGCCGCAAGATGTCCTTGGGAACGGCGACGGCGAGAGGGTCCAAAATGCCGCCTTTGCGCCGCGCCGTAAGAAGGGCCTCGGCCAGGGAATCCGGGGATGGCTTCGCGACGGGCGCGGCATCCTCGGCCTGCACCGCGGGCCGGCTCGCGCCGCCGTCGAAGCCGCGCGCCAACGCGGCGACCGCCGCGTCCTCGTCAAGATGGGATTGCAGCGCCCTCAGGGAGCGCAGGGCTCGCGCGTCGCGCGCGGTTCCCCGCACGGTCGACGCCTGGAGCTGGGCGACGACGACGATCGCGGCGCGTCCGTCGACGCCGGCGAGAACGCGGGCCACCGCGGCCGCGCGGCGGGCTGCATCCGGATCCAGCGCCGCGGTCAGCATCGCCGACAGCGGCGCCAGCCGCTCGGGAGACTCGCCCGCGACGGCCTGGCGCTTGAAGACCGCGGCCAGCTCGGGCAAGGTCCCGGCGCCGGACTGAAAAGGCGCCAGGAAGCCGCCGCCGAAGTCGAGCGGCGGAGCGGCATGGGCGGCGGCGGGGACGACGGGAGAACGCCCGCCCGAGTCCGCGCCGGCGGCGAACGCCGCGACGGCTCCAAGCGCGACGGCGGCCGCCGGAATGAATTTCGCGACGAAACGAGAAAGTGACGCCATGCCCCGCCTCCTTGCCGACGGAGCATCCTCCCATTATCGACGAGCCCTCGCATGAAGCCTAAGGCCCAGCGCGCGGTAGGTCGATCGGACCGACGGGAGATAGGCCTGGGGCCCAGACGCCGGGCCTAGGCGGCGTCCAGGACGTGGGCCCGCCAGGGGCCCAGCTCTACGAACAGGCCCTTGGACTTCAGCTCGGCCCCGTCGCGCTCGTAGCGCTCGGCGGTCAGCTCGTCCGTGAAGGCCACCTTGTCGCCGGATTGGAAGGGAAGCGGCATCTTGATCCGCCCTTGGGCGGGCTCCGCGGAGTAGTTGATGACGACGAGCTTGAGCGTCCGCGACTGGCGCCAACTCCAGGCCAGCAGATTGTGGTGGGACTCGTTGCCGTCCCAGGCCGGGCCCGCCTCGACGAGAGACCACTCGCCGCCGTGAAAGACCGGCGCGTCGATCGACGAAAGCAGCTTGTCGTAGAACGCCGCGACCCCCGCGTCGGCAAGCTCGGCCGGCTCGCGGATCAACTGTATCGGCAGGTGAGCCCGCCGGCCCTCGAGCTGGCCGTCGTGAAAAAACCGCAGCCCCGGCGTCGTGGCCATGACGACCGCCGCGGCCAGCGAGCGCTCCTTCCCCAAGGCCGCCGCGGCGCGCGGCTCGTCGTGGTTCTCGATGAAGCGCGCGGAGCGCCGCTGGTAAAGCTCCTCGGCCCGCAAATGGCCGAGCACGCCGGCCGGGCTGGGAAAGCGCAGCCGGTCGTAAAGCGTCTTGTCGTAGGTGAAGTCGAAGCCGAGCTGCTGCAGCTCCCACTCCAGTCCCCAGTACGCCTCGGCCAGGAACAGGAACCCGGGCCGCCGCTCTCGCGCGCGGCGCATCGGATCGACCCAGAACTCCTCGGCGGGACGCGGAAGGCCGTTCAGCATCGGCCCCCACACCCCCTCGAAGACGCGATTCAGCGCGAGCATCGCCATGTCGCATCGCACGCCGTCCGCGACCATGGCGATCCTCAGCAGCTCCCCGGAAAGAGCCTGGCGCATGTCCTCCGAGAAAAAATTCACCTGGGCCGTGTCGGTCCACGGCGGGAAGTTGGGATCGCGGCCGTGCGCGAGGAAGGGCTGGCCGCCGTGCGTGAAGAACCAGTCGGGATGCGCGCGAACGTCGGCCTCGGAGCCGCGCACGAAGCGCTCCGGATGCGTGCGCGTCCAGGCGTGATCGAAGGCCAGATGGTTCGGGACGAAATCCAACATCAGCCCCATGCCGAGGCGATTGAGCTTGGACTTCAGCTCCCCGAGCTCCGCGTGCTCGCCGAGCTCCGGATCGAGCGAGTAGTCGAGGATCGCGTAAGGGGAGCCCGAGACGTCGGCGTCGGTCCAGCCCGGAAGCGTCTCGTCGTATGCGCGCCTGAGGGCGGGATCGGCCAACGCGCGCTCGCGCGCGCCGGGGCTGCGCCGCCACGCCCCCATCAGCCACAAAAAGTCGAAGCCCCGCTTGGCGAGAGCCGCCCACTCTTCCTCGGGAATCGAGGAAAGCGTCAGCCGGCGGCCGTGCTTTTCGGAAAGACGCCGCAGCAGAACGCGCGCGTTCGCTTCATAAAGGTGCGGATGACCGCGCATCGTCGGGCATCATACTTAAATTACGGCGGAGTCAGCGGAGGAGCTCGGCGTAGAAGCGCTCGAGGCGCTCGTTCCAGAGGCGGCGCTGGGCGGGGTCGAGCATCGGGGCGTGGGCCCACCAGCCGTCGCCGTCCATGATCTCGACAGGGGCGCCGAGACGCCTGGCGGCGCGCTCGACCGAGCGCTCATGGACCAGCGGATCGGTCGCGTTGCCGACAACGAGGGTGCGCCAGCCCAAGGCGCGTATCGCCTCCGCGGCCTCGCTCTCGCGCGACGCCGGGTAGCCGATCAATGACTGCATTTCGTCCAATATCGACTTAAGCGGCCGCCCCTTCAGGTAGGTCCGCGTGACCGTCTGGACGTCGCGGGGAACGCCGAACCAGGCCAGCAACCCAAGCGGGGCGATAGGAAGGCCGCCCACCGTGGCCCTCAGCGCGCCTCTCGGGAGGCTTTCGGCGGCGCGAAACCTCGCGATCCAGGCCTCCGCGCGCGCGAACGCCTCCTCCCTGCGGAACGCGGCCTCGGGGCGCATGAAGCCGAGCGCTTTCCGAGCCGGCCACGGCAGGCTGTCGAAGCCGAATTGAACCATCCGGGTGTACGACAAGGGCAGCCCGGACGCGTGGAAGGGATTCGTGAACATGACGCCCGCGATCAGCCGCTGGGCCGCCGCGAAGGCCGGATCGCGCGCGACCTCGTACGTCACCGTCGCGCCCGCGGAATGGGCGACCAGCAGCGCCTTGGAGCCGAAACGGCGCGCGAACCACTCCACTCCGGCCGCCACGTCCGCCGCCGCGGCCTCCATGGGATCGCCGTCCGTCCTCGCCTCCGGGCCTCCCGCGGGGTTGAAATCCCGGCGGTGCAGCACCACCAACGGACGGCGCGGGTTCAGCAGCAGCTCCCGGGCCTGATGCTCGAACATGAGGTCCCCGGCCAGACCGGGGATGAAGAGCACCGGCATGCCGCGCCCGCTCCGGACATTGGCCGTCAACTCGACGTCCGGGCCGGGGAAACGCTCCAGCGCGGCCAGCGGCGGCTCGCTCTCGCGCGCCGACAGCGCGACCCCGGCGTCGAAATCGCGCGCGAGCAGGGCCGGGGCCTCGGAGGCCGCCTCCGGCCGCCGTAAGTCCCGGACCGCGGCCGACAACGTCGCAAGCTTGGGAGAGACGGCCGCCACGGGCAAGGCGGCGCGGACGGCCACGGGAGCCGCGGCCGGAGCCGGGACCGCCGCGATCGGAGGGATGACGGGTTCCGCGATCGGACCGGCCGATGGGACGACAAGCGGGGCGACGACGACCGGCGGCGCTACAGGCGCCGGTGCTTCCTTGACGGCGCAAAAGGAAGGCAGGGCAAGCGAGGCTAGCGCGTAAAAGATAAAGGACATCATGCGCCCCCCACCTCCCTCCTCTCCCGCGATGGGGGGAGGAAGAGATGAGCGGACGTCTATTAAACCCCAAACGGCCCATCCCGGCCTGAGACCAAGGGCCCAGCCTTAATCCAGCAAAGGCACTAGGCTCGCGTGGGCTTTATGGACCCTCCCTGCCGTCGTTTCCCCTTCGGGCGCGCCGACGATTAATTGCTATAATTCCGGCGGAATGCTCGATAATCACGACGAGCGCGCGCCGTTCGCGGCCCTCGAGGCGAAATGGCAGAAGCATTGGGCCGAGCGGCGGCTGTTCGAGGCTCCGGCGGTCCCGACCGGGAAGAAGTTTTACTGCCTCGAGATGTTCCCCTACCCCTCCGGCCGCCTGCACATGGGCCATGTCCGGAACTACACGATCGGGGACGTCATCGCGCGCTACAAGCGCCAGCGCGGCTTCCAGGTCCTGCATCCGATCGGCTGGGACGCCTTCGGGCTTCCCGCCGAGAACGCCGCGGTCAAGCACCAAGTCGAGCCGGAGAAATGGACGCGCGACAACATCGCGCACATGCGCGGCCAGCTCAAGAGCCTCGGGCTGTCCTACGACTGGTCGCGCGAGTTGGCGACCTGCGACCCCGAGTACTACCGCTGGAACCAGTGGCTTTTCCTGAAGCTTCTCGCCAAGGGCCTCGCGTACAAGCGCCGCGCTCCGGTCAACTACTGCCCGTCCTGCAAGACCGTGCTCGCGAACGAGCAGGTCTCCGCGGAGATGACCTGCTGGCGCTGCGACTCCGTCGTCGAGGCGCGCGAGCTCGAGCAGTGGTTCTTCAAGATCACGCAGTACGCGCAGCAGCTGCTCGAGGACCACGCCTTGCTCGCGAAGGGCTGGCCGGCCCAGGTCCTCGCGATGCAGAAGAACTGGATCGGCCGCTCCGAGGGCGCCGAGCTGACGTTCGACGTCGCGGACTCGGACGCCGGCCCGCTGACCGTCTTCACGACGCGCCCGGACACCTTGTTCGGCGCGACCTACGTCGCGCTGGCCCCCGAGCATCCGCTCGCGGCCGCGCTGACCCGCCCGGAGCGCCAGGCCGAGGCGAAGGCGTTCATCGCCGAGACCCGCAAGGCGTCCAAGGTCCGCGGCGAACGTAACGGCACCGGCGGCGTGTTCACCGGAAGCTACGCGGTCAACCCGGTCAACGGCGAGAAGCTTCCGATCTGGCTCGCGAGCTACATTTTGATGGACTACGGGACCGGCGCGATCATGGCGGTCCCGGCCCACGACCAGCGCGACCATGACTTCGCGGTCGAGCATAAGTTGCCCGTCCGTCCGGTCGTGCAGGCTCCCGACGGCGCCGCGGAGCACGGCAAAGCCTACGAGGGCGAGGGAGCGCTCGTCCAATCGGGGCCGTTCAACGGCCTCTCCTCCGAGGACGGCCGGCGCAAGATCGTCGAGCGCCTGCAGGCGGCCGGGCGCGGCAAGCCCGTCGTGCGCTACCGCCTGAAGGATTGGCTGCTCAGCCGCCAGCGCGCCTGGGGCACGCCGATCCCGATCATCTACTGCGACGCCTGCGGCGCGGTCCCGGTGCCGGAGAAGGACCTCCCGGTACTGCTCCCGAAGGGAGCCAAGTTCACCGGCCAGGGCGACAATCCCCTCGCGTCGATCAAGTCCTTCATCGAGGCGCCGTGCCCGCGCTGCAAGGGCCCGGGCCGCCGCGAGACGGACACGATGGACACCTTCGTCGACTCATCGTGGTACTACGCGCGCTACATCGACCCGCGCAACGCCGAGGCCGCCTGCGAGCCGGCGAAGGCCGCGGCGTGGCTGCCGGTCGACCAGTACGTCGGCGGCATCGAGCACGCGTGCATGCACCTGATCTATTCCCGGTTCGTGCACAAGGCGCTGCGCGACCTCGGCGTCACGGCCGGGCCGGAGCCCTTCGAGCGCCTGCTGACCCAGGGCATGGTGACCTTGGGCGGCTCGGCGATGTCGAAGTCCAAAGGCAACATCGTCGAGCCCCAGGCGATCCTCGAGCGCTACGGGGCGGACACCGCGCGGCTATTCATCCTTTTCGCGGCCCCCGCCGAGGGCGGCCTCGAGTGGTCCGACGAGGGAGTCGAGGGCTGCTGGCGCTTCCTGAACCGCGTCTGGCGGCTGCTCGAGAAGGTCGCCGCGGCCCCGGACGGAAACCCGGCGCCGAACGGCGGCGACGTGCTCGTCTTGGCCCATCGGACGATCCGCAAGGTGGGCGAGGACCTCGAGCGCCACGGCTTCAACACCGCGATCGCCGCGCTGATGGAGCTCGTGAACGGCCTGTACGCCTACCCGCGCCTCGGCGACGAGGCCAGCCGGACGGCTTACGCGCTGCTGGTGCAGCTCCTGTCGCCGTTCGCGCCGCATCTTTGCGAGGAGCTATGGGAGCGTCTGGGGCGGACCGAGTCGGTGCTCGAGGCCCCCTGGCCCGAGGCCGACCCCAAGCTCCTGGTGGACGCGCGGATCGAGATCGCGGTCCAGGTCAACGGAAAGGTGCGCGACAAACTGACCGTCTCCTCGGACACCGGGGAAGACGAGCTTAGGAAGCTCGCGCTCGAGCTGCCCAGGATCCAAGGCCTGGTCGGCGGGCGGCCGCCGCTGAAGGTCGTGGTGGTCCCGCGGCGGCTCGTGAACATCGTCTTGCCGGCGTGAGGTGAGGATATGCGACGAATTTTGACGATCGCGGCGTTCGTGGCGGGGGCGGCGATGGCCGGCTGCGCGGGGGGCGACATCACGTACCGCCCCGCCCCGCAGATACTGCCGCAGCACATCAAGAAGCTCGCGCTGCGCCAGATACAGAACCAGTCCCAGCAGTTCGGGCTCGAGGACCGCTTCTACCTGCGGCTGCAAGACGAGTTCCTGCGCGACGGGCGCTATCCGATCGTCCCCGAGGCCGACGCCGAGGGCGTGGTCGTCACGACGATCAAGCGCTACACGCTGACCCCGATCCAGTACGACGCGAGCCTGGTACCGACCGTCTACAAGCTGCAGGTCTTCGTCGATCTGCAGTTCATCGACCGGACGGCGAACGTCATCCTTTGGCAGGAGCCGAACTTCGAGGGCAACCAGACGTACTCGGCCGCGACCCTTCCCGGAGGCATGACCGAGGAGCAGGCCCGGCAGGCGCTTTGGGACGCCTTCTCGCGCGACATCGTGAAGCGGACGCTGGAGGGCTTCGGCTCGGTGACCGGCTCGAGCATCCGCAAGCTCGGCGAGCAGCCCCCGGTGCCCCAGGCCCCGCCGCCGACCTCGCTCCAGTCGCCGAGCCCCGCGATCCCGGCCCCGCCCCAGCCCGGGCAATAAGGCGGCGCCGATGCCGGAACTGAAGCCCGCCCAACTTTCCAAGGAATGGGCCGGCCGGGCCCTTCGCCCGGTCTACTACCTGTCGGGCGAGGAGCCTCACGGCAAGGCCGAGGCCCTGAAGGCGCTCCTTAAGGCGCACGATCCCGGGCCGTTCAACCTGCACGAGCTTCGCGGCGAGTCGCTGGACGTCGAGGAGCTGCTGTCGGCCTGCATGACCCAGCCGATGCTGGGAGCGGTCCGCCTCGTGATCGTCAAGCGCGCGGACAAGCTCAACGCGGAGGCGCGCAAGCGCCTGGCCGCCTACCTGAAGGACCCGACCCCGACGACCTGCCTGGTCCTCGTCGCCGACGAAAAGCGCCCCGAGAGGGGCGAGGCGCTGTCGACCTTGGCGGCCTCGAAAGGGGCGGTCGCCATCTTCTGGCCGCTTAAGGAGGCCGAGGCGCTCGAGTGGGCGCGCGCCGAGGCCCGCCGCCTGGGGCTCAAGCTCTCGGACGAGGGCTCGAAGACGCTCGTCGAGGAGATCGGCCCCGACATGCCCGCGCTCGATCAGGAGATCGGCAAGCTCGCGCTGCTGGCCAAGGGGCGGCCGGGTGAGCTCGGCCGCGAGGACGTGCTCGACTCGATCGGGGCCCCGCGCGAGGAGTCGGTGTTCGCTCTCGGGAACGCGCTCCAGCGCCGCGACGCGGCGAGCGCGCTGCGCGTGGCGCGCGAGCTGCTGGAGTCGGGCGAGGAGCCTCTCTCCCTTCTGGCCCAGGCGAGCTGGACGCTGAGCCGGCAGCTGAAGGCACGGCGCCTGGCCGAGGCCGGCGTGACCGGAGAGGAGGCCTTCCGCGCGTTGAAGGTCTCGAGCTGGCACAACCGCGAATTTCTCGCCCTGGCGGCGCGGCGGAGCGAGCGCTCGCTCGTCGCGGGCCTTCAAGCCTGCGTGGAGGTCGAGGCGCGGCTTAAGTCGGGAACGCCGTCGCCCGCGCTCGAGCTGCGGGCCTTGCTCCTCGAGCTGTGCGGAGACGGCAAAAAAGCCCCCCCTATGGTGGAGGGGGCTTGATCGCGCGGAACGGGCTCAGGCCGCGGTTAGGCGACGGCGAGAGCGCCGGTCTTCGAGGCGAGCCGGGACTTCTTGCGGGCCGCGGCCTTCCAATGGATGACCCCGGTCTTCGCGGCCTTGTCCCAGAGGGAAGAGACCTTCGAGAGAAGCTCCTTGGCTGCGCCCGAGTCCTTTTTCTCGACGGCGGCCTGAAGCTCCTTCGCGGCGAGCCGGATGTTCTTGCGGATCGTCCGGTTGCGAAGATAGCGCTTGCGGTTCTGGCGCGTCGCCTTGATCGCGCTGGTATGACGTCCTGTCTTGAGTTTGGCCATAAATCGTTGTCCCCCGCTCGACGGGGGATGTCCGTTCATTAAACCAAATCTTGACCCCACCGTCAACGCCTTCCTCCGTCGATAAGACGAAGGAGTCCTCCGCCCGCTTCGTCAGGCACGTCTCGGGCTTCACCGCGGCGACGATGGCCTCGCGCGCGCTGGGCTATCTCCGCGACGCGGGGATCATGTACGTCTTCGGCGCCGGCGCGACGGCCGACGCCTACTACGCGGCGTTCCGGATCGCGAACTTTTTCCGCCGGACCTTGGGCGAGGGGGCGCTGAACGCCTCGTTCGTGCCCGTGCTCGCGCAGGAGAGGCTCAAAGGCCCCGAGGAGACGCGGCGGTTCCTGGGGGCGCTTTGGTCGCTGACCTTGCTCGCGGCCGGCCTGCTCTGCGCGGGCGGCGCGTTGCTGGCCCGCCCGCTCGTGCTGGCTCTGACCTGGGGGTTCAAGGGCCGCGGCGACATGCTCGACCTGACCGTGACGCTGACGCGTATATTCTTCGCGCACGTCTTTTTGGTGATCGTCTCGGCGCTGTGCCAGGGCAGCCTCAACGTCGCGCGCCGGTTCTTCGTCGCGGCGATGGCGCCGACCGCCTTTTCCCTCTCGATCCTCGCCTACCTGGGCGCGCTGCGGCTGGGCCTCGTCCCGGCCGGGATCGGGGTGCGCGGGCTCGCCTGGGTCGCCACGCTGAGCGGCCTCATCCAGCTCGCCGCGCTGTGGCGGCCCCTTAAAAAGGAAGGGCTCGCGCCGACCCTGGGGCGCCCCGGCGACCACCCCGGCGTGCGCCAGGTCGCGGCGATGATGGGGCCGTCGATGATCGGAGCCGCGACCGACCAGCTCGACGCCTTCGTCGACACGATCTGCGCGAGCTTCCTCGAGTCGGGCTCGATGACCGCGATCTACAACGCGAGCCGGCTGATGCAGCTTCCGCTGGCTCTGTTCGGCGTCGCGACCGCGGCCGTCGCGCTGCCGCAGCTCTCCGAGCACGCCGGGCGCGGCGAGATGAAGGAATACGGCGCGACTTTAAACCTCGCGCTGCGCCTGCTGGCCTTCATCCTGCTGCCGGCCGCGGTCGGACTGGTCTTGGTCGCGCTTCCGATCACGCGTCTGCTGTTCGAGCACGGCCAGTTCACCCCCGCCGCCAGCGTGATGACCGCGGGAACCTTGAGGTTCTACGGACTGGGGCTCGTCGCCTACGCCGGGACCAAGGTGCTCGTCTTCAGCTTCTACTCGCTGCGCGACGCCAAGACCCCGTTGAGAGCCACGTTCGCGGAAATGGCCCTGAACGCGGCGCTGTCGGTGGCGCTGATGGGCCGCATGCGCGTGTCCGGCCTGGCCTTGGCCTCCGCGATCGCGGCCTGGCTGGGCTGCGGAATGAACTTCTACTTTCTGAACAAGCGCACCGGCTTCGCGGGCCTGGAAAGGACGTTCCTGCCGATGCTGCGCTCGCTGGCCGCGGCCGTCGGGATGGGCGCGGCCGTCCTGGGGATTCTAGCGATCGCGCCGGCCAAACCCCTTGTTCAAGTCGCGCTGGCCGTCCCCGGCGGCGTGGCCGCCTACGCGGCCTTGGCCGAGCTTCTCGACATCGAGGAGCGCCACCACCTTTGGCAGTTCCTCAATCGAAAGTCCTCCCTCGCCCCTACGGGGAGAGGGTTGGGGTGAGGGGTTCCTATGAGTCAATCATCGTCTTTCCTCCCGACAAACGCCGCGCTGATCGTGATCGACATGCAGAAAGGGTTCAACGAACCCTACTGGGGCAGGCGCAACAATCCGCAGGCGGAGTCGAACATCGCGCGCCTGCTGGCGGCGCGGCGGCGCGCGGCGAGGATCACGACCGTCGTGCTGGTCGGCCTCAACACCAACCACTGCGTGTCCACGACGACGCGCATGGCCGGCAACCTGGGCTTCGCGGCCTACGTCGTCTCCGACGCCACCGCCACCTTCGACATGACCGGCCCCACCGGCATCCGGCACCCCGCCGAGGAGATGCACGAGCTCGGGCTGACCGAGCTGCATCGCGAGTTCGCGACCGTGCTCGACACCGAAAGCCTTCTCAAGCTGGCCGAAATGCCCACGGCCGCCTGCCCTTAAGGCCCAGGCGCGAAATCGCGGATCGCGCTATTCTTTGCGCGATGAACCATCGTCGACGGCTCGCCCTTTTTTCCGCCGCGCTCGCGGCCGGCGCGCGGTTTGTCTCGGCCGCCCCGCCCGTCGTCCTCGCCGACCCGATCCTGACGCGGCTCGCGGCCCGGTCTTTCAACGACCCGGTCTACGCGCAGCCGTTCTTCAAAAGCCTCTCCGCGCCGCGGGAGAACGCTTTCGCCGATGAGATCGGCTGGAAAGCCCAAACCCCCTTCGAGCTGGCCGTACTTTCCGACAGGTTCCCGGTTCCGGCGCCGCTCAAAGGCAAAGCCCGCCTGGAGTTGAGAACTTTCGTCAGCGCGCAGGAGAGCGCGCCGCACATGATCCTGCTGGGCGTCCTCGAAAAGACGGACGTCGACCGCACCCCGCTGGGATCGTTCTCGGCGTCGATCCGGCGCGCGAAAATCGGGGAGCTCGAATCCCC
>CAZMIB010000008.1:0-17083 GCA_964566245.1 uncultured Elusimicrobia bacterium | reverse complement strand
GTGGGGGGTCTGGAAAAAGACGAGACTCGAGCGCACCCCGCGGCGATGGTCCTGGGCGGGGTTCCGGCCCGGGAAAGGGGGGAGCCTCAAACCCCATATGGGGTCGGTCTATTTCGACCGCGCAGATGCCCGCCTTTCCGGAATCGCACCCGCCGTGCTTTCGTTCCTTAAGAAGGAAGTCTATCCCGTCGTCGGCGTCACGCAGGAAACGCTGAAGGCCGACCATGCGGGGCGCTATGTTTGGGCCAAGCAGGGATTCCAGTTCGATCCGACCTACTGGTACAAGGACGACAACGGGAAGGGAGACCTTCTCCGGCTGCACGAGCTGGCCCGCCGGAACTTCGCCCGCTTCCTGAGGCTCCATCGATTGAAGGTCGAGGATCTGGCGCTGCGCGGCCGGCCGCTGAGCTCGCTCGATCAGCTTCAGACGCCGGACGACTTCGCCTCCGTGGTCCACCGCGGTGGGAAAAAACTGACCATCGAACCCTACGTCCTCGGAGTCCTCGAGCCCGCAACTGCCATGGATATTGGGAAAGCCTTCATGTTGACCGACTACCGGCCTCATGAGGGGCCCTACGTCCTGTCGAAGGCGCGGACGATGTTCTCGACAACGGCGATGCCGTATTGGAACGGCTGGAGAAAGCCTTAACCCCTCACCCGCCCTTCGGGCACCCTCATCCTGTCCCGGCCGCCCCCCGCGGCCGAACGGGCCGGTGTCCGAACGCCAAGCAAGACTGCGGGCAAGTCCACAGCTACGACCAGGCCCGTGGGGGAGCCCACTGGGCTCCCCCCGTCCCGCAAGCGGGCGAGGGCACCCTTAAGAGATCAGGTCCTAGAGCCTATTGACCCTGGGGTCCAATTCCGGGCTCGCGTTGGGCCTTTCGCCACCTGAGCCGTCGGCGACGCTCCGTTAGAATAAACGCATGCGGCGCCTTCGACGCCTAAGCGTGCTTCTGTTCCCCTTCTTGGCCGCGTCCGCTCGGGCCGCGACGCGCGATGAAAAGGCGCTTGAGTTGCCCGCCGCGCTTCCCGTTCTAGTCCAGCCCGGAATCCCGGCTCCGGCGGATATCCAGGCGATCCCTCCTCAATCGGCGCTCATTATCGCGCCATCGATAGAGCCGCGACGACTAGAAGCCGCCGCCGCGCCGGAACAGCTTGCGCCCGGCGCGGCGAAACCGGCCCACGCCGGAGTCTCCGCGCTGAGCGCCGTGAGCCGAGCGGCCGCGCTCGCCGCCGCGCCTGATCGATCCGCCGCCGACGTGGACCAGAAGCTCGAGGCCGTCTACGCGGGGGCCAAGGATGAGGAATCGGTCGCGGCGGTTCAAGCGGAAACCGCGGTCGGAGTCATACGTATCCTCGAGCATCCCACGTACAAGGGCGGGAACGCGGAGGTGGCTTTCAGCCGGGACGGACGATCGATGTTCGTCAACGACGGCGAAGCGATCGTCGTGCGCGACGTCGAGACCGGCCGGGACATACGCCGCCTCGAGCCGCCGGAGCGCTACCAAACGCGGCGCATGTCCTCGATGCGCCTGAGCGCCGACGGCCTGACGCTGTCGGCGAGAAATCCGGAGATGAACTACGCTCTCCGCTGGAACGCGGACACCGGGCAGTTCATCGGCCCGGTGGAATGGAGCGTTGAAAACGAGGGCGGCGAGGCGGCGCGCTGGAGGCATCTGCCGCGGTCGAAGGAAACCGACCCCATCCTCACGGCGGCGATCACGGCCTCGGACCGCGTCTCGATTTGGAGCTTGCCCACTTACAAGGGACAGCGGGAGCTCGTCCATCCGGGACGGATGGTGCGCGCTTTCGATTTCACGCCGGACGGGCGCCGCGTGGTGACCACCTCCTCCGACGCCAACGGGAAGGGGACGACTATCACCGTCTGGAGCGTCGCGACGGGCCGGGCCAAGTACTCCATGGGCTTGTTTCGTCCGGCCGGCTTCCCCACGTCCATGGCCGTCCATCCCGACGGCCGGCGCCTGCTGATCGGCATGAACCTCGGAAACGCCGTGCTGATGAACCTCCACGAGGACGAACCCGACGATCCCTCCGAGACGCCCTTGCCCGTCCCGTCCGACCCGGAGGCGCCGCGCGCGCCTAAGGCCGGCTTGGCGGCCATGAAGGACGCGTTGAAAGAGCGCTTCTTCAGGGTCCCGGGCGTCGCGGGCGTCGGGCTGCGCGAGAGCGACGCCTCGTTCATCGTCTTCTTCGAGTCGGAGGCCGAGCGCGCGGCCGCGGCGGCGAAGGGGCTGCTGGAGAAGGTCATCGGCGGCCATCGGGTCCTCTATTGGGTCGAGCCCTCTAGCGCGCGCACCGCGGCCTGGGACGGCAAGAAGCCGTCCGAGGCGATGCTGCCGGCCGAGGTCGTCGCGGAGGCGGAACGGCACGCGCTGACGCAGAGTATCGTCAAGCGCAGGACGCTTATCGAAAGCAAACTTTGGGGCCCCCTTCTCTTGCTCCTGCTGGCCATCGCGGCCTCCGGCGCGACGGGCGAAAACGGGTTCGCGTTCGCCGCCATGGGATATTTCTTGTTCCGGTTGGGACCCGCCGTCCAGCACACGATCGACGCCGCTCAACGGCTTCTCGATGGACCGGAGCCCCCTTCCGCCGTTCCGGACCCCGTCGCGCTGCCGGAGCTGCCCCCGTCGGAAAAATAAATATAATGGGCTCGTGAGCGAGCTCACGAGCCATCTCCCGCATTCGCCGGGCGTCTACCTGATGCGAGACCTCCGCGGGGAGGTCATCTACATCGGCAAGGCGCTCGACCTCGCCAAGCGCGTCGGCAATTACTTCCAAACAGGACGGCCGGTCGACCTCAAGACCCGGACCCTCGTTCCCCTCATCCGCAAGATCGACTACATCGCCTGCGCGAGCGAGCGCGACGCCCTGCTGCTCGAGCGCAAGCTGATACGCCGGGACAAGCCGTTCTTCAACTCGATGTGGAAGGACGACAAGTCCTATCCGTTCGTCAAGCTGACGATGAACGAGGACTTCCCTCGCCTGCTGTGGACGCGCAAGAAGGTCCGCGACGGGGCGCTGTACTTCGGCCCGTACCCGAAGGTCTCGATGGTGCGGTCCTTGCTGCGCTACCTTTGGACGCGCCGGCTGTTCCCGCTGCGGCCCTGCCGCTACGATTTCTCCGAGGCGAACCCGCTGGAGCCGCGCAAGATCAGCGGCTGCCTGTACTACCACACCCGAGCCTGCCCCGCCCCCTGCGCCGGCCCGGCCCGGGGACGCGTCTCCAAGGGAGACTACCGCCGCATCGCGCGGCGCGCCGCGTATTTCTTCGAGGGTCAATTTGGTAGACTTCGCCGCGAGTTCGCGTCGGAGATGGGCCGGGCCTCGAAGGTCCTGGACTACGAGCACGCCGCCCAGCTTCGCGACAACCTCCGGGCGCTGGAGCACATGTCGGAGCGCGTGCTCCTCTCGGAGATCCGCGAGGAGGACCTCGGGCGCCGGCTGGCCGGGACGCGCGGCGTGACGGCGCTTCAGGAGGCCCTCGGCCTGGCGCGGCCCCCGGTCCACATCGAGGCCTTCGATATCAGCCATTTGCAGGGGCGTCACACGGTCGGCTCGATGGTCTGCTTCGTCGACGGAGTGCCGCATAAGGACCACTACCGGCGCTTCAAGATACGGACGGTCGCCGGAATCGACGACTTCAGATCGATGCGCGAGGTCGTCGCCAGACGCTACGGCGCCCTGAAGGAGGACGGCCAGCCGCTGCCGGACCTGGTGCTGATCGACGGCGGCAAGGGTCAACTCGGCATGGCCGTCCAAGCCCTGGAGGAAGTGGGCGTGCAGATACCGCTGGCCTCTCTCGCGAAGCGCGAGGAAGAGGTCTTCGTTCCGGGGCGCGAGGAACCGCTCGGCCTGGCTCAGGACAGTCCCGCGCTGCTGCTGCTGGAGCACTTGCGCGACGAGGCGCACCGTTTCGGCGTGACGTATAACCGCTTGCTGAGGACGAAAGGCCTGTTTCCCGGAGGAACCCCATGAAATCGCCGGCCCGCGCCGCCCATCGGGCGCTTCTCGCCCTGTCGCTGATTCTCGCCGCGCCGTCGTGGGGGCAGACGCCGAACGTCGCCCCCCCATCCCAGCCTTCCCCCACAAGGGGGGAAGGAGAGATCAGCCAGGTCGCGCCGCCGACGGTCGTCCAGGCGACGCTCAAGAACGGCATGCATATCCTGCTGCTCGAGAGGCACGGGTCGCCGACGATCGCGTTCCACATGATGTTCAAGGTGGGCTCGGTCGACGAGGAGCAGGGCCAGACCGGCCTCGCCCACATGTTCGAGCACATGATCTTCAAGGGGACCAAGCGCCTCTACTCGCGCGACTGGAACAAGGAGAAGCCGGCCCTCGACGCGATCGAGCAGGCCGCGCTGCGCCTGCTGGCCGAGCAGGAGAAGGGCGAGCGCGCCGACCCGCGGAGGGTCGCCCAGCTCAAGACCGAGCTCGAGGCGCGGGAGAAGGACGCCGACCAGTACGTGGTCCGCGAGGAGTATGAGAAGCTCTACGAGATGAACGGGGCGCACGGCCTGAACGCCTACACCGGCGAGGACCGGACGGCGTATCTCGTCGAGCTGCCGTCGAACCGTCTGGAGTTCTGGATGGCGATGGAGGCGGAGCGCCTGCGCGACCCGGTGCTGCGCGAGTTCTACAAGGAGCGCGACGTGGTCATGGAGGAGCGCCGCATGCGGGTCGACGCCGATCCGATGGGCAAGCTCTGGGAGGAGATGATCTCGGCCGCCTACGAGGCCCATCCCTACGGCCACGACGTGATCGGCTGGATGTCCGACCTCAAGGCGCTGAGCCGCACCGACGCGGAGCGCTTCTTCGACACGCACTACGGCCCCAACAGCGCGACCGCGGTGCTGGTCGGCGACCTGGACCCGCAGGCGACGCTCGCGATGTTCAGGAAATACTTCGAGCCGATACCGCCCAAGCCCCTGGCCAAGCACCATATCACGGCCGAGCCCGAGCAGCGCGGTCCGCGCCGCGTCGACGTCGCGTTCGAGGCCGAGCCGCTGACCTTGATCGCCTGGCACAAACCGTCGCTGCCGGCGCGCGACGACACCGCGCTGCAGATGCTGCGCGCGGTCCTGGCGGACGGCCGCACCTCCCGCTTCTACCGCAACCTCGTCGAGGGCAAGAAGGTCGCGCTCTCGGCCTCGGCCGACGCGGTCGGGGTCGGCGAGCGCTATCCGAACCTGTTCGTCGTCTGGGGCGAGTCCCGCCACCCGCACACGGCCGCCGAGGTCGAGGCCGGGCTGCTCGCGGAGATCGAGAAGCTCAAGCGCGAGCCGCCGACCGAGTGGGAGCTCGACAAGGTCCGAAACCAGCTCACGGCCGGGCTGGTCAAGGAGCTGGAGTCGAACCACGGCATGGCGACGAAGCTGGCCTACTACCAGACGATCGCCGACGATTGGCGCTACCCCTGGGAGCTGCAGCGGCGCTTCCAGGAGATCACCCCCAAGGACGTCCAGGACGCCGCCGTCAAATACCTGACGGCGCAAAACTCGACGACGGCGACCTTGGTGAAACCCACGGCTTCGGAGCCCGAAACTCAAATCTCCCTCTCCCGCGAGCGGGAGAGGGGTGGGGTGAGGGCATCCCGCCAAGCGTCCCCCTCACCCCGACCCTCTCCCCCTACGGGGGCGAGGGAGAAGGGCGACGAAGAAGTTCTCGAGTTCGAGTATGGAGCGGGCAGCGCGGCTCTCGGCGCCGCCGCCCGCCAGGCCCTGCGCGACCTCGCGGCGAGGGCGGCGAAGGTCCAGGGCGCCAGGCTCGGCGTCACGATCCTCTCGCTCGCCAGCGAGGACGCGAAGGTCACCCAGCGGCGCGGGGAACTGGCGCTGGCGACCATGAAGGAAGGCGGCCTGGCTGCCGAGCGCGTCGATCTCAAGGCCGAGAAAGCCCCGGGCAAGCCCGGAATCAAAGCACGCCTGGAGCGGTGATCCCATGAAAACCTTTATCGCCGTCGCGGTCCTCCTTGCCCTGCCGGCGACGCGGGCCGGCGCGGTGCCCCCGCCCCTGCCCGAGAACCCCAAGCTGGAGTTCCATCCGCGCAAGCCGGTCCGATTCGCGCTCGACAACGGACTGAAGGTTTTCTTTCTCGAGGACCATTCCCTGCCGATCGTCCATGTGGGCGCGATCGTCAAGGCCGGGGGACGCTTCGACCCGCCCGGCAAGACGGGAACGGCCGACCTGATGGCGTCCGCTCAGGACGCGGCGGGCACGACCAAGTATTCCCCCGAGGAAATGGACCGCGAGCGGGAGTACCTGGCCATCGACCTCGACGCCTCGATGGACCTGGACCGCGGCGGGGTCAGCATGACCTGCCTGTCCAAGCACCTGGACAAGGGGCTCGACCTGTTCGCGGAGACTCTGCGGCGGCCCGCCTTCCGCGGCGACAAGGTCGAGATCGAGCGCCAGAAGATGCTCGAGGCCATCCGGCGGCGCAACGACGAGCCGATGGACGCCGCGCGGCGCGAGGCGCGCAGGCTGTACTTCGGCCCGGATCATCCGTACGGGCGCCGCGCCGAGGTCGCGACCGTCGCGGCGATCACGCGCCAGGACCTGGCCGACTACCACGCCCGATACTACGTGCCGAACAACGTCTCGCTGATCGTGGCGGGCGACCTGACCCGAGAAAGGCTGGAGGCCGAGCTCTCGCGCGCGTTCGGCGACTGGGCGCGCGGCAACCCGGGCCTGCCGGCGATCCCCCCCGCGCCGACGATCGACGCGCGCGTGGTCTATCTGTTCCCGAAGAATGTCCCGCAGGCCTCGATCAGGATGATGCAGGCGGGACCGCTGCCGAACGATCCGGACGAGTACGCGCTGGAGGTCATGAACGACATCCTCGGCGGCGGAGGGTTCGCGACGCGCCTGTTCGGCCGCGTCCGCTCCCAGCAAGGCCTCGCGTACTCCGTAGGCACGCGCATCGTGCAGCTGGCCGACGAGGGCTGGATGGCCGCGGCCTGCGGCACGAAGAACGAGACGGCGGTCAAGGCGTCCAGCGAGGTCCTCAAGAACATCGATGAGATGCGCTCGGCGCCGGTCGGAGAGGAGGAGCTCAAGGTGGCCGAGGACGGCATCGCGAACCGCTTCGTGTTCCGCTTCACGAGCGCCTACCAGATCGCGGCCGAGGCCGCGAGCCTCGACTACTACGGCTACCCGGCCGACTATCTCGACACTTACCTCGACAAGATACGCGGCGTGACCCGCGAGGACGTGCGGCGGGTCGCCCGCAAGTGGCTGAGGCCCGACAAGCTGCTGATGATCGCGATCGGCGATCCGGCGCATTTCGACGGCTCGCTGTCCGCGCTGGGCCAGGTCCGCGAGAAAAAACTGGACTAGCCATGATCAAACTGAAACGAGAACCCACGACGTTCGAGCGCGCGGTCTGGAAAGCCTGCTCCGAGATACCGCGGGGCGAGGTCAGGAGCTACGCCTGGGTCGCCGAGCGGATCGGCAAGCCGAAAGCGGCCCGCGCCGTCGGGCAGGCGCTCGCGCGCAACCCGTTCGCGCCGAAGGTGCCCTGCCACCGCGTGCTCCCGTCGGCCAGCGTGGCGTCGCGGAAAGCGCTGCCGGGCCGCGGGCTGGGCGGCTACTCAGGGTCCGGAGGATTGGGCACGAAGGCGCGGATGCTGCGCGAGGAAGGCGCGTTCCGCGCCTCGAAGGGTTAGCCGGTCCAGGGAATATCCTGGCCGGGCTTGTTGCCCAGCCTCTGGAGCACGCGCTCGAGCTTGCCGTCGACGGTCTCGCGGTGGTACTTGAGTATCTCGGAGTGGCTTTTCAGGGTTTTCTGAAGGTCCAAGGTGCGCTCCGAGATCTCGTCGAGTTGGCGGCTCAGCTTCGCCAAGGTGATCAGGACGATGATCGTGGCGAGAGCCGTGACAAGGACGAAAACGTCCTGGAACATGGGCGCCCATTCTAGCAACCGGCGGTTGACGAGTCCAGCATGACGGCCACGATAGAAGCCGGACCCTTCGCGGAAAGCGGCGCGCGCGCGTTCGCGTTCCGCGGGCGCAAGCTCGTCTACGTATGGACACGGCCGGCCTCCGCGACGCGCCTCTTTCCCGCGGTCCTGTTCCTGCACGGCTTTCCCGGAGCCGAGAAGAACGTCGACATCCAGCGCGCCCTCCTGAAAGGAGGCGTCGCGAGCCTGTCGCTCCACTTCAGCGGGGCCTGGGGCAGCGGCGGACGCTACCGCTTCACGACCCTGATCGACGACGCGCGCGCCGCGCTGCGGCGCATGGCGTCCCTGCCCGGCGTCGACGCGCGGCGCCTGGGCGTTTTCGGCTTCAGCATGGGCGGCTGGACCGCGATCAACCTCGCCGCCCGCGCGCCGCGCCTGAAGGCCGTGGCGGCCGTGGCTCCGGTCGGCGGCCCGGAGATGGACCGCGGCCGGAGGACGCGCCGGCTGATCGCGGAGCACGCGTCGGCTCTCAACTGCGTGCCGCCTGGAGCGCTTTACCGGGACTTCGCGAAGGCCGTCCGCGCCTGGGACCCGACCGAGAGCGCCCGGCGCCTGACCGCCCCCCTGCTTCTCGTCCACGGAACCGAGGACGAGCTGGTGCCGTGGAACGTCTCGACGCGCATACGCGCCGCGGCGAACGGCGCGTCAGAGCTGATCCTCGTCAAGGGCGCCCGGCACGGCTTTCTCGACAGGCGGGAAAGGCTGGAGCGCCTGGTGTCCGGCTGGCTCCTGAAGAAGCTGCGCGGCTAGCGGGTCAGGACCGGCCCAAGCGGAACTTCCGCAGGAACTCCTCGGGCAGCATGGCCCGGGCGCCCTCGCGCGCGGCGAGGTCCTGAAGCTCGCCGTCGGCGGTGACGACAACCGGCGCCCGGCCCAGGCTCGCCAGGTATCGGGCCTGGTCGAGCAGGACGCGGTCCGCGCCCCCCTCGCCGCCGAAGAAAAGGTCCACCCCCTCCACGCGCTCGACGTCGTAGCGCCGGGGATAGCCGTCGAAGACCAGCCGGAAGCCGTGCCGGCCCGCGCCCCGCGAGGCCAGCCAGCACAGCCCCTCGATCAGCTCCCGCGCGTAGACGTCCTCCTCGGCCGGCGCCTTGCGGCCGTCGGTGTAGAGGCGGCGTATCAGGTTGGTCCCGTCGATAAGGTACACCATCGGGGCGGCGTCATTATACCTTGCATCGAGGGGACGCGTGGGCTATCCTTATCAAGATGCCGCACGAGAGACCGATGCCGTACTTCTCCCTGCTGCAGGTGCTTCGAGAGCTCGATCAGGGCGACCCGATCCTGTCGCTGGCGCTGCTGAAGCTCCCGCCCGAGGAGCGAGAGCGCGCGCGGGCCCTAGGCCGCCTGAGGGACTTCGCGCGAACGCTCGACCACTCCCCCAATCTCCTGCGCGGACTGATCCGGCACGAAAGCTGGAACTACGCGCTCGCGGGCGGCGCGCTGGCGCTGGTGACCCCTGCGGCCTGCTTCGCCCCCGACCTCGTCTGGCGCATCGAGCAAGGCACGTGGGCCGCTCCTCAGCTCGCCGCGTACGTCGCGTTGCTGGGCCATCCGGACACCGAGGGCCTGCTGAGCCTCGCCTTGGCCACCGCGACGATCGACTCCACTCCCAAGACGATCCTTTCCTGCTACGCCGCGCTCGACCACCTCGGCAGCCGGGCCGCGCGCGACTTCGCCGAGCGCCCGCTGTTCCGCACGCTCGCGGCCAACGACCTCGACGGCAGCGTCGCGATCGCGCGCCGCACCCTGCGCGACTGGAAGGCCGTCCTGAAAAGCCCGGCCTGGCGGAACCTCGGTTGAGCCGGAACAACGGGAGCGCCCATGGATAAAACGATCGTCATCCAGGTTCGGTTCTCGACCCGGACGTTGGCGCGTTCGCTTATCCTGCTCGCCGCCGCGGCGCTCCCGCGCGAACTCGGCTCCGAGTCGCTGACCTTGCAGACCTACTATCCCTCCCCGCTCGGGATATACTCGCAGGTCACGTCGACCGGGGAGACGATTCTCGCGCGCGACGGGGGCAACGTCGGCGTCGGGACGACCAACCCCAAGTCCCCGACCCCGAGCGGCTCGACCTCCGGGAACATCGACGTCAACGATATCTGGGTCCGCTCGGCGAACGGCGGGGCCGGCACGTGGCTGAGCGGCGTCAAGCTCCAATGCAAGAGCCGCTACTCGAACAAGTCGACGAAGGGCCCCTGCGGCTTCCTCTCCCAAGTGAGCTGCAACGCCGGCGAGATCGCCGTCAGCGGCGGCATGTACGGCGGCGGGAACGACGCGCTTCAGACCAGCGCGCCGCTCGTCAACGCCGGCCAGCCGGTCGGCTGGAGCATCGTGGCCCTGGACACCCTCTCGTGCGGCGAAAACGTCATCCCCGACGGGACGGTCGCGACCGGCAATCCTCCCACGCAAGGCTATATGCACGGCGCCGCCGTCGCCGTCTGCTGCACGATGCCCTGAGCCGTCCAAGCCCGGCCCGCGTCCTATCCGTGGACCCGCGGCAAGACGCCGCCCCGCGCGGCGAAGTGGACCACGGCGTCTCCCGGAGCTCCGGGCTCGGGCGCCACGAAGCGCCGGCGGCCGGGCGAGTAATACAGGCAGCCGGCCTCTCCGGGCGGACGGCCGCGCACGAAGCGCTCGGCACCCTCGAGCGCGTCGAGCCACGCGGCCTTGAGCGCCGCCGGCTCGACCGGCGCGACCAAGCGCAGGCGCTCGAAGTCGGCGGGCAAGTAATGGCCCCGGCGCTTCACGAGCTCTAATAAGGAAAGCGGCGTGAAGCCCGGGTCCTTCCCGACCGCCGCCCAGGCGAGCGCCCCCAAGGGCAGCAGCTCGACGTGGAGGGTCAGTACGTCCAGGAAGTCTCGCGCCTCGTCACGCCCCGCCAGCGCCAAAACCTTGTTGACCGCGAGGTCCACCGGGTGCAGGACATAGCCCGCCTCCGGGTCCTTCAGCACCGGCATGAAGCGCCAGTCGGAGTCGCGCGCCCACTCGATCTTGGTGCCCTCGCCGCCCTTTTCCGCGACCACGCGGACGTAGCCCGGCAGGACCAACTCGACCGCGACCACGACCCCGGCGCGCTCCAGCGCGGCGCGATCGGCGGCGAAGGCCTCGGCGACGCGCTTCTCCGAGTCATGGAAATAGTCCAAGTCGTTGCTGTACCGCCGCGAGTTGGGCTTGAGGTGCAAGGCCGCCCCGCCCGCGAGATAGCTGTCCGGCGAGCGGTTGGCGGCCAGCAGGCGCGCCACCTCCCTCTGAAGCGGGGTCAGCGGCATAGTCGCTCGGCGACCTCCCACGCCTGGCGTCCGCCGTTCTTTTGAAGCTGTTCCACGATCCAGGGAATGTCCGCAGCCTCGATGCGGCGGCCCGGATCGAAGGACCAGAAACAGGCCGTCTTGAAGCGCGAGAAGGCCCGCCGCGCCTCGCGGAGGCGGACCATATCCTTGGCGGTCCGCGAGGAGAGCGCCCGGCGGCTTTTCAAGCCCCCGCGACGGCCGATCTCCGCAAGATAACGGCGCACGGCGGAGTCCATGGCTATATCATAAGCAGCTTATGATAAATTGTCAAGCAAATAATAATATTATTAAAGTTCAGATCGTTGGACCGTCAGAACAACAGCCCTACCTTAGCCGACGATAAACCTCTCGGCGGTGGCCGAGCCTGTAGACGCGGACGAGACGCGCGCCGTCGTCGATCGTGTAGAGGATTCTATAGGCGCCCTTGCGGAGCCGATAACCCTCGACGCCGGCGAGCTTCTTGGCGCCCGGGGGACGGGGCTCGCGCTGGAGATCATCGATCGCGGCGGACAGCCTTTGGCGAACGTCCTTGGGCAGGTCCAGGAACTCGCGGCGGGCGCGGCTCTCAAGCTCGATCCGCCACGCCACTCAGGCGGACTCCTTCTTCACGGACTCCCAGGAGCTGAAGCCGCTGCTTTCGCGGATCGCCTCCCGCAAATCATAGGCGTCGAGCAGATCCTCGATCTTCTCGCGCAGGGCTTCCTCGACGACGAAGTTCTTCTTCAAGCCAAGCAACTCGCATACCGCCGCGAGCTGGCGCTTCAAATCCACCGGCAGCTTGGTCGCGAACGCCTGGGCCTTTTGCATAACCAAAGTATACCTTAGTAAGATTTTGTTTTCAATAGCCCGCGGGTTGGCTTCAGGAATGCCTCGCGCGCGGCCCCCGGATCGAGACGATCGATCATCGGAAAATCAAACAGCCGCTCGGCGTACGATTTGGCCTCCCCGGCTAGCCGAGGTAATTGGGGCAGACCGGCTGCCGACGATCGCCACCGGAAGATTTCTCTGGGCCACGTGGTGCGCGCCGGCGATGAGCGCTTCCAGGTCTTGCCGCTTCAGGAATTGAATCTCATCGAGCAGCAGGACAACACCCGTTTTGCGGCCTCGCGCCGCCTCGCCAAGAGCCGCGAAAAGGTCGCAGAGATCCTCGCTGAGTATGCCGGAATCCGCCCGTCCACGTATCGCGTCGACATCCATGCCGACTTCGTAGCCGTCCGGCAGCTTAAGCGTGAAGGCCTTGAAAACTCTGACGGCTTGCCGGACTTGATCCTTCGCTTTTATGCGATGTTTTTCAAAAGTCGACATAATTAACGATAACTTGGAAAGATCGGCCTCTTGGTTCAAAAGCGGGTCAATAGGCCCGCGGGGGCAAAAGCGCGTGGGCCCTTCGCCGCACGCGCGCGGCCCGAAGGGCCCCCTGCCGGAAACGCGCCCCGTCCCTACACTACAAGCACGGTCGCCGCGGCGGCCGGGGAGGGAACGCTGATCCCCCCATCCCGCCCTTACGTCAGCCTTGCTTGGAGGCGAGGCTGCCGAGCTCGAACATCGGCATGAACATGCAGATGACGATCGAGCCGATCACGAGACCCATCACGACGATGATGATGGGTTCGATCATCGAGGTGAGGCCCTTGACCGCGGTGTCGACCTCCTGGTCGTAGAAGTCCGCGATCTTGGTCAGCATGGTGTCGAGCGCGCCGGTCTCCTCGCCGACCGAGATCATCTGGATGACCATCGGCGGGAACACGCCCGACTTCCTCAAGGGGTCCGCGATCCGCGAGCCCTCGCGGATCGACTCCTTCGCGGCGTTGATCGCGTCCTCGACGACCACGTTGCCGGCCGTCTGAGCGACCGTGTCCAGGCCCTGGATGATCGGCACGCCGGACTTGATCAAGGTCCCTAGCGTGCGCGTGAACTTCGCGACGGCCACCTTCCGCAGCAATATCCCGAAGATCGGCAGGGTCATCACCTTCGCGTCGACGTAGCGCCGGCCGGCCGGCGTCGCGTAGAAGCGCTTGAAGGCCTGCGCCGCGACGAACGGCATCGCGATGATGACGGGGAAGTACTTCTTCATGATGTCCGAGATGTCGATCAGGATCTGGGTCGGCAGGGGCAGCTCGGCGCCGAAGCTCTGGAAGATGGTCTTGAAGGTCGGGATCACGAAGACCAGCAGGAACACCGTGACCGCGCCCGCGATCGAGCAGACCACGGCCGGGTACATCATCGCCGACTTCACCTTGGCCTTCAGGGCCTCCGAGGACTCCAGGTACGCCGAGAGGCGCTCCAGGATCGTGTCCAGGATACCGCCGACCTCGCCGGCCTTGATCATCGAGACGTAGATGTTCGGGAAGGCCTCCGGGTGCTTCTTCATCGCCTCGGCGATCGACAAGCCGCCCTCGATGTCGGTCCGGATCGCGAGCACGACCTCCTTGAAGCCCGGGTGCTCGATCTGCTCGCCGAGGATAGCGAGCCCCTGCACGATCGGCACGCCCGCCGAGACCAAGGTCGAAAGCTGGCGCGAGAAAAGCACGAGCTGGTTGGAGGGAATCTCCTTCTTTCCCTTGAGCTTGCTCTTGATCTTGTCGATCAGGCTCTCGGTGCGCTCCGCGATCTCGAGCAGAACCAGCTTCTGCTGGCGCAGCCTCTCGGTCGCGGACCGGACCTCGGGGGCGTCGATCACCCCCTCGACCGTGATCCCGGCCGGATTGCGCGCCTTATAAGCGTAGGTCGCCATGACAGTTCCCTCTCCTCAAATCAGCTCGAGCTCACGTTCCGACGGCCAGCCCCCGCTGCAGGACCCGCTTGAGGTCCTCCTGGTCGGTGGTGCGGTTCATCGCTTCCTGATAGCTGATCTTCTGCGCCTTGTAGAGCTCGGCCAGGGACTGGTTCATCGTCTGCATGCCGAACTTGCCGCCGGTCTGCAGCATCATCTGAATCTGCTCGACCTTCTGCTCGCGCACCAGGCTGCGGATCGCCGGCGTGACGACCAGCACCTCCATCGCCAGCCCGCGGCCGCTGCCCACGGCCAACGGGACGAGCTGCTGGCTGAGGATGGCCTCCAGCACGAACGAGAGCTGGACGCGGACCTGCTCCTGCTGGTGCGGCGGGAAAACGTCGATCACGCGGTTGATCGTCTGCGCGCAGTCGGTCGTGTGGAGCGTCGCGAAGACCAGGTGGCCGGTCTCGGCGATCGTCAGCGCGGCCGAGATCGTCTCGAGGTCGCGCATCTCGCCGATCATGATCACGTCCGGGTCCTGGCGCAGGACGTGGCGCAGCGCGACCGCGAAGGTCTCGGTGTCCTGGCCGACCTCGCGCTGGTTGATCAGGCACTTTTTGTTCGCGTGCACGTACTCGATCGGGTCCTCGATCGTGACGATGTGCTGCGACGACCGCTCGTTGAGGAAGTCGAGCATCGAGGCGAGCGTGGTCGACTTGCCCGAGCCGGTCGGGCCGGTCACGAGCACCAAGCCCTTCTTGACCTTCATGATCTCGAGCATCGCCGGGGGCAGGCCCAGCTCGTCGAAGGACTTGAACTTCGTCGCGATCGAGCGTATCACGGCGCCGACGGCCCCGCGCTGGCGGAACACGTTCATGCGCAGCCGGCCGATGCCCTTGATGCCGAACGCGAGGTCGATCTCGTTGGTCGCCTCGAAGCGCTGGCGCTGAGCGTCGGTCAGCAGCGCGAAGACCAGCTGCTGGGTCATCTCCGGGGTCAGCTTGTCGAACTGCGTCGGGGTCAGGGCCCCGTCGAGCCTCAGCACCGGCGGGGAGCCCACCGTGATATGGAGATCGGAGGCGCCCTTCTCGTGCATCAACGTGAAGAGATCATGCAGGGAAACCACGAGCCGCCTCCTTTCGCCCCTCGCCCCGGCTCATTCGCCGTCCGCCGCGGTGACGCGCAGCATCTCCTCGATGGTCGTCAGGCCGGCCAGCACCTTGCGGACGGCCGACTCGCGCAGCGTGATCATCCCGGCTTTCAGGGCCTGCATCCTGATTTCCTTGGCCGTCGCGCGCGCCATCACGAGCTCGCGGAGATGGTCGTTCATCTCCAGGACCTCGTAGATGCCGCGCCGGCCGCGGTAGCCCGTCTTCGCGCAGTTGTCGCAGCCTTTGCCGCGCGCGAGCGTCACCTTGCCGCTCCCCTGCCGGTACTTCTCGGGATCGATCCCCAGCTTCCTGAGCCACTCCGGCTCGACGTCGTAGCTCTCGCGGCATTCCCGGCAGACCGCGCGCACGAGGCGCTGCGCGACCACCATCAGCATCGCCGAGGAGATCAGGAACGGCTCGATGCCCATCATCATCATGCGGGTCATCGCCCCGGCGGCGTCGTTCGTGTGCAGCGTCGAGAAGACGAGGTGGCCGGTCAGCGCGGCGTTGATCGCGATGTTCACCGTCTCGGTGTCGCGGACCTCGCCGACCATGATGATGTTGGGGTCCTGGCGCAGGAAAGAACGCAGCCCGACCGCGAAGGTCAGCCCGATCTCGGTGTTGATGCCGACCTGATTGATGCCCGGCACCAAGAACTCGACCGGGTCCTCGATCGTCATGATGTTGACGCCAGGGTCGTTCAGGACCGACAGGGCCGAGTACAGCGTGGTCGACTTGCCGGAGCCGGTCGGGCCGGTGATCAGGTTGATGCCGTGCGGGGCCTTGATGCACTTCTGGAAGATCGCGAGCGTCTCGGGCTCGAAGCCCAGCTCCTCGATGCGAACCTTCAGCGCCGACTGGTCGAGGATACGCATGACGACCTTTTCGCCCGGGGCGCAGGGGAGGATCGAGACGCGGATGTCGACTTCCTTGCCGTCCAGCGAGATCTTGATGCGTCCGTCCTGCGGCAGGCGCTTCTCGGAGATGTCGAGGTTCGACATGACCTTCAAGCGGCTGATGACCGGGTTCAAAAAGCGCTTGGGCGGGGCCGGCTGCTCGTGGAGCACGCCGTCGATCCGGTACCGCACGCGCAGGCTCTTGGGGTAGGCCTCGATGTGGATGTCGGAGGCCTTCGCCTTGATCGCCTGCGCGAGGATGAGGTTCACCATCTGGACGATCGGCGCGTCCTCGCCGCGGCGCGAGAGCGAGATGATGTCCGTGCCGCGGTCCCGGGCCTCGTCCTCCTTGACCTCCGAGACCTCGGAACCGTCCCCGTCGCTCTTCTGAAGGATATCCTCCAGAACCTCCTGCGCGGTCTGCTTGCCGTAGTAGAGGTCGATCGCCTTCAGTATCTCGGTCTCCGAGGCGAGGGCGGCCTTGATCTCGAAACCCGTCATCAGCCGCAGGTCGTCGAGGACGAGCACGTTCAGCGGATCGGAGAGCGCGACCGTCAAGATGGAGTGCTTCTTCTCGATCCCGATCAAGGTGTGCCGCCGCGCGATGTTCTCGGGGATCGCCTTGATGACCTCCTCGGGGATCGTCGGATGCTCCGAGAGGATGACGTAGCTGATGCCGCACTGCTTCGACAGGAAGCTGAGCAGCACCCCCTCGTCGATGTAGCCGCGCTGGATCAGCAGGGAGCCCAGCTTGCCGCCCTCCTTCCGCTGGGCCTCGAGGACCTCCTGGAGCTGGTCGTCGGTGATGACGCCCTTCTCGACCAGGAGGTCGCCCAGGCGTCGCGAGAGCCCGATCGATATCTGCCGGTCACCGGACATCGGCGCGCTCATCCTCGCTATGGTACGAAATAGAGGCGCTCACGGCAGCCCCTCGTCTTCCGAAGGCAGAGGCAAAAGGGGCAGCTCCCGCGAAGCTCTCGGGGCGGCCGGCGCGGCCGAGCCCGCGGCGACCTTGCGCGCGGGACGCGCGCGGCGGGTCTTCCGGGCCCTCC
>CAZMIB010000007.1:13262-41086 GCA_964566245.1 uncultured Elusimicrobia bacterium | reverse complement strand
TCCTCGCCCTCGCGCCGCGCGGCCTCGAGCGAGGCTTGTCCGGACGAGAGCAGCGCCTCGCGCTCCGCGAGCCAGGAGGCCTCCTTCTCGGTCCATTGGCTCCTCAGCCGCTGCTCCAGCTCGCCGAGGCGCGCCTTCCGCGCGGCCTCCTGCGCGGAGGACTCGGCGCGGAGCGACTCGCCTTGGGCCTTGAGCCACTCGGTCTGCCGTTCCCCGAGGGCCTGACGCAGCAATAGCTCCTTCTGCGCGAACGCCTGCTGAAGATCCTCGCGGACCTGCGCGTTCTGCGCCTCGAAGGCCGCTCGCAGGCGGCGCTCCCGCTGCTCCAGCTCCAGCGAGCGCTGCTTCTCGAGATCGGAGACGTGGCTCTGCAGCTCGCCGTCGCGGCGCTTAAGGGTCTCCTCGAGCGCGGCTTCCTTCTGGCGGATCAGCTCCCGCGCCGCCTGCTGGAGCGCGGCCTCCTTGCGGGCCAAGGTCTCGCGCGACTCGCGCTCGAGCTGGGTCTGCAGCGCGAGCAGGTCCTCCTCCTTCTTCAGGTAGCGGGCCTTCAGGCCCTCGTACTCGGCGGCGATCTGCTCTCGACCGCGGCTCAGGGCCTCGTCGAGCGAGGCCTGTTGGCCGGCCCAGAGGGCGGTCTCTTTCTCCGAGAGGGCCTGCTCGAGCCGGCGCTCGCGTTCGGCCTGGCTCTTGTGCAGGGCCGCGCTCTTTGCGTGGAAGTCCGCCTCGAGGGCGTCGCGGCGCTCGTCCAGCTCCTTTTGCAGCCCGGCGCGCGACAGCTCGGCCTCGTGGCGCAGGCGGGCCTCGGTCTCCTGCGTCTTGCGGGCCCCGTCGGCCTCGAGCTTGCGCCGCGACTCCTCGAGCTCCAGCGCGTGGGCGCGCAGCGCGGCCTCGGTCTCGGCCTGCTTCAGCTCCCAGCGCCGGCGCAGCTCCCGGTCCTCGCTCTCCTGGCGCTCGCGGTGGTCCTCGACGAGCCGGCTCTGCATGTCGGCGTGCCGGCGCCGCAGGGCGTCGCGCAGCCCCGCCTCGCGCTCCTTCAGGCGCGCCTCAAGCTCCTGCTCGGCCGCCGCCTGCCGCTCGCGCAGCTCGGCATCCAGGCGCGCGGCGCGCGCGGCCAGCTCCTTCTCCAGCGCGAGGCGGCGCTCGCTGAGCGCCGCGTCCGCCTCGTCGGCGGCCTTCGCGTGGCGCTCCAGCTTCTCGATCAGCTCGCGGCGCAGGCCCTCGATCGCCTGCTCCCTCGGGCCGAGCAGGGCGCGCAGCTCGGCCTCCTTCTGCATCTCGACCTCGCGCGCGCGCTGGTCCGACAGGCGCCGGGCCTCGCCCAGCTCGACGGCCTGCGCCTTCAACTCCGCGCGCAGCGAGTCGACCTGCAGCTTGAGCTGGCGGCTCAGCTCGGAGAGGTGGGCGAGCTCCTCGGCCTTGACCTCGTCGCGCAGCTTGACCCGCAGCTCGGCCTCGATGTTGCGCTGGATCGAGGCGTTCTCCTCCCAGACGCGCAGCGTCGCCTGCCAGCGCCCGAGGGCCTCCTCTTTCTGCTGGAGCTGCTCGCCGAGGCGCCGCGCGTTCTCGCCCTCGATCCGGAGGTCCTCGCGCAGCTTCTTGCCCTCGCTTTGGAGCGCGTGCATCTTCTCGAGGGCCCAGCGCAGCGCGAGCTTAGCCGTCTCGACGTCCGTGACGGACGCGGGATCGAACGACGGCTCCTTCTCCATCGGCTCCATGAGCGCTCCTTGAGTCTCCAGGAAAAGCTAACGCAAACCGCGGGCTCGGGCCCGGCCCCAAGCCCCGGCGTCAGGCATATAACAGAGGAACATTAAATTTTCAATACGTTGTTCTGTCAAATACCAACGGATGGAGCGTTTCTGTTTCCCTCGCCCCCAAGGGGGGAGAGGGTGCGGGTGAGGGGGGCCTTACCCCAGCGCTTTCTTGAAGAACGGAATCGTCTTTTGCAGCCCCTCGGCGAGCCCGACCTTCGGGGCCCAGCCCAGCACGCGGCGCGCGCGGGAGATATCGGGGCGGCGGATCTTGGGGTCGTCCTGCGGCAGCGGCTTGAAAATGATCTTGGAGCGGCTTTTCGTCATCCGTTTGATGTGCTCGGCCAGCTCGAGGACCGAGATCTCCTGCGGGTTGCCGATGTTGACCGGCTCCTTGGCGTCGGAAAGGAAAAGCTTGTAGATGCCCTCGACGAGATCGGAGACGTAGCACAGGCTGCGCGTCTGGTCGCCGCGGCCGTACACCGTGATCGGCCTGTGCTTCAGCGCCTGGCTGAGGAAGTTCGGCACCGCGCGCCCGTCCCGAAGCCGCATGCGCGGCCCGTAGGTGTTGAAAATGCGCACGATGCGCACCGGCAAGCCGTGGCTGCGGTGGTAAGCCATCGCCATCGCCTCGGCGAAGCGCTTGGCCTCGTCGTAGACGCCGCGCGGGCCGATCGGGTTCACGTGGCCCCAGTACGTCTCGGGCTGGGGGTTCACCTCGGGGTCGCCGTAGACCTCCGAGGTCGAGGCCAGCATGAACACCGCCTTCTTGTCCTTGGCCAGGCCGAGCGCCTTGTGCGTGCCGAGCGCGCCGACCTTCAGCGTCGGGATCGGGAACTCCGCGTAGTCGAC
Source organism: uncultured Elusimicrobia bacterium (assembly GCA_964566245.1). GTDB lineage: Bacteria > Elusimicrobiota > Elusimicrobia > CAZMIB01 > CAZMIB01 > CAZMIB01. The sequence goes on along the minus strand of CAZMIB010000007.1, from coordinate 38,486 downwards.
CGGGCTGGCCGGGCTGGCGAAGTGCAGCACCCCGTCCAGTTTGCCCGGGACGAAAATATAGTCGACGACGTTGTGCCGGATGAAGCTGAAGCGCGGATGCCCGGCCAGGTGGCTCAGGTTCTCCGGGTTGCCGGTCAGCAGGTTGTCCATCGCGATGACCGTATGGCCCTTCGCGAGAAAATAATCGCAGAGATGGCTGCCGAGGAAGCCGGCCCCGCCGGTGATCAGGACTTTCATGGGCGGCCCACCGAGCGGTACGAGAAGCCGAGGTCGCGCATCTTCGCGGCGTCGAGCGCGTTGCGGCCGTCGAGCAGGATCGGATGGCGCATCAGGCCGCGCACGCGCTCGAAATCCAGCTCCTTGAACTCGGGCCACTCGGTCACGAGCACCAAGGCGTCCTGGCCCTTCGCGGCGTCGTAGGCGTCGCGCGCGAAGCGCACGCCGTCGAGCAGGCCCTTGGCCTTGGGCATCGCGACCGGGTCGTAGGCCGCGACCTTCACGCGCCGCTCGCGCAGCGCGCGGATGATGTCGATCGAGGGGGCGCAGCGCAGGTCGTCGGTGTCGGGCTTGAACGCCAGGCCCAGCACGCCGACCGACTTGCCCTCCAGGTTCCAGAGCTCCTCCTCGACCTTGCGCAGCACCCAGTGGCGCTGCGCGTCGTTGATGTCCTGGACCTGGCGCAGCAGCTTGAAATCGTAGCCCTTCTTCTCGCTGATCCAGCGGAAGGCCTCGAGGTCCTTCGGGAAGCACGAGCCCCCGAAGCCCAGCCCCGCCTTCAGGAACAGCGGCCCGATGCGGCGGTCGAGGCCCATGCCGCGCGCCACCTCGCTTACGTCCGCGCCGACCTTCTCGCAGACGTTCGCGACCGCGTTGATGAAGGAGATCTTGGTCGCGAGGAAGGAGTTGGACGCGTGCTTGATCAGCTCGGCCGAGTGGATGTCGGTCACGACGAACGGGGCCTTGATCGGCGCGTACAGCTCGCGGAGCTTGAGCTCGGCGCGCTTGGACGAGACGCCGATCACGATCCGGTCCGGGTTCAGGAAGTCCTCGACCGCCCGGCCCTCGGAGAGGAACTCGGGGTTCGAGGCGACGTCGAAGGGGACCTTGCGCTTGTTGAAGCGCTCGATCGTGCGCTTGACCCAGTCGCCGGTCTCGACCGGGACGGTGGATTTCTCGACGATCAGAGTATAGTCGGTCAGGCTCTGCGCGATCTCCTCGGCGACGGCCTCGACGAACGACAGGTCGGCCGAGCCGTCGTTGCGCGGCGGCGTGCCGACGCAGATGAAGACGACCTCCGCCGCGCGGCCCTTGAGGTGCATGCCCTCGCGGATCGACCCGCTGAAGCGCAGCCGCCCCTGACGGATCGCCTGCTGGACGACCTTGTCGAGGCCCGGCTCGTAAAAAGGGAGCTTGCGCGCGAGCAGCGCTTTGATCTTGGAGCGGTCCGCGTCGACGCAGACGACGCGGTGCCCGATATGCGCCAAGCAGGCGCCCGTCACGAGCCCCACGTACCCGGACCCGATCACGCAGACGTTCTTAGGAGAAAATTCGGTCATCGAACGCCCCGATTGTAGCATTTCATCCGCGCAAGTCTAATTCACCCCCTTCCCCCCATTTGTGGGGGAAGGGTGGGATGGGGGGATCCGGCCGTTGGCCGCTTTGTTTCCCGCCGTTCTGTTTGAAGCTTTCCGCGCCAATAAAGTATAGTCGATAGGATTTTACCGAGGCGGCGCGGCCGTCCCGGGACGAGCTACGGACCAGGAGCGCTCATGTACAAGCACGTCTGCATTCCCGTCGACAACTCCGAGCATTCGAACGCGGCCATGGAGCTGGGCCTCGCCCTCGCGAAGCTGGGCGGCGCCAAGATCACCGGCAGCCACGCCTACGCGGCGAAGCTTCACGACGTCCGCTTCAAGCAGATGGAGTTCACCCTTCCCGAGGAGTATCAAGAGGAGAAAGAACTCGACAAGCAGCGCAAGATCCACGACAGCCTGATCACGATGGGCCTGCAGCTCATCTCCGACAGCTACCTGGACGTGCTCGGCAAGCGCTGCGCCGAGGCGGGGATCGAGTTCGAGCGCCGGATGATCGACGGCAAGAACTGGGAGGTCATCGCGAACGACGTCGCGGCTTCCGACTATGACCTGGTCATCATGGGCGCGCTCGGGACCGGCGCGGTCAAGCACAGCCAGCTCGGCTCGGTCGCCGAGCGCACCGTGCGCCGCAGCCGCAAGGACGTGCTGGTCGTCAAGGACGTCCGCGCGCTGAAGGATCAAGAGGGGCCGATCGTGGTCGGCGTCGACGGCAGCCCGCAGGGCTTCGCCGGGGCGCGCATCGCGCTCGAGCTCGGCAAGCTGCTGAACAAGCCGGTCGAGATCGTCTCGGTCTACGACCCGTACCTCCACTACACGGTGTTCAACGGCATCGTGAACGTGCTTTCCGAGAAGGCCTCCAAGATCTTCCGCTTCAAGGAGCAGGAGCAGCTCCACGAGGACATCATCGATACCGGCCTCGCCAAGATCTACCAGTCGCACCTCGAGGTCTGCGCCGTGATGGCCAAGGAGCTCGGCACGACGGCCAAGACCATCCTGAAGGACGGCAAGGCCTTCGAGAAAGTGTTCGAGCACGTCCAGGCCCGCAAGCCGTCCCTGCTCGTGGTCGGCCGGGTCGGCATCCACACCGGCGACGACATGGACATCGGCTCCAACGCCGAGAACCTGCTGCGCCTGGCGCCGTGCAACGTGCTGGTGATCAGCCAGCGCTACGTGCCGGCGATCGACCTCAAGGCCGAGGCCTCGATGGTCTGGACCGACGAGGCGACGAAGCGCTTCGAGCGCGTGCCCGAGCAGGTGCGCGGCGTCGCGCGCACGGCCGTGCACCGCTACGCGATGGAGCGCGGGCACTCGATCATCTCGAACTCGATCATCGACGAGGTCATGGCGATCTTCATGCCGAAGACCGCCGGGCGCCTGGAGGCCGTCGCCGAGGCGGTCGCGGCGCAGGCGGTGCTTGCGACCGAGGGCCCGGTCTACGTCTGCGGCGTCTGCGGCAAGGTCTCGCGCGAGATCAAGCCGGTCGTCTGCGGGGTGTGCAACGCCCCCGGCGAGAAGTACGGCCTGCTTGAGAAGAAGGACATCGAGGAGCTCTCGCGCAAGGAGGGCGGCCTCACCGCGGAGGCGGCCTTCGACGGCGTAAGGCTCTCCTGGACCCAGGAGGCCAAGGGCCTCGTCACCGCGATCAAGGACGGCTACCAGAGGCGCCGGACGCTCGCGCAGATCGAGAAGGCCGCGCGCGTGCGCCGCTTGGGCGCGATCTCCAAGGAGCTGGTCGAGGAGGTCATGGGGCGCGAGGGCAAGGCCGCCGGCGGCGAGCAGGTGACGCCGCACGTGGCCGTCTCCAACGAGCTCGCGAGCCCGATGCCGCTGCCGGCCAAGTGGGAGAAGGCCCCGGCCGAGGCCGTCGAGGTCGCCGAGCGAGGCACGGCCGAACTGCTCAGCCTGCCCTGGTCCGCCGAGGCCGAGGCGCGCCTCGCCCGCGTGCCGCAGGGCTTCATGCGCACGAACTCGAAGATCAAGATCCTCGAGTACGCGCAGGAGACCGGCGCGGCCGAGATCACGCTCGAGGTGGCCGAGGCCGGCCTGGGCCGCGCGCGGCAGTTGATGGCCGAGATGATCTCCGCGTACTCGGCCCCCAAGAAATAGTGCGCCGCGCCTGGCTGCTGGTCCTTGCCGCGGCGCTCGGGTCCGCGGCCGCGTTCTTGCCCCGGTCCCGGGCGGCGGAGACGCCGCGCCCGTTCACGCTGGACGGCGTCGTGCGCGTCCAGCCGGGGCTCGGCGAGTTGGCGGAGCGCGAGGACTGCGTGCTGCTGGTGGTCGCGAGGAACGACGGCGGCATACCGGTCGCGGTGCGGCGCATCCAAGGGCCGCGCTTCCCGCAGAGTTTCGTGCTGACCGAGGAGGACCTGCTCTTCCCCGGGCTGAAGAACGAGGGCCCGTTCCGCGTCGCGGCCGCGCTGAGCCTGCACGGCCAAGCGGGGCTGCGAAAGCCCGGAGATCTGGAGGGAAACTACCCGTTCCCGACCCGGCCCGGGGAAGGCCCCGTGCCGATCACGATCGACCGACCCGTCCTATGAGCAAGACACCCGCGAAGAAAAAAACCGACGACGTCTCCGTGGCCTGGCGCACCCCCAAGCCCGCGCGCCCCGGCAAGGGCTGGCAAGACTGCGCCCGCCCCGACGCCCGCCTGGTCTGGTCCGACAAAAAGCGCCCGGCCGCTTAATACTCCTTCCCCCCGAATTCGTGCGTGGGGGAAGGGCGGGATGGGGGGCAGTCGTTAACCTCTTATCTGCCGTCAGCCCTTCCACATCCGCGTATCAAATCCAAACGCCTGCGCCGGATGTATCTTGATCCGCCGGAAATGAGGATGCGCCGGATTAATTAGGAAGTTGTTCTCAGCAGGAACGATCGCCGAAGGAACTTTCAGGATCGCATTCCTTCCCGCACGCAGCCAAACCGTCCCCAAATCCTTCGTCCCCCGCGCAGCCGGCTGCTCACGCCAGTCCGGCGGCAGTTTTTCCACATCCAGCCGCTCGATATCGACGGACTCGGGAATCTCAAGCTTGTAGGCGACAAGCGCGAGCCGCGTTGCCTCAGGCTGGATATGCACGAACTTCTCCAGTGCGGCCAGGGCCAAGCTCTCCGAGGCATACACCGCCGCGATGCCCGGATGGTTCCAGCGTCCGCCCGCAAGCTGAGCCCCCGCGCCAGAAAAGGACGCGGCTGTCGTTCTGCTCGCCTTATCCAAACGCCACGCCAGGATCACGGAAGAACGCCGTACTCGATCTGCTGCAGCAAAGTCACGACGGCCGCGAAGCCCGGTTCGGTATCCAGCAAGGACAGCGGAGCTTTTTCGCCCAGCCCGAATTGCGGCTGCCCAAGCCAGCGCAGGCCTGCCGCTTCGTCGTCGAGCACCGCGCCCGCAAGCTCGACGACACGAACGAGCCGATAGAGGCGGTCGCTCGCGACGGCGTCCAACGTTTCCTCGCTCGAACGCATCCGGCCGAGCGTGCGGCCGCTGACGCCTAGAAGAGCGGCAAAGTCGCGGTCATTGAGCCCCAGCTTCCCCTGCAACTGGCGGGCGAAAGACCACGGGTAACCGCGGCGAATATCCTGAATTGTCCGCGTGGTCGTCTGCGCAGTTGCCGCGTCGGCCACCGCGTCCCCGTGCCGCGCATGGCTCGCGCGGCGCCTATAGCGTATTGCCATATGGCTTAACTATAACAGACAAATGGCTCAAAGACAAGGGGGAGCAGGGGCGGCTGGGCGTTGAGTTGAGCCGGGCATTGATTCCTGAGGCAGCATGCTGCATACTTTGCGCAGATATGCCACGCGCCTATCTTTCGAAGAGCATCGACGATTTCCTTGGCTCAAAGAACGACGAGATCCTGGGGCAACTGGCGGCCAGCCACGGGTTTGCCCTTGACCCTGCCCAGCGGGATGCGTGGCTTGTACAAATTTCCATTTTGCGCGATTCCCTGGAGGGGCGGATAGGCTGGCTCTATTTCGAATACTCGGTGCCGCGCCTGGGAACGCGAATAGACGCAGTGATCCTAACCGGCGCCGTTATATTCGTGCTCGAGTTCAAGGTTGGTGCCAAGACATACGACCGAGCGGCTAGGGAACAAGTGTGGGATTATGCCCTCGATCTCAAGAACTTCCATGAAACGAGCCATGATAAGTACGTGGCCCCCATTTTAATCGCAACGGAAGCTCCAGTCACCGATAGTCGAGTGTCGAACATATCTAAAGGCGATGGGTTGTTTGATCCGATGTGTTCCAACGCCTCTGGCATTTCACCGTTGATGGACGAAGTGCTCCACAAGACAGAAGGCAGTCGGTTAGACCCAAAACAATGGGAAGCAGGCCGGTATGATCCGACGCCCACGATAATTGAGGCCGCGCTGGCATTGTACAGGCACCATGGCGTGGATGAAATTTCGCGAAGCGACGCAGGCGCGCGGAACCTGCGGATGACATCGGCAGAGCTCGAAGACGTAATTCGGGAGTGCAGGACTCGTCGACGCAAGGCGATCTGCTTCGTCACCGGGGTTCCGGGCTCAGGCAAGACGTTGGTCGGGCTCAATATCGCGACGCGGCACAGCGATCGAGAGAGCGAGCTCCATAGCGTCTATCTCTCGGGCAACGGCCCGCTGGTCGAGATTCTTCGAGAAGCCCTGGCAAGGGATATGGTGGTACGCAGCAGGGGCGATGGTCGTGCGATCCGAAAGGGCGAGGCCCGAAGCCAGGTGAAAGTCTTTGTTCAAAACGTGCACCACTTTAGAGATGACTGCCTTGACGACTCAGGGCCTCCTCGCGAGCATGTCGCCATCTTCGACGAGGCACAGCGTGCTTGGCATACCGCTCGAACGGTGGACTTCATGCGCCGCAAGAAGGGGCGCGCGGATTTCGTTTGCTCCGAGTCCTCTTACCTCATTTCATGCATGGACCGGCACGCGGATTGGGCGGTCGTCGTATGCCTTGTCGGCGAGGGACAAGAAATAAACACCGGTGAAGCTGGAATTGCGGAGTGGCTGAGGTCCGTCGCCGCCTCCTTTCGTCACTGGGACGTTTATGCATCGCCGCACTTGGCGCGCGGCGATGATGAGCTTGCCGGACTGCTGGATGATCTGCGTCGGCGTCAGGAAGTTCGTTTGCTCGATGACTTGCATCTCGCTGTTTCTATGAGGTCATTTCGAGCGGAGCACGTTTCGAATTGGGTTGGCCAACTGCTCGACATTGAGGTGGAAGCGGCGCAAACGACTCTTCGTCGGATTTCTCCGCGGTACCCCATAGTGTTGACTCGGGATCTCGCGCTGGCAAAGCGTTGGCTGCGAAATCAGGCGAGGGGCTCGGAGAGGTTCGGCCTGGTCGTTTCTTCCAGCGCTGAGCGGCTGAAGCCGCATGCCATTGATGTTCGATCTCCGGTCGATCCCGTGCGATGGTTCTTGGAGGATCGGGAAAATGTTCATTCCTCGTACTATCTTGAGGACGTTGCGACGGAGTTCCACGTGCAGGGGCTCGAACTCGACTGGACATGTATCACATGGGATGCTGATCTGCGATTTGGCGAAACTGGTTGGGATTCCTGGTCCTTCCGGGGCAAGCGGTGGGAAAAGATAAGAAAAGATGAACGGCAGAAATACCTTAGGAATGCCTACAGAGTTCTCTTGACGCGCGCACGGCAGGGGATGGTTTTGGTCGTGCCCCAGGGGGATTCGGGAGATCCCACGAGGCTGCCGAAATTTTACGATCCGACATTCGAGTATCTCAAGCGAGTAGGCTTGCCGGAAATATAAGCCCGAAGCCTTAAGGCGCTCCCACCATCGTCCATCCGTCCTTCACCGCCGGCGACGTCGGGCTGAGCCGCCACTCGCCGGCGAGGGGGTCGGCGAATTGGGGGTCGAGCTCGCGGTTGGATTTGTCGAGGCCTTTCAGCGGGGGGCGCTCGACGTCGAAGAAGAGGTTGCCCTCGAGCGTCATCCCCGCGGCGCAGCGCTCGCGTTTGTCGGCGGCGTCGCGCAGCTCGGCGGCTTTGGCCGCCCATTGCTGGATCAACTCTTCCAGGGCCTGGCGGGTCGGGCCGTCCACCAGGGACTTGCCGTAGACCTGCTTGTACTGCGCCTCGTTCATGTGGGCGTACTCCAAGAACCGCGCCTTGTCGGCCTCGGGCAGGTCGCTTGCGTCCGGATGGCGGGCGTACTTGGCGGCGGCGACCACCCTTCCGGCGAGGCGCCTCAGCTCCTGCGGCGTGTCCGAGGCCAGCACGTTAAGCCAGGCGCGGTGGCCGGCCACGATGGAGCGCGTCAGCTTTAGGACGGCCTTGTCGCGCAGCTCGATGCCGTAGAAGGCGGCCGAGGCGGGGCGATGCGCGTTGGCGAGGGTGTCTCGGTCCAGGAAGCCTTCGCCGCCGTCCAGCCGCACCACGGCGGTCGCGCCGCGCTCCTCGGTGCGGCCCTGCGGCAGGTTGTCGACCAGCAGGCTGCCCTCCAGCGAGAGCTTGGAGCGCTGGGCGTAGACGCCGCCGCCGTTCTTCTCGATCCTGCTCGTTTGGAGCTTCACGCTCGAGTCGCGCGCGAAGAGGCCCCATAGGCTGCCGGTCAGGCGCAGGTTGCGCAGGGTGACGTTCTCCGCCTTGGTCAAAGTGATCGCGGAGCGCTCGGGGCCGGCGTCGACGACGAGGCCTTCCAGCAGGATATCCCGCGGACCGGCGCGGCCGTCGAGGCCGGCCACGGTCGCGGCGCCGGGCTCGGAGGCGATTCTTATGCCGTCGCGGAACAGCAAAATCCTCGGGTAGCGGCCGGGCTTGAGCAGAATCGTGTCGCCGTAGCGGCATTGGACCATGGCGGCGTCGGGGGAGCGGAACTCGCCGGTGCCGTCCAAGGCGACGGTCCAGGTGCGGGGGGACCGCGACGCGCCGGGTTGGACGAAGCGAGCGAACGACGGGGCGCCTTGGGGGGTGGCTTCCAGGTCCAGATGGTGGGTCTCGCGGACGACCTGGAGATGGATCGGAACCTCGACCTTGGCTTTCGAGAGGGCGCCGTCAAAAGTTTCGCGGGTGGGGGTCGTCTCCCGGCCTAAACGGATGATGATGTCGCCGCTGCGTACGCCGGCTTGGTCGGCGGGGCTTTCGGCGTAGACGGCTAGGACCAAGGCGCCTTTGGAAACGGAAAGGCCCAGCTCGCTTGCGTACAGGCTCGCGTCGGCGACGACGGCGCCGAGCCAGGCGCGGGGCTTGGGGAGGTCGCCGAGGGTGACTTGGGAGAGGGCGGGGACGGAGAGGAAAATCGAAAAGGCAACGGCTGACAATGTCCCCCTCACCCTGCCCTCTCCCCCTATGGGGGCGAGGGAGAATATGAGAGAGCTCATCCCAATGTCAGGCGACGGTGAGGTCGGCCACTCGGATCGTGGGGCTGCCTAGGGAGCCGTAGAAGGTCAGGTCGTTCGCGATCGCGTCCACGTTCTTCATCAGATCGAGGATGTTCCCGGACAGCATCGAGCCCTTCACGGCGTGCGTGAGCCGGCCGTTCTCTATCGCCACGCCGGAGAGCCCTACCGAGAACTCGCCGCTGATCGGGTCGGCGGTGTGCATGCCCATCACCTCCAGCACCAGCACGCCGTCGAAGGTGCCGGCGATCAGCTCCTCGCGGCTGATCGCGCCGGGTTCGATGAAGAAGTTCGAGGAGCCGGGGCTGGGGACGCCGCGGAACGAGGGGCGGCTCGCGGAGCCGTTGGAGGGCTTGCCCTCGCGGCGGCCGGTGTAGACGTCGTAGAAGTAGTCCTTGAGAATTCCGTCCTTCACCAAGGTCTTGCGCCGCGCGGGCACGCCCTCGTCGTCGAACAGGCTGGAGGCGGGCCCCTTCGGCCGCAGCGGGTCGTCGACCAGGCTCACCATCGACGCGGCCACCGGCGCGCCGAGCTTGCCGGCCAGCATCGACTTGCCGCGCTGGATCTGGTCCGCGCACAGCGCCGAGGCCAGCAACTCGAGGAACTCGGGCGCGGCCCAGGGGTCGAGGACGATCGAGCGGCGTTTCGTCGGGGGCTTCTTGCCGTTGAGCAAGGCGAGCGCTCGCTCCGCGGCCTGGCGCCCGGCGAGGTTGAAATCGAGATCCGCGAAGTGGCGGCGCGAGTCCGAGGCCGAGCCGATCTGGAGGTCGCCGCCGACCTCGGCCGCGACCGAGAGCCCGACCGAGGCGTGCGTTCCGCGCTCCACGCAGGCCATCCCGCGCGAGTTGGCGATCGCGACCTCGCCGCGGCTCTCGCCGTAGCCGAGGCGCATCACCTTCGTCACGCGCTTGTCCTTCAGCGCCTCGGCCTCCATCTCCTTGAGCAGCGGCTCGGCGCTTGAAAGCGAGACCTGGAACAAGGTCGGGTCCCACAGCGTCTCCGAAAGGCCGTTCGGCGCGGCCTTCTCGGGCGCGGGGAGGGAGCGGTGTTCGTCCTCCGGCAAATGATCGATCTGCGCGAGGGCCCGCTCCAGAAGCTCGGGAATCACCTCGGGGTCCGCGCCGGGGCAGCAGGCGAAGGCCTGCCGGCCGTTCTTGAGCAGCCTCAGGCCGGTCCCGGCCTGGAGCGTCTCCTGGATGCCGTCGAGCGCGCCTTCCTTGTACTCGATGCCGCGCTCGGCGCCCTCGACCATGTACACCTCGACCTCGGCCCCCGGGGTCGAGGCGCGGCCGACGGCTTGGACGGCCTTTTCGAGCAGGGTCAATGCAGCCCCAGGCGCCGGCAGCCCATGTAGATCAGGAGGGTCCCCGTCAGCACGAGGATGGTGCCCCATTTCCGGCGCTCCAGCGCGATGAAGGAGTCGTTCAGGATCGTCTCGCGTATCACCGCGTTGACGCGCTCGATGATGTCGGGGCGGAACAGATAGCCCAAGCCGAGCAGCACGCAGAAGAAGCCGGCGCCGAGCTTAAGAGGGATCATCGCGGTTATACCTCGTCATCGCGTCGTCGAGCCCGCCGGAAAGGGCGGCGCGGGCGGCCTCGACGGCCCGGTCGAGCATGCGCTCGACCTGAGGCTTCTCGTCGGGCTTGAACCTGGACAGCACGAAATCGACGGGGTCGACCGCGGCGGGAGGGCCGCCGATGCCGAGACGCAGGCGGGGGACGGCCTGCGTGCCGAGGCATTCCATCACGGAGCGCAGGCCGTTATGCCCGCCGGCCGAGCCGCCGGCCCGCAGGCGCAGGCGCCCCACGGGCAGGCTCATGTCGTCGAGCCCCACGAGAACTTCGTCCGGCCGCAGGCCGCTTTTGCGGCATAGCTCCGCGACCATGCGGCCGGACTCATTCATAAAAGTCAGGGGACGGGCCAGCGTCGGCCCGTCCCCCGTCGCGATCTCCCCCAAGTCCTTGAAGGCCCTCCACTCCAGACCGTCGGCCTCGGCGAGCCGTTCGATCCAGTCGAACCCCAGATTATGCCGGGTCCCCCGGTATCGCGTGCCGGGGTTCCCGAGGCCGACGAGAAGCCGCAACCCCAAGGGGGGTTACTTCTTCTCCTCTTTCTTCTCGGCCTTCTCGCCCTTGGCCGGCGCGGCCGCTGCGGCCTCGCCCTCCTCCGGCTTCTTGCCCTTCGCGATGACCTCCGGCTCCGCCGCTCCGGCGGCCGGCGTCGCGGCGGCCGCGGCGGGAGCTTCCTCGGCCGCGGGGGCGACGACGTTGACGACGATCTGCTCCGGGTCCTGCAGCAGCTCGACGCCCTCGGGGAGCGCCAGTTCCTTCACGTGGATCGCCTTGCCGAGCCCCAGCTTCGAGACGTCGACCGCGATCTCATGCGGGATGTTGCCGGCCGCGCAGCGGATCTCGAGCTCGCGCAGGATGTGCTCCAGGATGCCGCCGTCCAGCTTCACGCCCGGCGCCTCGCCGACGACCTTCAGCGGGACCTTGACGTCCAGCTTCTGCTTGAGGTCGACGCGTTGGAAATCGACGTGCAGCGGGGCCTGCGTGACGACGTGGCGCGACATTTCCTTCAAAATGACGGTGTCCTCGCCCTGCGCGTGCTTCAGGCGCAGGATGGCGTTCGAGCCGCCCTGCTTCGCCGCGCGCAGCAGTTCCTTCTCGGGGACGGAGACCGACAGGGGCGGCTTCTTGCCGCCGTAGATGACGGCCGGGATCTTCTTGTCGTCCCTGAGGGCGCTGAGCTTGCCCCTTCCGGTCTTGCCTTCGCGCAACTCGACGTCGAGGTTGATCTGCTGCATCGTGGTTCTCCTTTTTAAAGTCGGCTCAGACGAACAACTCGGACACCGATTGGCACAGGTGATTCCTTCGTATCGCCTCGCCCAGCAAGGGCGCCACCGACAAAAGCTTTATCTTGGAATGGTTGGAGACGTGCACCGGGATCGAGTTCGTGAGGATCAGCTCCTCGAGATCGGACGCCTCCACCAGCGCCTCGGCGTTGCCCGAGAGCACGCCGTGCGTGGCCGCGGCCAGGACGCGCGCGGCCCCCTTCTTCTTGATCGTCGCGGCGACCTTGGTCAACGTGCCGCCGGTGTCGACCATGTCGTCGATGATGATCGCGGTCTTGCCTTTCACGTCGCCGATCACGTTGTAGATCGAGGCCTCGTTCGGACGCGGGCGGCGCTTGTCGATGATGACCAAGCCCGCGTTCAGTCGCTTCGCGAAGGCTCGGGCGCGCTCGACGCCGCCGACGTCCGGCGAGACCGTGACTATGTTGTCGAGCTTCTTCTTGCGGATGTAGTTAAGGAAAACCGGGGTCGCGAAAAGATGGTCGACCGGGATGTCGAAAAAGCCCTGGATCTGAGCCGCGTGCAGGTCGACCGCGATGACTCGGTCGGCCCCCGCCGCTGCGATCAGGTTCGACATCAGCTTGGCCGAGATCGGGACGCGGGGCTCGGTCTTGCGGTCCGCGCGCGCGTAGCCGAAGTACGGGATGACCGCGGTGATCCGCCCGGCGGAGGCGCGCCGCAGGGCGTCGAGCATGATCAGCAGCTCCATCGTGTTTTCGTTCACCGGGCGGCAGGTGGGCTGGACCACGTAGCAGTCGCAGCCGCGCACGTTTTCGCCTATCTTCGCGCTGATCTCGCCGTCCGCGTAGCGTCCGATCGAGGTCTTCGCCAGAGGGACGTCCAAGTACTGGGCGATCTCCTCGGCCAGGGGCGGGTTCGCGTTGCCTGAGAGCAGCTTGATCTCGCGGGTCACTTTCATCGGGCCGAGCCTCTATCGCCGGGGTTCCTTGTTTTCCTGGCGCGCGCGCGCGATCGCGAGGGCCCCCTCGGGGACGTCCTCGGTGATCGTCGAGCCCGCGCCGATCTTGGCGTTCCTTCCGACCTTCACCGGAGCTATCAGGTTTACGTTCGAGCCCACGAAGGCGTGGGCTCCGATGACCGTCTTGTGCTTTTCCTGCCCGTCGAAATTGCAGGTGATCGTGCCGGCCCCGACGTTGACCTCCTCGCCTATCTCGGCGTCGCCGACGTAGGAGAGGTGCGGGACCTTCGAGCCGAAGCCGATCCGCGAGGCCTTGATCTCGGTGAAGTTGCCCACCTTGCCGCGCGGCCCGATGACCGACTGCGCGCGGATGTTCGCGTACGGCCCGACGGTCGTCTTCTCGAGCAGGCGCGCCCCGGAGACATTCGACTGGCGGACCTCGCAGAGATTTCCGATCTGGGAGTCCTCGATGTAGGTGAACGGCCCGAGCTTGCACCCGCGTCCGATCTGGGTGCGCCCGCGCAGGATCACGCCCGGCTGGATCACGCACTCCGGCGCGACCTCGACGGTCGCGTCGACGTAGGTGTGCTGCGGGTCGACCACGGTGACGCCCGAGAGCATCAGCCGCTCCAGGATGCGGCGGTTCGCGATGCGCTCGACCGTCGCGAGATGGATGCGCGTGTTGACGCCGAGCACCTCCTCCGGGTTCGGGGAGGGGAAGACGAGCGCGCGCCCGCCGTCCGTCCGCACGGCCTCGACGGCGTCGGTCAGATAAAGCTCCTGCTTCGGGCCCTTCGGGGCGAGCTTCTTCAGCGCCGCCAGGAGGTTGTCGGACTCGGCAAGGACGACGCCGGAGTTGATCTCGTTGAGGGACAGCTCCTTCTGCGCGGCCTCGGTCTCCTCGACGATCCGCGCGAGCTCGCCGTTCGGCGTGCGCAGGATGCGGCCGTAGCCCTTCGGGTTCGCGAGCTTGGCCGTCAGCACGGTGAGCTGGCACTTCTGCTCGCCGTGGAAGCGCAGCATCGCGAACAGCGTGTCGAAGGTGATCAGCGGGGCGTCGCCGCAGAGGATCAGCACGCGCTCGAAGCGCTTCACGAACGCCGACGCGGCCTCGACCGCGTGGCCGGAGCCCTTCTGGTCCTTTTGGCGGAAGAACTGGACCGGGCGCGTGACCCCGAGTTCCTTGAGGGCCAAGGTCGCTGCCTTCTCGACCTGGTCGTGGGAGTGGCCGACGACGATGCCGATCGCGTTGGGCTTCAGCGCGTTCGCGGTGCGCGCGACGTGCAGCAGCATCGGCAACCCGGCGACCGGGTGCAGGACCTTAGGCACCTCGGACTCCATGCGCGTGCCCTCGCCGGCGGCGAGGATCAGCACGCCCAGGGGGGCTTTCGTCTCACGTTTGGTCGGTTTCGTCATGTAGGTCCTTTTCCTTGCGACGACGCTGGCAAACGCTCCGGGGCCTGGATTCGAACCAGGAAACCCAGCTCCAAAGGCTGGTGTGTTACCGTTACACCACCCCGGATCTAGAGACTGTCGTCAGGCTCCGCCCTTAGGGCGATCCTGCCTCGAGGAGGCCTCGTCATGCGCCTCATGCTCGTCGTGGTGCTCGCCGCCGTCTCCGGCGCCCGCCGGGGGAAGCTGTCCGCCCGTCTTCTTCAGCTCCTCCTGGTACGCGCCCATCACCTTATCCTCGAGCACCTTCCGGAACTCCTGTGAAATCGGGTGGGCCACGTCCTTGAAGTTTCCGTCCGGCATCTTGCGCGAGGGCATGCACAGGATCAGGCCCTTCGTGCCTTGGACGATCTTCATGTTGCGCACGACGAACACGGCGTCGAAAGTCACCGTCGCGAAAGCCTTGAGCTTGCCTTCGTTCCGGAGGTGGACCCGGACTTCTGAGATCTCCATCTTGTCCTCCTGACCCGTCGATCTAAGCTGCGATGAAGATCAAGCACGCGAACGACAAAAATCTCCCATTCCGGCCGGGCCCGCCTAAGACGGGAAACGACGGACGGCCCCGCGAATCCGAACACGGCGGAGCCGGACCCGCTCATCAGCACGCCCGCGGCGCCCGACTCCCGCAACGCCCGCTTCGCGTCCTTCACGGCCGGGACGCGGTCCAGGACCGCGTCTTCCAGGCGGTTGGCCAGCCAATCCGACCAAAGGCCGACCGGCCCGCCACGCTTTAGAGCGACCCTGAGTCTATAAAGAAGGGAAAGCGAAGTCAAGACGGTTTTCCGACGGGGAAGGGCCAGGTTGTGGTAGGCCTCCGCGGTCGAAACCGGGACCCCGGGATAGATCAAAACGGCCGCGGGAACGCGGGCCTCGATCGGGGTCAGCCGGTCCCCGGCGCCGGTCCCCAGGCACACCGGCCGGGGCTGCATGAAGAACGGGACGTCGGCCCCCAAATCCCGGGCCAGGCGCATCAAGGCGGCCTCGGCGGCGGCGGTCCGGGGAAGATCCCACAGCCGCGCCAGGCCGCGCAGGGTCGCGGCCGCGTCCGAGGAGCCGCCTCCCAGCCCGGCGCCCACCGGGATGCGCTTCTCGAGCGTGATCTTGGCGCCGGCGCGCAGCTTGAACGCGCCGCGCAGCGCCCGGGCCGCCTTCATGACGAGGTTGTCCGGCCCGGCGGTCAAGGCGGGGCCGGTCTTGCGGCGGTCGTCGATCTCCAGGCTCAGGCTCGCGGCGGGCTCGAAGGTCAGCCTGTCGGCGAGGTCGATTTTCGCGAAAATGGTCGCGAGGCGGTGGTAGCCGTCGGGCCGCCGGCCGGTGACCTCCAGGAAGAGGTTGAGCTTGGCGGGGGCCGCCGCCTCGATCATCGGCCCTTCGCGAACTCGGCGCTGACGCGCTCGAGCTTGATCGAGAGGCTGAAGCCCTGCCCGCTGACGCGTATCTCGGCGGGGATGCTGCGCCCGTGCACGAGCCGGGCCTCGGGAAGCTCGACCCGCAGGCTGCGCTCGCCGCGGGGGCGGTAGCTCGCGAGGCGGCCGTCCCGGTCCACGACGAACAAGGTGTAGTCCTCGGTCTCGACGTAGCTGCGCGTCCAGCCGCGCTTGTACTTGGCCTCCTTGGCGTCGTACAGGCGGCCGGTGAAGTAGTCGCCGACGAGGCGCAGCGCGCCGGAGGCGGCGCGCTCCAGCGCGTCCTGGGGTATCTGCGGCAAGGAGAACCCGCCCAAGTCGACCGCGCCGTTCTGGACCGAGACCCGCCACAGCGGCACGAACATGGGTCCCAACACGTCGAGCTGCAGCGGCGCGCCGTCCTTGTAGCCCAGCAGGCCGACGAAGGTGAATTGGTTCGGGCCGACGGTTCCCTCGACCTGGCACAGGCCGTGAACCTCCGCCATGCGGCCGTGGGTGCGCCGCAGGTGCTCCAGCTCCAGCCGGCCCAGGTCGCTCGCGCTCAGATGGGACTCGACCGAGCCGATTTTTTTCGAAAGCGCCGAGCTGCCGGGCTTTATGAACTGCGAGAGCTTGTACGCGAGCCAGGCCCGCGAGGAATCCTTGGAGGCGTTGTAGGAGTCGCCGAGATGCTCCCAGACCGTCTCGTCGGAGTCGACCATCTCCGCGGCCCGGAGAAGCTCCTCGTTGGCCTTCGCGTAGTCGCCGAGCTTGAAGTCGGCCCAGCCGAGAGAGTCGGCGTAGGCGCCGTTGTCCGGCTCGAGCGCGACGGCCCGCTCGATCAAGGCCCGGGCCTCGGCCAGCTTCAGCCCGCGGTCGGCCAGCGAGTAGCCCAGGTAGTTCAGCGCCGAGGCGTCGTCGGGGCGCGAGCGCAGCAGCAGGCGGAACTGCTTCTCCATCTCCTCGACGTTGCCGGCCTTCTCGTAAAGGGTCGCGAGCTGGAACCGCGCCTCGCGCGAGTCCGGCTTCAGCGCGAGGGTCCCGTTCATCGCCTCGATGGCCTTCTGAACCTGGCCCAGATCGTCGTAGCCGAGGCCGAGGAAATACGCGATCTCCGGGTCCTTCGGCCATTTCGTACGCGCCTGCGAGAGCACGTCCACCGCGTCGCCGAGGCGGCCGGCCTGGGTGAGGTAATAGCTGAGCCGCATCACCAAGCCCGCGTCGTCGTCCAGCGCCGTCGAAGCCCGGAGCTCGGCCGCGGCCCGGGCCCAGTCCTTGCGCTGCTCGGCCAGGAATGCCTTCCAGAAGCAGGCCGCCGGGTTGCCCGGCTCCAGGGCTTTCACCTGGTCGAAGCTCGCCTCGGCCTCGTCGATCCGGCCGCGGAAAAAGAGCAGCTCGCCGACGTGGTTCATCAGCGAGAGGTTCTTGGGGTCGTGGGGCAGGATCCCCTTATACTCGGCCAGGGCCGCGTCGGTGTCTTTCGCGACCTCGTAGATCTGGGCCAGCGCGTAGCGGGCCTGGAGGAACTCGGCGTCGACCTCGATCGCCCGCTGGAGGTTCTCGACCGCCCTCGGCGTGTTGCCGAGGCGCTGGTCGATCAGCGCGAGCTGGTAAAGCACCTCGGGCGAGCCCTCGTCGGAGGCGGACAGATAGCGCTCGAAGTAGCCGCGCGCGCGCAGCGGCTCGGAGGGCGCGAGCAGGTTGCCCATCGCGAACAGGGCCTCCTCGTACTTCGGCTGCAGCTTCAGAGCGACCGCGAAGGACTTCTCGGCCCCCTCGGGGTCGCTTTGGGCCCAGCGCACGTTGCCGAGCACCAGGTGCGCCTTGGGGTTCTTGGGCTCGAGCTCCGCCATCTGGGTCGCGAACTCGAGCGCGGCGGTCGACTGCCCGACGTCGAGCGCCAGCTCCGCGGCCTGCTCGAGCACGTAGCCCGATTGCGGGTCGATGTCGACGACCTGCTGAAACTCCTTGAGCGCCTCGGTGTAGAGGCCTTTCTGCTGCAGCAGCAGCCCCTGGATATAGTGCATGTACGAGGCCTTCCCCGAGCCGGCGGAGGCCGGCGCGGCCAGAAAGATCAGCAAAGCGAGAAGCCGTTTCATGCCAAATCCAGGTCCATCAGGAGGGCGTCATCGTCATTATAGAATTTAGGCCGTCGACCGACAACGCGGAATCCGAGCGCCCCATAGAGGGCGATCGCCGCCGTGTTCCGCGAGCCGACCTCCAAGGTCGCCTTGGCGAGCCCGTCCGCCCGCGCCGCGTCCAGCGCGGCCCCGAGCGCCGCCCGCCCCAGCCCTTTCCGTTGCGCGTCCGGCCGCACGCCCACGTCGAGAATTTGAGCCTCATCGAGGCTGCGGTGGAGGCAAACGAACGCCGCGACCGTTCCTTCCGCTACCGCGACGAACACGCCTCCGCGTTCGACCTCTTCAGCGAACTGCCCGCGCGTCCACCCCGGGCAAGCGGGCAACGCCTTCTCGATCGCGACGATCTGTTCGATATCCTCGGCCACGGCCCGCCTGACAATCACGGGAGGGGAAGAAGGCTCAAAGCCGTGCGGCCCGTTTGCTTTTTTTCTCGTAGCTTCCGGCCTTCACGTACAAAGGCGCGAGCGTTCCCCTCGAGCGCAACCTTCTTGCCGCCAGGCTCGCGATCGATGACGCCTTGAGCCCCCACGTCTTTTCCGGCAGCGCGCGGACTCCGTCGCCCAAGGCCGCCGCGGCGAGCGGCGTCCCGGAGCCGATCAGCACCGCGCCCTTCGGGACCTTCCCGGCCAGTTCCGTGGCGCGCAGCCACGCGGGCGGGGTCAGCGGGCGCGGCCCGCCGCGGCGCAGCTCGAAAACCTGCCAGAACACCTCGTCGCGCGCCGAGGCGATGACCGAGCAAACCGGTTCCTTCGGCGAGGCCCCGCCGCGAGCCCAGGCCTGGTGCGCCAGAGCTTCCAAGGTCGAGACGCCGATCGCGGGCTTGCCCATGAAGCGCGACCAGATCGACGCGAAGGTGAGCCCGATGCGGACGCCGGTGAAGCGCCCCGGCCCGCGCGTCACCGCGACGGCGTCGACGCCGGCCCAGCCCTTGCGGCCGCGCTTCAGCAGCCGTTCCAGCTCGCGGAACATGAGCTGGTCGTGGCCGCGCGCGAGCTTGCGGCTCATCTCGACGACGCCCTCCGGCGACCACACCCCGGCTGAAAGCCGCTCACCCGAGGTGTCCAGCGCGAGTATTCTCATTTATTCCTTCCCCCCATGGCGGGGGAAGGGGAGGATGGGGGGCAAGTTCCTCATTTCGTTGTTACGGCTTGTACGCCGTTTCCAGCTTGTACAGCAGCCCACCGATCTTGTTGAGCTCCTTCCGCGAGCCGTCGTCTAGCTTGAGATAGGCGGCGTTCGCCTGGACCTTGCGCCAGGCGTTCGCGAACGCGGCGTAGAATTTGAGCGTGACGTACGGATCGCGGTCCTCGGCGGCGAGGGCGTTGCGCATGAGCCCCGAGACCGACTCGAGATCGGCCAGCCTCGCGAGAAGTATCGATAGGAAAATCATGCCCGCAAGATTATGAAATGGCGGCCCCGCGCGCCAAGGGCCGACGGCGGCTCGCGATCTTGCTAAACTGCGTGTCTAGGAACGGCTTGGGAGAGCATGAACAGCTTCGACGTGGTCGTCCTCGGCGCCGGGGGCGCGGGCATGATGTGCGCGATACAGGCCGGCCGCCGCGGCCGCCGCGTCGCCCTGCTCGATCACGCCCCGAAGGTCGGCGGCAAGATACTGATCTCCGGGGGCGGGCGCTGCAACTTCACGAATACCGGAGCCTCCGCGGCCCAGTACGTGTCGAAAAACCCGCATTTCTGCAAGTCGGCGCTGTCCCGGTTCGGCCCCGAGGACTTCATCCAGCTGGTGCGCGGCCACGGCATCGCGTTCCATGAGAAAAAGCTCGGCCAGCTTTTCTGCGACGTCTCCGCCAAGCAGATCGTCGACATGTTGATGAAGGAGAGCGAGGCGGCGGGCGCGCGCTTCTTTCTTAACCACAAGATCGAGTCGGTGGCCAAGGCCGGGGCCGGCTGGCTGGCGCGGACCGACCGCGGCGATTTCGCGGCGGAATCGCTCGTGGTCGCCACCGGGGGGCTCTCTCTCCCGAAGCTCGGCGCGACGGGCTTGGGCCTGGAGCTCGCCCGGCGGTTCGGCTTGAACGTCGTCGAGACCGCCCCGGCCTTGGACGGCTTCACGCTCGCGGACGACGACCGGCGCGCGCTGGACGGGCTGGCCGGCCTCTCGCTCGACGTCGAGATGGCGTGCAACGGCGTCGCGTTCCGGGAGAGCCTGCTGTTCACGCACGCGGGCTTCAGCGGGCCGGCGGCCTTGCAGGCGTCCCTTCATTGGAGCGCGGGCGACGAGGTCCGCGTCAACTTCGCGCCCGCGTTGACCCCCGACGAGCTGATGCTGTGGTTCACGGAGCGCCGGGAAGGGAAGACCGCGCTGAGGAACCTTCTGTCCGGACTCGTGCCGAAGCGCCTGGCGGAGCGCTTCTGCGATCTCTATCTGCCGAAGGACGCCGTCCTCGCCGCGCTCTCGAAGCCGCAGCTCGAGGCTTTCCGCGCGCGGCTGCAGGATTGGCGCTTCGTTCCCCGGGGTACGGTCGGCTACGGGAAGGCCGAGGTGACCCGCGGAGGCGTCGATACCGACGAGTTGTCGTCGAAGACGATGGAGGCCCGCAAGGCGCCGGGCCTGTTTTTCATCGGCGAGGTGGTCGACGTGACGGGCTGGCTGGGCGGCTACAACTTCCAATGGGCCTGGGCCTCGGGCTGGGCGGCGGGACAGGCCGTCTGAACTAGGTTTTTTTCTTCTTCGACTTCGGCTTCGCCGTCTTCGTCTTTCCGTTCGGCTTCCAGTCGATCGCTCGGGCGTCGTGGTAGAGGCGGTCGAGGCCGTAGAAGGAGCGAGCCTCGGGGCGCATCAGGTGGACGAGGAGTCCGCCGTAGTCGAGAACGCGCCAGTGGTCGCTGCGTCCGCCGTCGTGGTGCACGGCCCACAGGCCCTTCTCCTCGAGCGTCTCCTGGATGTGCTCCTCCAGGGCCTCGAGCTGCGCGGTCGAGCCGGCGGTCACGAGCAGGAGATACTGCGTCAGAGAGGCGGGACGCAGGTGGCGCAGAGCGATGTCCTCGCCCTTCTTATCGTCGGCGGCGCGCGCGGCCGAGACCGCGAGCGTCTTAAAGCGAAGCGCCATAAGTTTTCTGGTGCTCCAGCCGGGCGCGCAGGGCCTGCTCGGTCTCGTGCTTGATGTTCTGCAGCGCCGAGGAGAGCAGGTGCGCGGCCGCGCTCAGCGCGATCTCGATCTCGGCCTTCTCGCGCGGGTTCATCGCCAGGGCGTTGCGCATCAGCAGGAAGCCGAGCGGGGCGCCGTCCTTGTTCGGCAGCGCGACGCAGTAGGTCGAGGCGTCGAGCCAGCGGTTCGCGGCGTCCTTGGCTCCGATCTTCGGCGGCAAAGAGGCCGTCGCGCGGCCCTCGGCGCCGACGCGGTCGACGTCCTCGTTGAACTCGTTGTAGAGGTAGGCCGCCCCCGACCAGTCGCCCTCCATGTGGGGCACCATCAGCCTCAGCACCGCGGCCAGGAAGGTCGACTCGTCGGCGAACTTCCGCAGCACGAGGTGGCTGAGGTCGTGCAGCAGCACCAGCTCCTCCGAGGTGCGCCGGAGGCGGTGCGAGAGGCCGCGCATCAGCTCCACGAAGAAGCCGAGGGCCATGACCGGCTCGGCCTTCAGCCAGCGGTCCAGGTCCCCGCGGCCGAGCGAGAACAAAGTGGCGTCGGTGTGCGCGACCGCGCGCGCCGAGCGAGGCGTCTCCTCCAGCAAGGCCATCTCTCCGAAGAAGTCCCCGGGCGAGAGCAACGCCAGCTCCTTGAAGCCGCCGGCCTCGACCTTCTTCTCGATGCGGACCTGCCCCTCGGCGACCAGGAACATCGTGTCGCCCCGCGAGGCCTCCTCGAAGACGACGTTCCCGGCCGGGAAGGCCTGCACCTTGAGCACCTTGACCAGCTCGTCGAGCTTCTCGCGGGAAAGGTGCTGAAGCAGCGACAGCGACTTAAGCCTGTCGGTCCTCTCGGTGGAGTCCATGGGTCCCCCTGGGAACGCTTCAGTGCGCCGTTACCGATACCCCGGGCTTGGCCGCGCCGAGGCCCGCGAACATGCGGACCTGGTCGGGGTTGTGGGCCTTGGTCAAAGCGAGCTCAGGCTCCACGATGCCGGCCTTGATGACCTCGGCCAGCGAGCGGTCCATCGACACCATGCCGAACTGGGCCCCGGTGTCGATCGCGCTGTAGATCATGTGCGTCTTGCCCTCGCGGATCAGGTTCGCGACAGCCGGCGTGACGACCATCAGCTCGCGGCAGGCGACGCGCCCCTTGCCGTCCTTGCGCGGCAGCAGTATCTGCGCGACCACCGCGCGCAGCGAGTTCGCGAGCTGCACGCGTATCTGCGCCTGCTGGTGCGGGGGGAACACGTCCAGGATGCGCGCGACCGTCGACGGGCAGTCCTGCGTGTGCAACGTGCCGAAGCAGAGGTGGCCGGTCTCGGCCGCGGTCACCGCGAGGCCGATCGTCTCGTAGTCGCGCATCTCGCCGACCAGGATGATGTCCGGATCCTCGCGCAGCGCCGCTTTCAGGGCGTTCGTGAAGGATTTCGTGTTCTGCCCGACCTCGCGCTGGCGGATGATGCACTTCTTCGACTCATAGACGAACTCGATCGGGTCCTCGATCGTCAGGATGTGGTCCGGGCGGTTCTGGTTGGCCAGCTCCATGAGGCAGGCCAAGGTCGTGGACTTGCCGGAGCCGGTCGGCCCGGTGACGAGCACCATGCCGCGCGGCAGCTCCGACAGCTCGAGCATCGCCGGGGACAGGCCGAGCTTGGTCGGGTCGGGGATCTTGGAGCTGATCACGCGCATGACGGACTCGACGCCGTTCTTCGTGATCAGCACGTTCACGCGGAAGCGCGACAGGCCGGTGACCGCGAACGAGCAGTCGAGCTCCCAGTTCTGCTCGAAGCGCGCGCGCTGCTCCTCGTAGAGGATCGAGTAGATCATGTTCTTCGCGTCCTCGGCGGACAGCGGCGGCACGGACGGGTCGATCGGCTTGACCTCGCCGTTGGCGCGCATCATCGGCGGCTTGCCGATGACGATGTGGATGTCGCTGGCGCCCTGGTCCACGGCGCTCTTAAGGATGGTCACTAGGTCCATGTCGTTTCTCCCGCCGCTTCATTTCCTGGCTGCCGCGAAGCTTTCGCCGAGCAGCACGCTGACCTGGGCCAGCCGCGAGGGGTCGGGCTCGGTCAGAAGGTCCGCCTCCGAGCCCAGCGCGCGGCGCGCCTTCTCGGCGTCCGCGCGCCGGCCGGTCCTGTCGACGATCAAAGTCCTCGGCCGGGAGCCCCCGGCGTTGCCGAAGTTCACGACGTCGATCCCATTCAAGCGTAGCACTTTGGTCGCGTCCTGGGCTAAACCGGGCTTCCCGGACGCGTTAAGGACCTCCGCCGTCGGGGCCGCCGCGGGAGGCTCGGTCCGCGCGGCCAGAAAAACGGACTTCAACCCCTCCAGGCTGGCCGGCAGGGCCTCGAAGCGCCCCTTAACCTCGCGCCCGGCCGGGATCGCCGCGGCGACGCCCTCGGCCTGCTGGAAATCCAGCGCCAGCAGCAGCAGGTCGTAGGTCGAAAGGTCGCTGCGTTCCTCGCGCGCGGCGCGCCGCAGCGCGGCCGGCAGCGCCAGCAGCGCGCGGGGGCTGCGCGACCAGCGCGGCAGGGCGCCCTTGGACCAGGCGAGAGCGAAATCGTCGTTCGGCAGCCCGCGCACCGGCGGATCCCAGCGCAGCCAATGCGGGATCATCAGCCGGGCGGTCGCGCCCTTGAACAGCGCCTCGACGGTCGCGACCGCGCGCCGCGGCGGGACGCCGGCCAGCTCGCCCATCGTCCGGGCCTCGGACGAGTCCACGGCCGTCGACGGATCCAGCGAGATCGCGCGCAGCCGGCGCTCGACCGGCCGCCACTGCAGCAGCAAAAACGGCCCCGACGCCCGCGGCATGACGAGCACGTTCAGCGGAGTCCCCGAGCTCAGCGCCGGCGCGACCTCCGACCTCAAATGCAGTCCCGCCACGCCGAGCACCACCGCCGTGACCGCCGCCAGCAGCCACCTCTCCCCCCGAGCGTACGCTTCCATCATGCGTGATTCTCCAACAAGCTATTCCACAACTCCACTCCCAAGGGATGCAGCCACCCTCCCTGCGCGATCACCCACGCCAACTTCGCCTCCGCCGCCGCCGCGAGCGCCCGGTCCAGGTCCTTGAACGCCAGCTCGCGCACGCGCGCCGAGGCGGCGAAGGTCCTATCCTCGGAGGCGACGTCCGCGACGTAAAGCAGCGTGTCGAGCGCCGGCATCCCGGGCCGGCCCAAGGTGTGGTTGCGCACCGCGCTCAGCACCCCCTCGTCCGTGACGCCGAAACGCCGCCGCGCGATGTCGGCGCTCACGAAAGCGTGCAGCAGCAGCGGGTTGCGCCGCTCGATCTCCTCGCGCCGAGGGACCTCGACGCGGTAGCGGCGGCAATAAGCCACCATCTCCTTGAGGGACAGGGCCCGCCCCGCGTCGTGCAGCAGCGCCGCCCGTCCCGCGCGCTGGGCGTCCAAGCCGTGGATATGCGCCAGCCGGCGGCTCATGCGCGCGACGGCCAAGACGTGCGCGTAGCGGTCCGGCTTCAACCGAGCCTTCAGCCAGCGATGGATGCCCTGGTCGTACAGCCCCCGCCTTCGGACGTGCTGCAGGACCCCGGCCGGAAGGCGGACGTCCTCGCCCGCCCGCAGGGCCTCGCGCAGGCCGGTGGAGGAGAGCGGGGGGAAGACGCCTTCGAGCCACAGCACCTCGGCCCCGGGCGGCGGCGCGGCGCTCTCTCCGGGGCGGCGGCCGATGACGAGTCGCGCCATGCGGAGGATGTCCTTCCAGCGGCGCCAGCGCGTGAAGCTTTGGAGGCAGTCCGAGCCGAGCAGCAACCCCAGCTCCGCCCCCGGATGGAGCTTCTTCAGATGAGCGAGCGTCATCCAGGTGAAGACGACGCGCTTATCCAGCTCGAAGCGCGAAATCTGGACGCGCCGCCGCAGCGCGGCCGGCAGGCCGTTCAGCGCGAGCTTCAGCAGCGCCAGCCTGTCGGAGGCCGACGCGCCGGGGGCGGCCTTCAGCGGGTTCTGATGGCTCGGGACGACGATCGCCGCGGCCCCGGTCTGCTCAAGCGCCGCGCGCAGAAGCTCGAGATGGCCCTGATGCGGCGGGTCGAAGCTGCCGCCGTAGACCAGTATGCCCATACGGCCGATAAGGTAATGGATTTCCGGCCTTTTCGCAAGACCGGTACGGTTACTTCAGGATTTGGACGCGGCCGATCGTCTGCTGGGGGATAAGCGCCTTCGACAGCGAGCTGACGCCCTCGCTGACGTACAGCCCGGCGACCAGCACCACGCTCGCGAGCAGCATGCCGACCGCCACGTTGCCGCGCTTGAGCTCGTCGCCGCCCTTGAACGCGGTCATCATGCGGCCGAACACGCGCAGCCCGAACCGGATCGTGAACACCGCCAGCGTGAACGCCCTCACGAAGTTGCCGGCCCCCCACCACCGGCACCGGCCCCGGCTCCAGCGCCCGCCCCTCGGGGGGGTGGTGGAAAA
>CAZMIB010000007.1:0-13252 GCA_964566245.1 uncultured Elusimicrobia bacterium | reverse complement strand
GGCCGCCCCCCACACCCGGCAGCCGCCACGGGCTCAGGGGCTCGCTTTCGGGGGCGGTGATGAAGATGCGGAACAGCGAGACCAAGGAGAACATGGCTTCCTTCATGATCATCGAGGAGGCCAGCATGATCGCCGCGACCAGGATGCCGACCGCGACGTTGTTCTTCTTGATCTCCTGCTCCATGTCGAAATCGGGGTTGGCTTTTATGAAGGCCTTGTAGTTCAGATAGATGCCGCCGGACAGCATGAGGATCGACATGCTGAACTCGAAGCAACTGATCAGGATGCGCTTGAAGAACATGAGGTCTCCTTGCCTGGGTGAGGGAGGAATTGTACACGTTATGCCCCCTTCGTTCCATATGATAAAATCCCGTTCCTCAATGTTGCCGCTGCTTCTCGTTTTGCTCGCCGCCGCTCCGTCTTTCGCGGCCCCTCAAATCTCCGCGACGATCGACGCCGCGGCCGCGGCCAGCCTCGACCGCGTCTTCGCGTTCGATTTCGACGGCGCCCAGGCCGAGCTTCGCAAGATCGAGGCCGAGGACGCGTCGCACCCGTTCGGCCCGTTCGGCGAGGCGGCCGTCTCCTGGGCGCGCTACGTCTACGAGTCCCAGCAGGCCGATCCCGAGCTCGGGAAGCAGTTCGAGAAGAACGTCGACCGCGCCGTCGCCTCGGCCGAGGCGTGGATCAAGGGCCACCCGGACGACCCGAACGGCTACCTCGTGCTCGGCGGCGCCTACGGGATGCGCAGCCGCCTGGCGGTCATACAGAATCGCTTCCTGCGCGCCTTGGTCGACGGCCGCCGCGCGATCAAGGCGACGCGCCAGGCGAACAAGATCGACCCCAAGTACTACGACGCCTACCTCGGCATCGGCATGTGGGAGTACTACGCCGACGTTTTCCCGCGCTTTGTGAAGGTGCTCGGCAATTTCTTTCTCGGAGGCGACCGCCTGGCCGGCATCGAGCACTTGAAGCTGGCGGCGACGAAGGGGCACCTGGTCAACGTGGCCGCCGAGCTGCTGCTGATCGAGGTCTACACCGAGGACCGCTTCGGCGCGAAGAACCCCAAGCTCGCCTTGTCGATGATCGAGTCGCTGCGCCGGCGCTACCCCTTCAGCCCCGTGTTCCATCAGATCGAGCAGGTTTGCTATTACGTCGCGGGCGACATGGACGGCGTCGAGCGCGTCACGCAGGAGTACGTGGACCGGATCGACACCCATCAGCCGTATTATCCCGAAAGCGACAAGGCGCGCATGCGCGTGGCCTTCGGCGTCGTGAGGATGGTGCGCCGGGATTTGATGGGGGCCGAGCGCGAGTTCCAGCAGGCCGCGGCGATGGCCGGCGACAAGAAGAAGCCCAGCCGCTGGGGCGTGTGGGGGCTGCTCAGGCTCGGCGAGGTCGACGACGCCCTCGGCCGGCGCGACGCCGCGAGGAAGGAGTACCGCCAGGTGCTCGATTATCCGGACGTGTGGGGCTTCCACGAGGTCGCGAAGGGCTACCTCGACCACCCCTACCGCTTCGACGGCCATCCCGGGCAGCTCCCGCCCCCGTGAGACGCTGACCGATGCCCGATCTCGCCCCGTTCCGAGCCCTGCGCTTCGCCCCGGATATCGAGCTGAAGCGCGCGATCTGTCCGCCCTACGATATCATCGCCCCGGAGCTCGCGGCGCGCCTGAGGCGCGAGCCGCTGAACGCGATCTCGGTCGAGCTGCCCGGCCCTGACGGCTACGAGCACGCCCGCGGCGCCTGGGCGGCGTGGCGGGGGGAAAGCCGCCTGGCGCTGGACGAGCGTCCCTCGTACACGCTGTTGGAGCAGAGCTTCCGCTGGGAGGGAGGAACGCTGACGCGCCGCGGGCTGTTCGGCGCGCTGCGCCTGGCCGCTCCGGGCTCGTCCGCGGTCGTCGCGCACGAGAAGACCTTGTCGAAGCCGAAGCGCGACCGGCGTAGGCTTCTCTCGGCGCTGCGCGCCAACACCAGCCCGATCTTCGGCGCCGCGGCCGATCCCGGCGGCCGGCTCTCCGCCCTCCTGGCCCGGCTCGCCGCGCGCCGGCCCGCGCGCGCGCTGAAAAGCGGCGACGAGTCCCTGCGCCTTTGGATCATCGACGCCCCGGAGGACGTCCGCCGCGTCGAGGCGGCGCTGCGCCCTCAGCCGATGCTGATCGCGGACGGCCATCACCGCTACCTCGTCGCCTGGCGCTTCTCGCGCGCCTCGAGGCTTCCGGGGGCCGGGCGCGTGCTGGCCTACGTCTGCAGCGAGGCCGACCCCGGGCTCGTCGTCCTGCCGACCCACCGTGTGGCCTCCCTCGACGCCGCGCAAAAGGCGCGGCTCGAGCGGCGCTTGCGCCGCGAGGCGGCGCGGGAAAGCTGCCGCTCGCTCGCGGAGCTGGAGCGGCGCCTGGCCTCGGCCGAGCCGCTGGCCTTCGGCCTGGCGTCCGGCCGCGATTTGTCCCTCTGCCGCCCGAAGCCCGGCGTCGCGCCGCGCTTCGGCTCGGGACGCGCTACCTTGGACGTGCAGTGGGTGCGCCGCCTGCTCGCGGGCGTCGACCCCGGCGACGTCGCCTACGTGAAGGACGCGGGCGAGGCGCTCAAGCTCGCGAAAGCGCGCGGCGCCGCGGCTTTCTTCATCAAGCCGCCGTCCTTGCCCGCGATACGCGCGGCCGTCGGCGAAGCGGGGCTGTTGCCGCAGAAGTCGACGTACTTCTATCCGAAGGTTCCGACGGGCATCGTATTCCGCGACCTGGAGGTCGTTCCATGAAAGGTATCAACAAGGGCGTCGCCGCGCTTCTGGCGTTGGTGTTGGCCGCGCCCGCCTTCGGGGCGGACGCCGTGCTCAAGGCCGTCGAGGGCAAGGTGACGGTGCGGCACAAGGGGGAGAAGCGCTTCGTCATCCGGCCGTCCGGCACCGAGCTGAACTTCGGCGACGAGATCGAGACGAAGCAGGGCGCGCATGCCCACGTCGTCTTCACGAACGGGGACACCGTTTTGTTGAAAGAGAACACCCAGTTCGCGATGCTCGGCCCGGCCCGCCGGACCCGCCTGATCATCTCAGCCGGGGAGTTCCTGATCGGCCTCACGCGCAAGCTGACGCGCGGCGACTCGTTCTCGGTGCGCACGCCGGCCGCCGTCGCCGCCGTCCGGGGCACCTTGTTCTGGGGCAAGACAGACGAGAACAAGACCAGCTCTTACGCCAGCATCGAGCGCACGATCACGGTCACGGCCCACGGCAAGACGCTTACCTTGCAGCCCGGCCAAAGGGTCGACATCCCGTTCGGCGCGGCTCCCAGCGCGGTCACCGCGGCCGGCATCACCCCCGCCTTCGTCCAAGGCTTCGCCGTCGACGGCTCCCTCGAGGGCCTCGACAAAATGATGGAGAAGGGTCGTTGAGGTTATCCCTCTCCCCCTTGGGGGAGAGGGTAGGGTGAGGGGGGAAAAGAGCACGCGCTCTTTCCCCCTTCCTTTTTCCTATTGACCCAGGGAACGATTGTTTCCGCTTTCCTGGGTCCTTCGTCCGTCGCCGTCTTTCGCCTTCCTTTATAGTATGGCCGAGCGATGCTCTCTTTCCTCGGCTTTTTCGCCTTCAGTCTCATCCTCCCTTCCGCCGCCGCGACCGTGGACGCGGGCTCCATCCAATCTCCGATCCTTCGCGCGGAGCCGCATCTCTCCATCGCGCCTTTGTCGCCGCGCCTGACGCTTCCCGCGAGCCTGCCGCTCCCGGCGCTCCCCGGCATGCTCGCCCCGGCTCCCCTCGCCGCGCGGATCTCCGCCCGGGCGTCGCTGCTGGACATCCGCGCCGCCGTCGCCCTCGATAGGCCCGCGATGGAGACCGAGGCCGCGCTCCAGTCGCTTTATTCCGGCGCGCGGGAGCGCGGCTCCCTCTCGGCCTCCGCCGGCGCTCTTAACGCGCGCGAGCCCGGGTCGTCCCGCGTCCTTCCGATAAAAAAGATCCTAGAGGTTCGCCGGTACGAGGGCTTGCGCCTGCTGCCCCATTCGGAAGGCCGGACCCGAGTCAGGGCGCTGGCCTTCAGTTCCGACGGGAGAACGCTTTACGTCGGAGGCGCGGTCCCGGAGATCCTCGCGTTCGACGTCGAGGGGGGCCGCCTTAAGGGGCGCCTCCGCCTTAAGTCCAGCGGCGCGGAGGATGGGATATCCTCGCTGAACGTCAGCCGCGACGGCCGAATGCTCCTCTCGGCCGGGCCGGGCCAAGGCCTCACTTTGTGGTCGACGCGCGGCGGCAAGCTCATCGAGCGGCTTGGGATCGCGGATGATTATTGGTGGGCGGAATTCGGACCGAACGACGATCGCATCTACGGCGCCAAGGTTATCGGGGGCGCTCATTCGGACACCGCGATCGTCGCGTGGAACGTGGAGCACGCGGGCACGCGCTCGTTTTTCGCGGGCGAGGGCTATCAGCACCTCGACGTTTCTCCGGACGGGCGCTACGTTGCCGGCGCCGGAAACGGCGCTCCGAACCGGATTTGGGACGCGCGCGACGGCCGGGAGAAGAGCTCCTTGACCCTGAGCGTTCCGCAAGACCCACATCCTCCCCGGCAGGTCATCGGCTTCGACCGGGTCTTTTTCATGGCCGGCGGGCGGCGTCTCTTGTCGACCGCGGGCCCGGAGCACGGCGTCTGGGACGTCGAGACCGGCGAGCAGGTGGATGCTCGAGTTTCCCAGGAGTCCTATAGAGGCATGACTTTCTCCGTCCTGACTCCAGGGCAGGATCGGCTGGTCATCGTCCGCCAGGACGGCGTGGTGGAGGTCCGCTCGTTGGCGCCCGGCGGCGAGGACGTCGACGCCACATTGGACGGCAAGCTCAACGCCGTCGCCGCTCACCCGGACGGGCGGCACATCGCCGTCGGCCTCGAGGACGGCAGCGTCAGGCTGCTCAGCATCTCCGGGCCGTCGCGCCTCGGGCGGAATCCGGGGGTTCGTCTCCCCGTCCCTTTCATGGGCCCGCTCGCGGCCCAAGCGGCGCATTGGCCGCGAAGCGCCGAGATGGGGATGGCGGCGCTGCTCGGGGTCGCGAGCCTGATCATGGGCGCGCCTCTCCTGATCGCGGCGGTCTGGGGCGCGCTGGGGGCGGCCTGGATGCAGGCTCGGATGAGGGACCGGGACGACGATGAGGACGAGCGGCGCCCTTAGCGCCCGCTTTTCGAGGCGGCGGCCGCCGACTTCTCCGGCGGCAAGGTCCCCAGCTTCATCCCGATGAAGCCCCGCGCGTAGAGGCGCTTCGCCTGCCCGAGCGACAGGCCGAGGCAGTAATGCGGGTAGGCGTCGTGCTCCTTGCGGCTCTTGGGCGGGCCGTGCAGGATCAGCGCGCTGTTCGTGAACATCACGTACTCGCCGAGGGCGTTCGCGCGCGGCGACGCGCCGACCTGGGGAGGCTCCCACTGCAGCTTCCCGTTCTCCTCCTCATAGCGCCCGCGCTCCGGGTGAGCGAAGCGCTCCTTCGACGTGATCTGCACCAACGCGGGCAGCGGCTTCACGTCGCCGAAGGCCTTCGGCGGGGCGTGCTGGATCGGGTAGCTTTCCAGGAACTGCTCGCCGCGCATCAAGTGCATCTTGCGCGCGTCCTTGTCGAGCATCAGGTAGGTGAACAGGATTTCCCACTGCTTCTCGACCAGCCGCCGCTCTTCCTGGAGCTGAAGGCCGAGCTCGTACACCGTCCGCTTCGAGCGCGCCAGCCGCGACAGGTCGGACTTCACGCGCTGCAGCTCCTTGGCCTTGTAGTTGAAGCCGGTGCGCGCCTCGCCGAGCTGGGTCTCGGCGTCCTCGAGCCGCGGGGCCATGGCCTGGAGATCCGCGCGGCGCGACTCGGCCTCCTCGTGCAGGCGCAGCAGCATCAGCGCCTGGCCCGCCAGCAGCGCGAGCCCGAGCGCGGCCACCGTGGCCGGTCGGGCCCGTCGGTTCAAGTACAACGTCCAGCGCTCGAGGTCCATGCTCAGTATAAAATGAAGACGCGCGTGCCGACCGGCGCCTTCTGATAAAGCCGCTTCAAATCGTCGGCGCCGAGGCGCACGCAGCCGTGCGAGGCCGGCCGGCCCAGCAGCGCCTCGTTCTTCGTGCCGTGGATCAGGTAGCCGTTGCCGAGGTTCAGCAGATACGCGCCCAACTCGCCCTTCACGAAGCGGCTCGGATCATCGGGCGGTGGGGGCTTCTCGCCCGTCTCGGCGTAGGCCCAGTCCGGCTTCTTCCACTCGGGGTTCTCGGCCTTGCTGACGACGCGGAACTCGCCGCGCGGCGTGACGAACTCCCAGCGCCGGCCGGTGCGCTTGTCCACCAGCATGCCGCCCTTGCCGACCGAGCAGTCGGCCTCCCACAGCAGCTTGAAGCCCTTCTTCAGGTAGAGCTTGTTCGTCTTCGCGTCGACGACGATGTAGAGAGCGCCCTCGAGCTTGCGGGAAAGCTGGCTCCGCCGCTCCTGCACCTCCTCGGCGATCGCCTTCTGCGTGCGGAGGTAACCCTTGTCCTGCGGCAGCAGGTCGGGCAGGCCCTTAAGGAACATCGCGTCCGCGGAAGCGGCCGCGGCCCGGCCGATCAAGGTGGAGGCCTCGACCGCCGCGAGATTCAGTCGGCCCCCCGCCGCGGCGAGCCGCTCGGTCGCGGCTTGGAGCGCGGACGACCAATAAACGATGCCCGCGGTCTCAAGCCCGAACGCGGCGAACCAGACGATCGACAGCAGGACGGTGGCGTTCAGCCTGCGCCTGAGCTTGCGGGGACGCCTGAGGGGATCCGTGTCCACGGCCGAGCTTCAGTATAACAGAGCGCGGCTGGATTCGACAGGGTTAAGAATGAACGTTCATTGCCAGCTCCAGGAGAGCGACAATCGGCGGGCCAGCCCGAGAACGCCGAACGGCACCACTGCATAGTCGAGTTGCAGCGATCCATAGCCCAGTCCCAGGCCGAAAGAAGCGCCCGCGAAGCCGGGTGTGTCCTGGCCGTTGCGGCCGTTGTAGCCGGCTCGACCCATGACGCGCAAGTTTTGTCCCGTAATCAATGCGTACTCCGTTCCCGCCGAAAGAAACGGAGCGTTGTTCCGCGGCGCCGCCGCTTCCCCGGTAACCAGCCACGACGAGGACAAGCGCAACGCGGCTCCCAGCTTGTAGACAAGCGGCAGGCTTTCGGAGTCGGCGTCGAACTTCATTCTGCCGCCGATGTTCGACGCGGTGAAAGCCATTCGCAGCCGTTCGCCGGCCATGGCGGGGCTCAGGATTCCGAAATCGACGGCGAAAGCCTGCGCCGAGCCGAGCACGGTGGAGCGGAGGAATTTTCCCGATGCTCCCAAACTGAATCCTGCCGCTTCTCGAGCATAGCCCGCGCTCACCGCCAAGTCGTGCGGGGAGAATTGCCCCAAGCTGCTTCCAGAGATGTCAGTCTCGGGGATGGAGCCGGCGGAGAAGTATTGGGCGCTTACTCCCCATGCGCTGGACCGGCCCAATTTCGCGCCGTAGGCCAAATAGTCGAAGAAGGAGGACTCAAGATGCGTCGCGTGCATGAAAGCCGCGGAGCGGGAAGATATCCGTGTCAGCGCCGCCGGATTCCAATACAGCGACGTCGCGTCGTCCACTGTCGCCGAGAAAGCCTCTCCCATCGCGGCTCCGCGCGCCCCGGCACCCATGCGAAGGAAGTCGGCCGTCGTCGTGCCCTTGGCCGAAGCATCAAAATCCGCCGCGGCGGCCGGTTCGCACCACGCCAGCAATGTCGCCAGGAGCCAGAGCCTCATCGCTGCACCGCCACCTTGGCCGTCCGGCGCGAACTGCCGCTTTCGATGAGCGCCAGGTAGACGCCTGTAGCGGTCTTTCGTCCGCTCTCGTTTGTTCCGTCCCATGAGGCCAAGCCCGTCGTGTCCGCGTTCAAGTCGCGGATTAACTCGCCGAGCATGGTGTAAATCCTGATCCGCGCGTTGGCCGGTAGATTCGCGAAGGTCACCGAGGTTTGACCGAGAGCCGGCCTCAGCGGATTCGGAAAGATCGCCATGGCGGACAAGTCGGCCGGAGGCGAGGCTTGAAACAGCCTGAATACGGAGAAGTGGTTCGTGTAGGCTTCGACGTAGCGCAAGGACGTGTTCACCGTGGACGGTAGAGGCACCCAGGCTTGGGCGGAGTCCGACCAACGCGCGATGATCAGCTTTGAGACATCAAGGCCCGAAACGTCGGACGGCGAAAAGGGAATTCTCAGCCGCACGCTCCCGCGCGGCTGGTTTCCGCTGGCGTCGATGGAGACCGTTACATTCAAGGCGACATGGTTCATAAACGAGCCGGCCGGGGGCTCCGACGGCGTTGTTATCGTCAGGGGTACGGCTTGAGCGAAGACACCTGGTGGGACTTGTACATCCACGACTCCGGACGGCAAAAGGAATGTCAGCTCTCCGCCTTGGTCGGGCGCGATCACTTGGGTGATCTGGGCCGGCGAGGCGGTGGCGGTGGAGATGGCCGTGTCCGGGGCCGAGTCTATCCCGGATCGGTTGGAGGCCCTGACCTGCAAATAGTAGGTCGTCGATGGCGAGAGGCCCGCCGCGGTGAACGACGTCGCGGCGACCGAAGTTGTGGTCGTCCCTCCGCCCACGGACCAGTAGGAGACTTTGTAGAGGGTTCCGGCCGGGTTGCCGTTCGGCGTCCACGAGAGAGCGATGGTCGTCGATGATGCTCCGGCGGCCGAGGTCCCCGTGGGCGAATCGGCCAAGGTCGAGACGGGGCCGGACTGGACGAACGCCGACGGCGCGAGGCCTTGCACGCGGACGCGGCCGTAATAAGTCGTGTTGACCAAGAGTCCGTTGAACGCCACCGACAAATCCGTGGTGGTTGTCGAGGCGAAGTTTCCCGTGAAATCCATCGAGGTCGAAAAGGAAGCTTCGTAGAGGCTGCCGGTGGGATTGCCATTGGCGGTCCAAGCGAGAGTAAGACCGCGCGTCGTGAGGCCGGCGATGAATAATCCCATCGGCGCCGCCAGCGGAGTCCTGGTCGACACAATCGAGTCGTAGATCGTCGGCACGGCAGTGTGGCTTAAGGCCCTGACCCTGAAAAAATACGCGGTGTTAGGACTCAAGCCGGCAACGGTGGCGGCCGGGTTCACGGTCGTCGACGTTTGGACGGAGGAGAAATCCACGGAGGTCGAGGCCTGCACCTCGTACGTCGTCCCCGGAGGATCCTCTGCCGATGACCAAGCCAGAGTTACACTTGAGGAATCGGCTTCGGCCACGACGGTCCCGGTCGGAGGAGCGGCCAAGGTGCAGGCCATGGCGGGATTCGAGACGGCTGAGTTCAGGCCGAAGGCATTGGTGGTCCACAAACGGAAATACCATGTGGTGTTCGGGCTGAGTCCATGGACCATGCCGAGTTGAGGTGAACCCGGCGCCACACCACTGGTAGAGATGGAGATCGCCGCGACATAGTTCGGACCCGCGCCGGATGGATCCCACGAGGAAAAAGAGGCGACAGAGGTGTACTGGACCGTGTACGTTGAGTTGATCAGCGCGCCTAGTCCCAATTCGTTCCCTGTGGCGCTCCATGCAAGAGATATCTGGTCTGATGCCCGTGTTGATGCCGTGAGATCGACCACGGGGTTGGGTGGGCGGAAGCCGACCCGGGCCACGACGAACTCCCCGGGGTTCGGAAATGCTCCCGTATTAGCGGATATCCAAGCGTCTCCAGTCGAGTCTATGAAGAGTCCATGTGCAATGGAACTGGTGTCGAGTTGTAATGCGAAATCGGCAACCGGCGTCAGTGAAGAGGTATACACCCCCACCCAGGCGTTTCCGCTTCCCTGCAGTCCGGTCCCGTTGAGACCACCGACGGTCCAGGCTCTTCCTTGTGCGTCGAAAGCAAGGTCGAGTCCCCAGCTATTATGATTAAAGGCGAAACTGACGGTCGTGCTTCTAAGCAATTGCAGTTGATCGTCGAATTCGTCAACCCGAATATCTCCTGTAATCGGCACGTTCTGGTAAGATGCGATGGTGAGGTTTTGGACCTCCGGAATCCATACATGTCCGGCTGAATCCAGCTTGACGGCATTGCCAAATTCGGCCAGACCGGCGAAATCCCGCGTTATGCTTCGCAATGGAGTTAGTGTTGGAGAGAACTCTGCGACCCATAAGGTTTCGCCTTGCCCCGCGACGGTCAGTTCGCCCGTAACATAAATATTGTCCGCGGCATCAACGGCCAACCCTAACGCAGCGTCCAAATTGTTCGCAGGACCATTCACCGTTGCGCTACTTACTAGCGCTAGAGATGAGCCCAATTTGACGACCCAGGCGTCCTCCTGGTTTGACGCGGAGAGGTCGCCCCATCCGGCGGCCACGACCTGGCCTCCGCTGGCGAAAGCCAGATCGTAGAAGACGACCAATTCTCCCCCGAACGCACCGGGAAAACCCGCACTCGACAATAGGACAAGCTGTGAGTCGAACTTCCACACAGCGGCCTTAGCACTCGGAGTTCCCTCGTCGGTGCCGCCAACCACCCAGATTTTTCCGGCGTTATCAATCCGTAGTTTTTGAGCCCAGGCGCCACCCGTGGTCCCGCCTATCGTTACATTGGCCAAGGGCTCCAGCGTGGAGGAATATTTCCCGATCCATGCAGTGTTGTTGACCACGCCGGCTGCATAGATATTGCCTGCGGCGTCATGGTCGATCGACCAGGCGATGACGGAGCCGGTTGCATTAACAAGAGTGTAGGAACTGATGAGGATCAAGGCTCGCGCGGGAGGGACCGTTAGCAAACCGCAGGCTGCAACGATCAAACTGATGCGTTGTGCACGTTTAGGAAGCATGGAGGCCCGCGATAGTTTAGCCCCTATTGCGGGAATTGCAAGGCGCGGGACCGCGGTGCGGGACCGCGGGACCGCGCTGATTTGCCGTTCAGCGCGGCCGGCGTCCCACGACGTCCAGTATCGCGGGGGAGATGAACAGCGAGGTCGGGTCGCGCTTGGCCTTCAGCCAGTCGGCGCGGAAGCGGCGCGCCTTCGCGGCGTCGAGCGGGGCGAAGCGCGCCATTTGATCGAGGTACTTGAGGAAGTAGCTCTCGGCCCAGGTCCAGACGGGCGAGGCGGGCGTCCCGGTCTTTACGTTCGGCACGACCTCGACCAGCTCGAACCCCGCGCGCTTGAACAGCGCCGGCAGACGCCCCGCGACGCTGATGTCGCCGCCCTGGGACGCGAACCAGGCGGTGTCGGCCCGCATCACGTCGTCCCAGTGCCGCGGCTTCGGGTATAGCCCGACGCCGGTGCGGTGGTAATCCTCGATCGCGATGAGGCCGCCGGGCTTCAGCGCCTCGCGCAGCTTGGCCAGATGCCGCTCCACCTCGGGCAGGAAGATGAACACCCAGCGCGCGAAGATAAGATCGTAATGGGCGCGCGGCAGATCGGCCGAAAGCAGCTCGGAACGGATCACCTTCGCCTGCGAAAGCTTGCCGCGGCGGATTTTCCGTTCAAGGTACGCCGCGAACTCCGGCGAGCGCTCGACGCCGTGCGCCTCGCCGCGCGGCCCGACGCGCTTGGCCAGCGGCAGGAACACCGTGCCCGTCCCGGGCCCGACCTCCAGGCACCGCCACCCCGGCCCGACGCCGAGCCGGTCGAAAAGCCCCTCGGTCATGTCCTCCCAGACCTTCGCCTGGAACGCGAGCCGCTTGACCTCGAAATCCGAGTCGCCGAGGATGTAGGTGAACCCGTTGTGAGCCATGAATGAATTTTACCAATTCTCACCGAGTTCTCCCTCGCCCCCCTCGGGGGGAGAGGGTGGGGGTGAGGGGATTGTGGTTGGTTGCCCGATTACGGCCGGCGATCCGGGTCGGCCATCGCACGCCGCGCCTGGTGCCGCGCTTTATCCGCGTTGCCTCGCCGCTTCCGATCGAAGAGTCCGTCCAGCCTCCGACCGGCGGTCGCGGTATCGCCGCGCTGGATCGTACCCGCCGTCCGGTTGCCCGCTTCGATGAGCGTGCGAGCCTGAACGGGCAGCGGGGACGCCAAGGGAAGCGCCTGGGTAAGCGGCGCCGGCACGGAAAGGATCGCGGGCCCCGGAACCGCTCGAGGCATCTCGGGATTGTCGATGAGCGCGGTTTTGACCGACCCGCCCCATACGGGACAGGCGCTCAGAAACACAGCGACGAAAAAGGGCCCGGAAAGGGGGCACTTCCTTTAATATAAGGGGCCGCCGTTGAGGAGAGCAGGGCCAAGGGGCCCAAAACCTCGTCGAAAAACGGCCCTTCGGGCCGGGGTCTTTATGCCTAATGACCCACCTCGAGGCCCGCCGCTCGTCGGGGGGCGACTAAAATCACGTCCGCCGACCCTGGACTTCCGCGGGCGCTCCGGTATAACTATGGGGTCAGGCGGCGCATGCGCCCGAGGCGCGAGCTTAAGCCTCCTCCCTATGGAAGAACATGAGTGGTCCTCGGGCGTCGCCGATGATCGGATAACGGACGTCTTGGAGGCGCTGAAGGGTGTCCTTCACGGTCCCGTCAGCGTCGAGCTGCCGGTGGAGGGCCCTCTCCGCCCGGAGGTTAAGGAGCCTCCCATCCGCAAGGTCATCGCCCTTCACTCCCCGCGTGGACGGTCGGCCGTGGACGGTTTTCTGCGAGTCTCCAACGACGTGGCCTCGAAGAAGTGCAAGCCTGTCTCCGTGGTTCAAGCCGTCCACATAGGCTCGATCGAGGCCTTCGCGGACCTCGGCCGCCTCGCCGCCTACGCCGCGCAGGCGGGAGCGGTGGCCGTGCTGGCCGTCTGCGATACGATGTCCCAGGCCCGACGCGTCGAAGCGGCGCTCGCCGACTCGCCGCTGGTCGTCAAGGCCATCACCGCCGCCGACTCGGGCAATCGCGCCGTCGCCTTCGACTTCCTGGTCCGGCTCACCTTGGGCGAGGCCTGATCCAGCCGGCTTCCCGACGAGTGCCCGCGCGGCCTTTATTGTAGAATCTGAAGATCGCCGGGGTAGCTCAACGGTAGAGCACCTGTTTTGTAAACAGGCGGTTGTGGGTTCGAATCCCATCCCCGGCTGAGACTTTTTTCGGATCAGATGGGATTCGAAGCCGACTTGAGTGCTGCCGGAGGCAGATAGCGAAGCGCCGAAGGCGCGAAGCGGCAGCGAGAGCGGCGGGCTGCGAAGGAGGTCGCCGAATGGCGACCGGGTGAGCAGGAATCCCATCCCCGGCTAAAACTTTATCCGATCCGTGCGTTGTTGCGAACCCATAACCGCCTGGTTATGGGCTTGATTTTTTGGTGCTTCCGGGTTCAGCATGGGTAAAGCGCGAGCCCTCCGCAGTGAAAGTAG
>CAZMIB010000006.1:0-41621 GCA_964566245.1 uncultured Elusimicrobia bacterium | reverse complement strand
AGGCGAACCCGGGCGGAGCGTTGCTTCGGGCGCAGAAAGCCGCGCTGTTCCTCCGGATCGGCGATCCCGCGTCGGCGCTGGAGCCGGCCCTCTAGGCGACGCGCCGCGAGCCGAGTTTCGTCGCCGGACATCTCCTGCTCGCCGAGATCGCGCTCGTCTCGGGCGACCGCTCCGAGGCCGCGGCCCGGTACCGCCGCGCGCTCGCGGAGCGCCGCGCCCACGCCCCCGCCCAGAACGCCCCCTACGAGGCGATGCTGCTCTCCGCCGACGAGCGTCTCCTGGCCAAGCTGAAGGAAGCGCTCTCCCGATGATCGGCTCCCGGGACGCCCGCGCCCTGGCGCTTTTTTTCGCCGCCGCCGTCGCCTCGTTGGCGCCCGGCCTCTTTTTCGGCCGCAGTTACTTTTGGGGCGACCTCACCTACATCCATTTCCCGTGGAAGGCCCTCGTGGTCGAGCAGCTTCAGAACGGGCGCGCCCCGCTGTGGAACCCGTACAACTACATGGGGATGCCGCTGCTCGGCAACTACCAGACCGGGGCGCTTTACCCGGGGGGGCTTCCGTTCGCGCTGTTCACGTTCACGACGGGGCTGAAGCTTTATCTTCTCGCGCATGTCGCGCTCGCCGGCGCGCTGGCCTTCTTGTGGCTCAGGCGCTCCGGGCGCTCTCGCTTAGGCAGCCTCCTCGGCGCGACGGCCTGGTCTCTCGGCGGCGTCACGTTCGCCCACCTGCCGTTCCTGAACCACCTCGGCAGCCTGTGCTGGTTTCCCGCTCTGCTTCTGCTGGCCGAGTCCCCGCCCGCGCTCGCGGCGGCGACCGGCTTATGCCTGTTGGACGGCTATCCGACCTTCGCCGCCGCCGAGGCCGCGGCGGCCTTGGCGCTGACGCTCGCGTCCAAGCCGCGGCGGGAATGGGTTGCGACCGCGGGGCGCTTCGTCTCCGGCGTCGCGCTCGGCGCGGGGCTCGCCGCGGCGATGCTCCTGCCCTCGCTCGAGCTGACCGCGCTCTCGGAGCGCGCGATCGGCCTCGGCACCGACGTCACCTTGTTGTACTCGTTCGCCTCGGCGGACGCCGTTCAATTCCTCGGCCGGCTGTTTCTCGGTCGCGCCTTCATGCCCGCCGCGCAGTGGTGGAAGGCCGCCTATTGGGGGCTCGCGTCCATCGCGGCCTTGGCCATCGGGCTATATCGAGGAGGCCGCCGGCTTTGGCCGCTCGGCGTTTATGTCGCGGTCGTCGCGGGCCTTGTCTTGGGAGGCTCCAACCCGCTCTCGGCGTGGGTGTGGACGCACGCCCCGCCGCTGCGCTTCATCCGTTACCCGGGGAACCTGTTGTTCCTGCTTCTACCCCCGCTCGCCTACGTCACCGCGCTCGGCGGCACGGGCCGCCGGGCCCGGGCTCTGTGGGCGCTTGCCGCGGCGGAGTTGGTCTGGTCCGCCTGGGGCGCCCAGCCCGTCGTTCCGGACGAGTACTACCGCGAGCCGGGGCCGCTCGTCAGGCGGCTCGCCTCCGAGCCGGGACGCTATCTGCTTTCGCCGCGCGCCCTGGAGTGGCATCGCGGCTACGGGCCGGGCTTCGCCGAGGCCGCGGCCGACCTCAAGCACCGGCTTTACGGTCTGACGAACGCCCCGTACCACCTGTCCGCGGTCGGCAATTTCGGCGAGCCGCTGGTGCCGCGGCCGAGTTACGATTGGATGGACTACCTGTACCGTCTCCCGGGGCTGGACGCGACGGCGCCGTATCTTCCGTTGAGCGGGGCCGCGCTCGTGCTGACGCGCGAGCGGCTGCCGTCGGAGGCGTTGAACTACGAGGGGAGCACGTTGTGGCACGTTTACCGTTCCGTCGGTCCCTCCGGCTTCGCGTGGTGGGCGCCGTCGCGCCTGCCTTCCGCGCTGGGCGCGCCGCCGCCGCGCGTGCTCCAGCCGCTGGCGTTCGCGCGGCCGCGCGAGGACGGCTTCAGGGTCCGCGGCGAGGCCGGGCCGGGAGCGGTGCTGGTCTCCCAGCCTCTGTATCCGGGCTGGCGCGGCTGGTCGCGCGGGCGGCCGCTCGATCTGTCTCCGGCCTACGGGGCTTTCATCCAGCTCGACCATCCGGGCGGAGAGGTCGACGCCGCGTTCCGCTACGCCCCCGCGAGCTGGCTCGCGGGCGTGATGCTGTCGCTCGCGGCGGCCTTATTCCTCGGCCTATATTGTTATAATCGAGTCCTAGGGTAGAGAGAGCGTTTGACGAAGAGAGACGCGTTGTTCCTGCCGCTCCTGCTCGCCGCGCTCGCCGTCTTATTCCGCTCGTTCTTGTTCAGCTCCGGCGCGACGGCGTTCAACTTCGGCGACGAGTACGCCTATCATTTTCCGCTGAGGCACCTGGCGGCGACGAGCCTGCAGGCCGGCCGCCTGCCGTTCTGGAACCCGTACTGGTTCGCGGGCACGCCGCTGTGGGCCAATCCCCAGAGCGCGGCGCTGTATCCGCTGTCGATCCTGTTCCAGCTTTTCCCGGCCGTGCCGGCGTTGAACGCGCTGCTGTTCGCGCATTGCGCGCTCGGCGCGGTCGGCGCCTATTTGTTTTTCCGCCGCGCGGGCCTCGGCTCTCCGGGGTGCTTTCTCCTGTCGGCGGCCTTCTCGCTTTCTCCGTTCACCTTGGGCCGCGTCGCCCAAGGCGTGCCGACCTTGCTCGCGTCGTTGGCCTGGATCCCGTGGACCTGGCTGGCCTGGCTGGCGGGTCGCCCGGGCGGCCTGGCGGTGACGCTCGCGCTTCAAGGGCTGTCGGGCCATCCCCAGTTCGCGGTCGCGAATGTCCTGGGTCTCGCGGTCCAGTCCGGGCTCCGAGGCCGGCTGCTTAAGTTCGCGGGAGAAGGCGCGCTCGCGGGTGCCCTGACGCTCGCGCAGGCCGTCCCGACCGCGGAGTTCCTTTCCCATTCGCTGCGGGCGCGGTGGAGCCCCGTGTTCTCGACCGGCTACTCCTTGCCGTGGAGAGCCCTCGCGGGCTTCCTCTCCCCGTCGATCTTCGGCACTCCTTGGAAAGGCTGGGCCCAGCCGCCGTCGGTCTGGTTCGAGACCGGGACACTGTACGTCGGTCTCGTCATTTTGGGTCTCGCCGCCGTCGGCTTGGCGCGGCGTCCCTCCGGAGGGCGCCGGCCGCTCGTCGCGCCGCTCTTGATCGCGCTGGGATTGTTCATCGCGTTGGGCGAGTCGAACCCCGCGTGGGGGCTCGTGGGCTGGGCCTTCAGGTCGCTGCGCGCCCCGTGCCGCTTCGCGGTCCTGTCCTGGTGGGGCGTGCTGCTGGCCGCGGCGCTCGGTTGGAAAAACGCGGCGGCGCGCCGGCCGCGCCGCGCGGCCGCGCTCATCGCCGCCGGCTTGCTCGAGCTGTTATTCAATGCCCGCGGCCTGGTGGCCGCGCAAGATGCCCGGCCGTTTCTCTCACCCGAGCGCGCGGCGCTGGCCGCGATCGAGCCCGGCTGGCGCGCGGCCACCGATCCCGATCTCGCGAACCCGAACAAGCTCGCCTACTACCGGATCCCGAACGCGAGCGGCTATGAGGCCTTCTATCTCGCCGGCGCCGCGCGCTTCGCCTCGCTCAGCGAGGGCCGCGCCGCGGCCGACGCGAGCCGGACCTATCTGACGCGTATCGACACTCCCGAGATGGAGGCCCTCTCGGTCCGCTATCTTCTCACGACGCGCGACCTCGGAACGCCGCTGGCGCGGAGCGGTCCGCTGAGGATTTACGAGAACCAACGCGCCCGGCCGCTCGCCTGGCTCGAGACGGACGGCGGCCCCGTCTCCGTCGCCCAACCGTCGCCCGAGCGTTGGTCGCTGCGCGCCCCCGCCGGGACACTCGTCGCCTCGTTTCCCTTTTACCCCGGCTGGAAAGCCTGGCTCGACGGCCGCCCCGTGGAGACGCGCCCGTGGCGCGACTATCTGACTCAGCTTGATATCTCCTCTCCTCGCGAACACTCCGTTGAACTCCGCTTCACTCCGACCGCATGGCCGCTTCTCGTTCTCGCGACCCTCGCCGCGTGGCTGTTTGCGGCGGGATTAGCCTTGAGGGGGGCCGCGTGAGGCGCTACCGCGCCGCGCTCGCCGGGGCCGCGCTCAGCGCGCTGTGCCTGTGGCTCGCGCTGCGCAAGGTCGACTGGGTCCTCTTCGGCCGTAGCCTCAAGAGCTTCAACTGGGCCTACTTCCCGCTGATGGCCGGGTTGGTGCTCTGCGACCTGGCCGCGCGCTCGCTGCGCTGGAGGCGCCTGCTGCCCGAGGGCCCGCGCAACCGCCTCGG
Organism: uncultured Elusimicrobia bacterium; assembly: GCA_964566245.1. GTDB lineage: Bacteria > Elusimicrobiota > Elusimicrobia > CAZMIB01 > CAZMIB01 > CAZMIB01. The sequence goes on along the minus strand of CAZMIB010000006.1, from coordinate 37,362 downwards.
CCTGCTGTTCAGGCTGGAGACGATCGGGCTGGCGCTCAACAACATCCTTCCGTTCCGCCTCGGGGAGCTCGGCCGGACCTATCTCGGCGCGCAGGAGCTCGAGGTCCCGTTCGTGACCGTGCTCGCGACGATCGTCGTCGAGCGCGTGCTGGACGGACTCAGCCTGCTCGCGCTGTTCATCTTCCTCGGCGACTGGGGCGAGGGGCAAAGCTGGGCGCTGGGTCTCAGGCGCACCGCCGAGATCGGCCTGGTCCTCGGGACCGCGGGCCTGTTCGCCGTGGTCGGCCTGGAGGATCTGAGCGAAAAGTGGCCGCGTCTGGGGGGCCTCATCGCGCGGCGCCCCCGGCTCGCGCACTTCATCGAGCAGATCAAGGTCGGCACGCGCTCGCTGAGGAGTTGGCGCTCGGCCTGGGGCGTGTTCGGTCTCGGCCTCGCGCTGTGGATCTTCGACGCGGCCCTGATGTTCACCGCCGGGCGCGCGTTCGGGATCGACGCGCTGACCTTCCGGCGCTCGTGCACCTTGCTGATGGTCTCGGCGGCCGCGGTCGCGGTCCCCGGCGTGCCGGGTTACTTCGGAGCCTACGAGTACGCGGTCAGCCTCGCGCTGGGCCGCTGGGGCGTCCCGCGCTCGATCGCGGTACCGCATGCCGGCCTCGTCCATCTTACGAGCTACCTCATCACCACCTTGCTGGGCATCGTCTTCCTGTACCGCGAGGGACACAGTCTCGGTTCGCTGCACCGCGCCCTTGGGGAAAAGGAAAGGGAGAGAGAGATTGAGACGACGGCTTCTTGACGTTTTGGCCTGTCCCGCCTGCGGCTCGGCGCTCGAGCTCGCGGAGGCGGACGGAGACCCCGCGTCGCAGGGCCGCCTGACCTGCCGTTGCGGGCTGAACTATCCGGTTTGGGACTCGATCCCGCGCATGTTCGCGGAGGCCGAGCTCGGGGCCGGCAACCTGAGGACCCAGCAGAGCTTCGGGTTCGAGTGGTTGGCCTACCCCGGTCCGATTCCCGACGAGGACCGGCGCATCTTTCTCGAGGAGACTCAAATCCCCGCCGAGCAGTGGAAGGGCCGGAAGGTCCTCGACGCCGGCTGCGGGATGGGGCGCTACACCCGCGTCGCGCGCGGGCTCGGCGCGGAGGTGGTCGCGCTCGACCTGAGCCACGCGCTGGTGCGGCTCCGCGACCTCGGCGACGTCGACGGGATGCAGCTCGTGCAGGGCAACCTGCTCCGGCCGCCGCTCAAGAACGCGACGTTCGACATCATCTACAGCCAGGGCGTGATCCATCACACCCCCGACGCGCGGGCCGCGTTCCTGCGCCTGGCCGAGCGCGTGAAGCCGGGCGGCCTGTTGTCGGTGTGGGTGTACGGCGCGCCGGGGCGCTACGCCGAGTTCCGCGAGAACCCGCTGCGCGAGGGGCGGAGGGGTCTGAAGGCGGTGATGCCGCTCGCGTACGCGGTGGTCTGGACGCGCGAGAAGATCTCCGACGGCGTCCGGACGGTCACGACCAAGCTGCCGCTGCGCGCGGTGTACGCGCTGTGCGGTCCGCTGGCCGCGCTCGGAGCCGTGCCGGCCCTGAAGTACCTCAGCTTCTCGGTGCACGGCGACTTCCAAGTGAGGCGCATCGAGAACTTCGACTGGCTCAGCCCGCCGTACCAGAGCCATCATACGCGCTCGGAGGTCGAGGGCTGGTGCCGCGAGGCCGGCATGACCCCGGTGAGCTGGCTACCGCACGGCCTGGTTCCGAAGATAGGCGTGCTCGCGAGGAAGGGGTGACGCGCGAGGGGAACAAGCCGCGGTCGATCGCGATGATCACCGCGAGCTTTCACCCCTACGTCGGCGGGACAGAGAAGCAGGCGCGCGAGCTGTCGCGCGCCTTGGTAGAGAAGGGCCATCGCGTGACCGTCCTCACGCGCCGACGCCCCGGCCTTCCGGCCGAGGAGTCGCTGTCCGGGATCCGGGTCCTCAGGTTGTGCACCGCCGGTTCGGGGGCGATCGACTCGCTGACCTTTTTGGCCTCGCTGACGCGTCATCTGGCATTGCGGGGCGGAGACTACGACGCGCTGCACGTCCACTTGGCGTCCTCCCCGGCCGTTCCCGCGCTCGTGCTCGGCCGGCTGAGGGGCCAGGGCGTTCTGGTCAAGTTGGGCGGGGGGCGCGGCATCGGCGAGGTCGCGGTCTCGCGCAAGACATGGCTCGGGCGCCTGAAGCTGCGGGCGCTGGGCCTGCTCCGGCCGAGGCTCGTCGCGGTCGACAAGGGCCTCGCCGAGGAGCTGCGCGGCTACGGCCTGGAGGGGCTCGACGTGACCGTGGTCCCGAACGGCGTCGACGCCAAGGTTTACGCTCCCGTTTCGCCCGAGGCCAAGGCCGCGCTTAGGCGCGCGCTCGGTCTGCCGGAGGGGCCTCTCATTCTTTACGCCGGGCGCCTGTCCTGGGAGAAACGGCTGGGCCTGTTTCTCGAGGCCTTCGCCGCGGCCCCGCCCGCGGCCTCGTTCGTGATGCTCGGCGAAGGGCCCGAGGAAACCGCGCTCAGGAGCCAGGTGAAAGGCCTGGGGCTTGAGGGACGCGTCCGTTTTCTAGGCGCGCGCCAGGATGTCGCGGCCTTCTACCAGGCGGCCGACCTGTTCGTGCTGCCCTCGGTGTCGGAGGGTTTGCCGAACGCGGTGCTGGAGGCCATGTCCTCGGGGCTCGTCGTGCTGGCCTCGAAGGTGGGCGCCCTTCCCGACATCATCGAGGACGGCGTCAACGGTTTCCTCTTCGAGGCCGAGAATCCCGCGCCGCTTGCGGAGAAGCTGAAGGAGGTCTGCGCGGCCCAAGCGAAATTCCCGGAGATCGGACGCCGCGCCCGCGCGACGATACTGGAGCGCTTCTCGCTCGACAAGGTCGCCGACCGCTACGTGGAACTTTACGCCGGGGAGAGAACCTAACTATCGTGCCCTCTCCCAAGGGGAGAGGGTGAGGGTGAGGGGTACCCCTCATCCTGACCTTCTCCCGTAGGGAGAAGGCACCGAGGGGATCATCTATGTGCGGCATCTGCGGGATCGTGACGACGGGTCCGAAGCCGGATATCGAGCTGGTCCGGAAAATGAACGACCTGATCGCGCACCGCGGTCCGGACGACGAGGGCTACCACGCCGAGGGCCCGGCCGCGATCGCGATGCGGCGGCTGTCGATCATCGATCTTTCGACCGGCCACCAGCCGATCTCGAACGAGGACGGGACGGTTTGGATCGTCTTCAACGGCGAGATCTACAACTTCCAGCCGCTGCGCGCGGAGCTTGAGCGCAAGGGCCACGTCTTCAAGACGCACGGCGACACCGAGACGATCGTCCACCTTTACGAGGAGGAGGGCGTCGACTGCGTGAAGCGCCTGCGCGGCATGTTCGCCTTCGCGATCTGGGACAAGAAACGCGGACGGCTGCTTTTGGCCCGCGACCGGATCGGCAAGAAGCCGCTGCTGTACTCGCTCGGCCCCGGCCGCATCGCCTTCGCGTCCGAGCTGCGCTGCCTGTCCGCGCTGCCGGACGTCTCGCGCGAGCTCGACTCCGGCGCGGTGGACCTGTTCCTGTCGCTGCAGTACATCCCCTCGCCGCGGACGATCTACAAGGCGATCGCGAAGCTTCCTCCGGCCCACCTCTTGGTCTACGAGAAGGGCCAAGCCAAGGTCGAGCGCTACTGGAGCCTCCCCGAGGGCGGGACGCTGAACGTCTCCGAGCCCGAGGCCGAGCGGCTTCTGCTCGACAAGCTCGACGAGGCGACTCGGCTCCGCATGATCGCCGACGTCCCGTTGGGAGCGTTTTTGTCCGGGGGCATCGACTCCTCGCTGATCGTCGCGCTGATGAGCCGGGCCTCGGAGCGGCCGGTAAAAACGTTCTCGATAGGCTTCGAGGAGGCGGAGTTCTCGGAGCTGGAGTACGCGCGCGAGGTCGCCAAGCGCTACGGGACCGAGCATACGGAGCTGATCGTCAGGCCCGAGATGGCCGACGTTCTGCCGAAGCTGGCCTGGCATTACTCCGAGCCCTACGCGGACGCCTCGGCCCTCCCTTCCTATTATGTAGCCAAGGAGACGCGGCGCTACGTGACCGTCGCGCTGAACGGCGACGGGGGCGACGAGTCCTTCGCCGGCTACCTGCGCTATCAGGCGATGAAGGGCGCGCATTACTGGGACTATCTCCCGGGCCCGGCGCAGAAGGCCTTGGTCGCGGCGGCGGGCCTTTTGCCCGAGAAGAACGCCCCGGTCGGCTTCCTGTGGCGCGTGAAGCGCTTCGCGAACTCGGCGATCTTCGCCGACCCGCCCGAGCGACATCTTAAGATGGTCGGCTACTTCTTCGACGACGACAAGGAGCGCCTGTATAGCGACGGCTTCAAGGCCGCGCTGGGGCAGGAGCGCTTCGCCGCGCGGCGCTACCTGGCGGAGGCCTACGACCAGGCCCCGAACGGGGATTTCGTGAACCGTCTGCTGCACGTCGATTTCAACACCTACCTCCCCGAGTGCTTGATGACGAAGATCGACATCGCGACGATGGCCAACTCACTGGAGGGCCGGTCGCCGTTCCTCGACCACGAGTTCGTCGAGCTGGCCTTCCGCATGCCCGGGCATTGGAAGCTCAAGGGCCTGCGCGGCTCGAAATGGATCCTAAAGCGCGCGGCCAAGGACCTGCTGCCGCCGAGAATCCGCCGCCGCGGCAAGATGGGCTTCGGGATACCGCTGGGCCCCTGGTTCCGCGGCCAGCTCAGGGGCTATTGGGAGGACCACGTCCTTTCCTCGTCGGCGCTGTCGCGAGGCTACTTCACCGAGGCCGGCCTGCGCCGCCTTCAAGAGGAGCACCTGACCGGCCGCCGCGACCACGGCTACCGGATGTGGGCGCTCTTGATGCTGGAGCTCTGGCACGAGACCTTCGAGGGAGCCTCGACGCTCCGTATTAGCTAAACTGGCGGCTGGACGGGCGAGCGGAGAGAACGAATGGGACTTCTGGGCCTGCTGCGGAAGCCGTACGAGAGCGTGACGCACGCGTTGGGGCGGCTGACCGGCCGCTACTTCTTCGAGGACTACGTGCGCGTCTATCCGGACGACATCGCCTTCCACGCCTTCGGCCTTCCGATCCGCAGAAAGGCTGACAAGAACGACAAGAACAATTTCCTCAACCACTCGAAGTTCTACCGCTTCGCGGCGCAGTTCGCGAAGGGAAAGGTCGTCGCCGATATCGGCTGCGGCAGCGGCTACGGCTGCGCGATGCTCCAAGAGGCCGGCGCCTCGAAAGTCCACGGCTGCGACGTCTCCGGACCCGCGGTGAAATTCGCCGATGAGCGCTACGGGAAGAAGGTTAAATTCGACGTCCAGGGCATCACCGATCTGAAGGCCTATCCCGACGACATGGTCGACCTCGCGATCTCCAGCGAGGTGTTGGAGCACATCAAGGAGTACGGCCAGGAGGAGCGCGCGATCGCGGAGCTGAAGCGCATCACGCGCCCCGGCGGGCTGCTGATCATCGCGACGCCGAACAGCGAGCTGTTGGGCGATCACGGCTTCCATTTCGAGGAATTCGACGCGCTGTTCCGGAGATTCTTCGGTAAGTTCCTGATCTTCGAGAACGCCTTGCTCCCTTGGGACGCCGAGGGGCGGGCGCTGTGGGAGCGCCGTTCGGCCGACAAGAAGGTCGGGACGATCGTCTCGGAGGGCATCAACCTGGACGAGACCGTCCTGCCTCCGGGCGTCCGGGGGGAGCTCAAGAGCGGCGAGGCGCCGGGCCGGCGCCGCTTCGAGGGCCTTGAGATCGACACGACGCTCCTTCATAATACGCACTCCTGGATCGCGCTGGCGATCAACTCGAAGTAGCCGTTCCGCGCTCATGCCCGCGATATCCCGTCGAGAGGCCGTCCGGTGATCAATATGCGCCGGTCGGCGGTCTCGCTGATGGCCGTCACCGGCGTCGGCTACGGCCTTTCGTTCGGCAAGGAGATGGTCGTCGCCTGGCGCTTCGGCCTGACCAAGGGCATGGACGCCTACTACGCCGCGCTGACCTTGCCCGGCGCGGTCTCGAATCTCATAGGCTTCGCGGCCACGGCCGTCGTCGTTCCCGCCTACATTCGGATGAAGAGCCGCGATCCGCGCCTGGCGGCGGGCCTGGGGCGCCGCATGACGCTCGACATCCCGCTCGCTTTGGCCGCGGCCGCCGCCGTCGTGGCGCTTTTCTCGAGGCCGCTGACGCGCCTGTTGTTTCCCGGCCTTTCGCCGGAGGCTTCCGAGCTCGCGGCGAGCCTCCAGCGCTGGACCGCCGCCGGGGGGGCCTTCCTCGGCCTCGCGGCGCTGTTGTCGGGGCTGCATAACGCCGAGGGACGGCTCGTCTTGCCGGCGCTGTCGGGCTCGATGGTGACGTTGGCGACCGTCGCCGCGATCCTGTTGCTGGCCAAGAGCTGGGGCGTGACGGCGCTCGCGGTCGGGCTTCTGGTCGGCGCCGGGCTTCAGGTCGCCCTCCTGGGCATCGGCCTGCTCCGCGTCTCGGAGCATGCCGACGCCCCGCGCCTGGGATGGACCGACCCGGCGATGAAGGAGCTCGCGCCGCTGCTCGCCGTCTTGCTCGCGACCTACGGCATGGCGGAGACCTACACCTTGATCGACCGGGTCATGGCCTCGACCTTGCCCGAGGGCTCGATCGCCGCCTTGGGTTGCGCGCTCAAGCTGGTCGCCGTGCCGCAGGCGGTGCTTTGCGCGCCGATTATCACCGCGGCCTATCCGGTGCTCGCGGAGCGCGACGCGCGCGGCGAGCACGAGGCCCTGGCCGGCGACTTCCGCAAGGCGACGCGGCTCGGCTACGCGACCTTGCTGCCGGCCGCCGGGTTCCTGATCCTCTTCGCGCGGCCGGTCATTCAAGTCTTGTTCCAGCGCGGGCGCTTCGATGAGGCGGCGACCCGCCTCGCGGCTGCGACGTTCGCGGGCTTCTGCCTGCAGCTTCCCTGGACCGTGCCCGCCTTTCTCGTGGCGCGGATCGTGATGATACGCCAGGCGGGCCGGACCTTGTTCGCCGTCACGGCCGCCGGCGCGGCGATGAACATCGTCTTCAACTGGGTCATGATGCGGCTGTGGAACCCGCCCGTCGCCGGTATCGCCGTGTCGACGTCGATGGGCAGCCTGTTCATGCTGACGCTTTATTGCGCGGCCTTGAGGCGCGACGCGCCGTGGATGAGCCTTACGCGCGTCCTCGCCGAGGCCCGGCCGTACCTTCTTCCGACGGCCGCGATGCTCGCCTGCGCGGAGCTCGCGTGGCGTCTCTCGGCCATGGCGGGCGTGGGCCCCGTACTCCTGCGCCTGGGGCTGGCGGCCGCTTTGGGCGGCGCGGGGCTGGCCCTCACGGCGCACCGCCTGCGCGTCGACGAGATGGTCCGCGGGCTCGACTTGGTCCGCGCGCGTCTGGGGGCGGCGTCATGAAGGTCTCGATCGTCATCCCGGCCTGGAACGCGCGGACCCACCTTGAGACGACCTTGGCCGCCCTCGATGAGATACGTCGCGCGCCCCCGGTCGAGTTCGAGGTCGTGGTCGTGGACAACGGCTCGAAGGACAAGACGGACGAGTTGGTCCGCGAGCGCTTCCCATGGATGACCTTGATCCGCAACGAGCGCAACAACGGTTTCGGCGGGGCGAACAACCAGGGCTACCGCGCCGGGCGAGGGGAGTACGTCCTGCTGCTGAACGCGGACGCGCGGCTCAACGCCGCGGCCCTCAAGGGGATGTCCGACTTCCTCGACGCGCATCCGCGCGCGGCCCAGGTGGGCGTGCGGCAGGTTTTCGAGGACGGGACCTTCCAGCCGACCTGCCGCCGCCTGCCGACGCTGTGGGACGATTTTTGCGAGATGTCGCTGCTGCGCGTCGTTTTCCCGAGAAGCGCCCTGTTCAACCGCTGGCGCATGAACGACTGGGCGCACGACCGGACGATGCGGGTCGACCAGCCCATGGCCTCCTGCCTGCTCGTGCGCCGCCGCGCGACCGAGGCGACCGGGCTGTTCGACGAGGACTACTGGCCGATCTACTACGAGGACGTCGATCTCGCTGCCCGCTTGAAGAAGGCCGGCTGGGAGAGCTGGTTCCTGGCCGAGGCCAAGATCGTCCACGTCGGCAGCATCACCTACCGCGAGGCCCCGACACGCTCGATCGAGTGGTGGACGCGCGGCAAATTCATCTACTTCAAGAAGCACGGCGCCCCATGGGCGACGGCGGTCCTGTCCTTCAACCTGGGGCTGCGGGGCTTCCTCGTGAAGGGCTTGCTGCCGGCCCTGCGCCGACTGACCGGACGGCCGCGCGACCTGGATTTCCTGAGACGCGAGCTCGAGGCGATGCGCGAGGGCCGGCGCAAGTTCAGGACCGGCGAGGCGATCAAGGCGGACTGATGGCCCAGCCCCGGCTGCTGTTCTTCATCGAGTGCGGGCCCTACGTTCCGAGCGGGCGGCGCCGCGTGCTGGACTATCTGCCGATGCTCGAGCGCGACGGCTTCCGCTGCGACGTGGTGAGCCTCTCGAGCCCGGCGCTGTACCGCTTCCGCCATCTTTCCGACCTGAGGCCGTGGACTTTGCCGTTCCGGCGCGCGGTGTTCGCGCTCGACCGGCTGCACCGCGCCTGGAGCCTGCTGCGCGTGCTCGTTCTTGCCGCGGCGCGCGACGTCGTGTTCATCCAGTGGCTCACGCCCCCGGCTTTTTGGGTCGCGCTGCTGCGCCGTATCAACAAGCGCATCGTCTTCGACTTCGACGACGCGATCTTCCTGCACCGGCCCGAGCGCACGCGCGCCTTGATCGAGGCCGCGGCGGTCGTCACGGTCGGCAGCCATTTCATACGCGACTACGCGGCCGAGGTGAATCCGGAGGTCGTCCTCCTTCCGACGCCGGTCGCGCTCCACGATTTCGAGGCCAAGCGGCATGATCCGGCGCCCGGGAACAAGGCGGTGACGATCGGCTGGATCGGCAGCCCCGCCACGCTCCAGTACCTGGAGGTACTGAAGGAGCCGGCCGCGCTGCTGGCGCGGCGCTACGCGGGCCGCGTCCGGCTGGTCGTGGTCGGCGGCCTGGACCAGGCGGAGAAGGCGCGGCCGTGGCTCGACGGCCTGGAGCTTGAGCTCGTGCCCTACGTCCAGCCGCAGCGCATCCCGGCGGTCGCGGCCTCGCTCGACATCGGCATTATGCCGTTGTTCGACCGGATTTGGGAGAAAGGCAAGTGCGCCGGCAAGGCCCTGGAGTACATGGCCGCCGCGGTGCCGACCGTGGCCAGCGGCGTCGGCGAGAACGTTCACGTCATCGAGGACGGAGTGAACGGCTATCTGGCCGACACGCCCGAGCAATGGGTCGAGAAGCTCGGACGCCTGATCGACGACCCGGCCCTGCGCGCCCGCCTGGGCGGCAAGGGGCGCGAGACGATCGCCGAGCGCTACTCGACGGCGGCCTGCTACGTCATCCTGCGCCGGGCGCTGGACAGGGCCTTGGAGCTTTCCGGGAAAAAATGAAAATCATCGACGTCGTCTCGCTGCCTCTGCCGGACCTGAAGATCGTGCGCTTCGCGCGCTTCCACGACGGCCGCGGCTACTTCACCGAGCCGTTCCGGCGCGGCGATATCGCCGCGCACCCGGGAACGGCGTTCCTGGGGAAGACGGCCTTCCCCCAGAGCAACGAAAGCTTCTCGCGCGCCGGGGTCCTGCGCGGGCTGCACTTTCAGTGGAATCCCTACATGGGCAAGCTCGTGCGGACGCTGCGCGGCCGCATGATCGACCTGGCGCTGGACATACGCAAGGGCTCGCCGACCTTCGGCAAGGCCTTCGCCTACGAGATGCCGTCGGCCCCCGACCGTCCCCACGGGGAGTGGATCTGGGTCCCGCCCGGCTTCGCGCACGGGAACATCTTCACCGAGGACACGAGCATCGAGTATTTCTGCACCGGGGAGTATAGCCCCGGCTGCGAGGGCTGCGTCTCCCCGCTGGCCCCGGACCTCGACTGGTCGCTTTGCGCCGAGGCGACGCGGCGCGAGGTCGAGACGTTCCTCAAGGGGCCGATGAATATCTCCGACAAGGACCGCGCGGCGCCGAGCCTCGCCGGCTGGAGCGCCGACCCGCGCTCCGAGAACTTCATCCACGGGAGGCTGTCGTGACCGCGACCGGCGTTTTGGTGACGGGCGGCAGCGGCCTGCTGGGCGGCGAGTTGAGGAAGCGCTTGCCCGGCGCCCTGTACCCGAGCTCCTCCGAGTTCAACGTCCACGACTTCGACCGCATGCGGGCCCGGCTGGACGCGCACCCCGTCGGCGTCGTGATCCACGCGGCGGCCTTCACCTCTCCGCCGAAGGTCGACCAAGACCCCGAGCGGGCTCTTTTGACCAACGTCATCGGCACCGCGAACGTCGTCCGGCTCTGCTCCGCGCGCGGCATGCGCCTCGTCTATATCTCGACCGACTACGTTTTTCGCGGCGACCGCGGCAACTACGCGGAAGAGGACGAGGTTCATCCGGTCAACAAGTACGCCTGGTCCAAGCTGGGCGGCGAGTGCGCGGTCCGGATGTACGACAACTCCTTGATCATACGGACCTCGTTCGGGCCGAACGTTTTTCCGTACCCGAAGGCTTTCTCCGACCAATGGACCTCGCGCGAGAGCGTGAGCAAAGTCGCCGCGTGGATTGTCAAGCTCGCGCTTGGGGACGTCCGCGGCGTCCTGCACGTCGGGGGCGAGCGGAAGACCGTCTTGCAGTACGCGAAAAGCCTCGACCCGGCGAAGGACGTCCAGCCGCTCTCGCTGCGCGACGTGCCGTTCAAGGCGCCGGCCGACACCTCGCTGGACTGCCGCAAGATGAAGGCGCTCATGGGAGACACGCGATGAAGATACTGGTGGCCGGGGGAGCCGGCTTCATAGGCTCGGTGCTGGTGCCCGTCCTGGTCGAGCGGGGCTACGACGTGACCGTGATCGACGCGCTGTGGTTCGGCAACTTCCTGCCGGCCGGCGTGAAGCTGATCCGGAAGTCGCTGTTCGACTGCGGCCGCGAGGACCTCGAGGGCTACGAGCAGATCATCTTCCTGGCCGGGGTCTCGAACGACCCGATGGCCGAGTACAACCCCGCGCGCAACTTCGTCGACAACGGCGCGCTGCCGGCTTATCTCGCGTACACCGCGAAAAAGTGCGGCGTCCGCCGCTTCATCTACGCCTCGTCGTGCTCGGTATACGGCTACACCTACGACAAGCTCTGCGACGAGGACTCTCCGGCCGTCAGCGCGTACCCGTACGGCATCTCGAAGCTGCAGGGCGAGAAGGCCGTGCTCCAGCTCCAGGACGACTCGTTCTCGACGATCGCGCTGCGCCCGGGGACCGTTCGCGGCTGGAGCCCCCGTATGCGCTTCGACCTGATCGTGAACACGATGTACAAGACCGCGGTCGCCGACGGGCGCGTCCGGGTCGACAACGCCTCGATCTGGCGCCCGCTGCTCGACATCCGCGACGCCGCCAGCGCCTTCACGCGCGCGGTTCAGGCCAACGACTCGATCCACGGCGTCTTCAACGTCGCGTCGGGCAACTACACGGTCGGCCAGGTCGGCGACCTCGTGAAGCTCGAGCTCGAGAAGCGGACCGGCGCCAAGATACGCCTGGAGATCAAGGATATCGCCGACTTCCGGAACTACAAGGTCTCCTGCGAGAAGGCCAAGGTCACTTTGGGCTTCGAGCCGCAATTCACGGTGCAGCACACGATCGACGATCTTTACGACAAGCTGCGCGGCTTCAAGGATTTCGAGAAGGACCAGTACTACAACATCCGCATGTTCAAGCAGCTCGACGCCGGCGCCTCCAAGCCGCCGGTCGCGTCGCGCCAAGGTCGCTAAGCTGGTAAGCGCGCAGGCCCTCACCCTGCCCTCTCCCGCTTGCGGGAGAGGGTGCCCGAAGGGCGGGTGAGGGGCCGAGGCGGGGGGTTCGTTGGACGGCCGGACCATCGCTAAAGGGCGTTACGACGTCGCGATCGTGGGGGCGGGCGTGACCGGGGTCGCGCTGGCGCGCGAGCTCGCGCGCCGCGCCCCCAAGGCGCGGATCGTCCTCGTCGACAAGGAGCCGGGCGTGGCCGCTCACGCGAGCGGGCGCAACAGCGGCGTCCTGCACGTCGGCTACAACCAGAAGCCCGGCACGTTGAAGGCCCGCTTCTGCGTCGAGGGCAACCGGCGCGCGAAGGAGTACTGCCGCGAGAAGGGCGTCCCGCTCGCGGAGACCGGGATACTCGTGCTCGCGCTGGACGAGCGCGAGGCCGCGACCTTGGCGGAGCTCAAGCGCCGCGGCGACGAGAACGGCGCGCCCGGTCTGAGGATTTTGAGCGCGGAGGAGGTCGCCGCGCGGGAGCCGAACGCGGCGCGCGGCCCCGCCTTGCTCGCCCCGTCCGGGGCCGCGGTCGACGCGGGGGCGATGGTCCGCGCCTTGGCCGAGGACGCGAAAGCCGCCGGCGTCGAGCTTATGCTGGGAGCGGCGGTCCGCGGGGCCGGCCGCGACGGGGACGGCTTCAGGCTCGAGCTCGACGGCGGAGAGCTGAGGGCGGCGCGCCTCGTGAACTGCGCCGGCGCCCACGCCGACCGCCTCGCGCACGGGCCCGGCGCGGGTCTCGACTACGCGATCGTCCCGTTCCGCGGCGAGTACTACGTCCTCGACCCGGCCAAGGCGGGGCTCGTGCGCTCGATGGTCTACGGCGTCCCGGATCTGCGCTACCCGTTCCTCGGCGTGCACTGGACGCGGACCCCCGCCGGCGCGGTCAAGGTCGGACCGAACGCGGTGCTAGCGCCCGGCCGCGAGGCCTACCGCACCATGCAGGCCCAGCCGGGCGACATGCTCGCGATGGCGCTCGATCCGCGCTTCTGGAGGATGCTGCTTCAGCCGGAGTTTAGGCGCCTCGCGGCCGAGAGCTGGCGCACCGCGCTCGACAAGGATCTATTCGTGAAGCAGGCTTTAAAGCTGGTGCGCGGCGCCTCTCCCGCCGATTTCAGGCGCGGGACGTCCGGCATACGCGCGCAGGTGGTCGACCGCTTCGGCAAGCTGGTCGACGACATCCTGGTCGAGGAGAAGGACGGGGCGCTGCACGTGCTGAACGTCGTCAGCCCGGGCTTCACCTGCGCCCTTCCGTTCGCCGGACATCTCGCGGACCGCCTCGGGTTTTGAGCGAAATGTTATACTCGGAGAAGAGCGTCCGATGGCGATCGAGCTGAGCGTGATCGTGCCGGTCTACAACGAGGCCGGAAGCCTCGGGGCCCTCGTCGAGGGCCTGCGCGCCGCCGCCTCCCGCCTTCCGTCCCACGAGGTTTTGATCGTCGACGACGGCTCGACCGACGGCACGTCCGCCGCGGTCCCCTCCGCCGCGCCGTTCCGCGTCCTGCGCCATCCGGTCAACCGCGGCAACGGCGCCGCGGTGAAGACCGGCTTGGCCGCCGCATCGGGACAGGTCGTCGCGGTCATGGACGCCGACGGCCAGCACCGCGTCGAGGACCTTATCCGGCTCGTCGCCGAGCTGCGCTCGGGCTGGGATCTCGCGGTCGGCGCGCGGCGCGACCTCGGGCGCCAGCGGCGCGGCTGGGGGAACGTGGCGCTCAGCGCGCTGGCCTCCTATCTCTCCGGCCGGTCCGTCCCGGACCTCACCAGCGGCCTGCGCGCGCTGCGCCGCGACCGCGCTCTCGAGTTCGTGCACCTTTATCCGGACGGCTTTTCGTTCCCTTCGACGAGCACCTTGGCCTTCCTCGTGAACGGCTACCCGGTGAAGTTCGTCGACATCGAGCCGATCCCGCGCGTGCGCGGCGAGTCGAAGATACGCGCGCTGCGCGACGGGCCGCGCTTCGGCGGGCTGATCGTCCGGCTCGCGATGCTGTTCAATCCGCTGCGCGTCTTCGCGCCGGCGGCCGGGCTGTTCCTGCTGGCCGGACTCGCGTGGACCTGGCGCACCTACGCGCTGACGCGCCAAGTTTCCCCGGTCGGCGCGATGCTGTTCCTGTCGGCCGTGTTCACCCTCCTGACGGGCCTGCTCGCGGATCAGATCGCCGCGATACGCATGGGGCTCGGCCGCCGCCCCCCAGAGCTTTCCGGGGGACGATGAACCCCGGCGCCTTGCGCCGGCACGCCCTGGCGGCCGCCTTCCTCGCGGCGGCGACCGTCGTCATGACCTGGCCCATGGCCGCGCGCTGGACGGACCACACGCGCGACGCCGGCGACGACGTTCTCAACGCCTGGATCATGGGCTGGAACATCGACGCGGTCCTCCACGGCTGGGACTTGAGGGACGCCCCGATCTTCTACCCGCATAAGCGGGCCCTGCTCTTGTCCGAGTCGCTGCTGCCGCAGTCGGCGCTCGCGGCGCCGGTATATCTGCTGACCCATAATCCGGCCGCCGCGCACAACTTCGTGCTGCTCCTGGCGCTGTTTCTCAACGGCTTCGCGATGTACCTGCTGGCCTGCGAGCTCGGGGCCGGCGCGCTCCCGGCCGTCCTTTCGGGGATCGTCTACGCCTTCTCCCCGTACATCATGCGCCAGCTCAACCACCTGCAAACCGTCTCCATTTGGGGGCTGCCGTTGTTCTTCCTGTTCGCGCATCGCTTCGTCGAGACCTGGAACGGCCGCTGGCTCGGCGCCGCCTTGCTCGCTTGGTCGCTCCAGGTCCTGATGCACGGCTATCACTCCGTTTATTTGACCTACTTCGGCGGGCTCTACGTGCTCTACCGTCTCGCCTCCGGACGAGGGCTATCCGTTCCCAAGCCCGTCCTGCCGACGGCGCTGGGGGCGGCCGCCGCGCTCGCGGTGGGCGCGTGGTACGCGCAGTACCGCCTCACTCTCTCGGGGCTCGGGTTGAACCGCTCGATGGATCTCGCGGATGTGGTCGGCGGCTCGGCCGATCTGTTGAACGTCCTGGGCGTGCCGCCGCAGAACCGGCTCTACGGGCGCCTGCTCGCGCCGTTCATCCGCTCGGAGTCCGCGCTTTTCCCGGGGTTGACCGTCGCCGCGCTGGCGGCGCTCGGCCTGCGTTGGTCCAGGGACGCCAAGACGAGAGCCTTCCTTTGGATGGCCGCGGCGGCCCTGGCGCTTTCTTGGGGGCCTTTCATCCAGCTTCACGGCCGGACCGTGATGCCTGGCCCGTACGCGATCCTCGCGCGCTGGGCCCCCGGCTGGAGCTTCGTCCGCGCTCCCGGACGGCTCGGCGTGGTGTGGTTCTTCTGCCTGGCCGCCCTCGCCGGCGTCGGCCTCGGCGCGCTGATGGAGCGGACCCGCGGCCCCGGCCGCGCTCGGGCCGTCGCGTTCGGCGCGATCGCCTTGGTGCTGGTCGAGTACGCCTCGTTTCCGTTCCCGACCTTCGCCGTCGACCGGCCCGAGCAGGTTCCCGAGGCGTTCCGCAGGCTCGGGGCGCGTCGAGAGGCTGGCCCCGCGCTGATCCTGCCGATGTACCGGTGGTACGGGGGGACTCACGAGCTGCGCCGGATGTACTCGCTCCTTCCGGGAGCGACCGAGCTGCTGAACGGCTGCAGCGGCTACGACCCGCACCTTTACCGCGCGATCGTCCGCGACATGCACTTCTTCCCCTCGGAGCACGCGGTCCGCACCATGCAAGGACTGGGTGTCCGCTCCTTGCTGGTCGAGCGGCGCTTGGCGGCGTTGACTCGCCCCGGGGCCGGCGATCCTCCCGGAGCGTTCTCGAAAATCTTCGAGGACGAGGCGTTCGCGCTCTACGACGTCCCCGCCTCGCCGTCGAACGCGGCCTTCCTGGCCGGCCCGGAGAAGGCGGTCCCCGGCCGCGAGGTCGAGTACGCGCTGGTCATGCCCGGGGCTTCCTGCGGAGCCTTCGGACGGCTGGAGGTCGAGGGTCCGACCGGCGGGGTCCGGCCGCTGACCGGCTGCGTCGAGGGCAAGCGCGGCCTTTCGAGCGCGTCGTTCAGCGTCGCCTGGCCCGGAGAGACGGGTCCGCGGCGGCTGCGCGCGCGCGCCGTCTCGGCGGACGGCCGGATGCTCGGCGAGGCCGAGGAGACGGTCGAGTTGGCCCCCGGGCTTTACGACACCCGCGACCTCGACCGTCCGCTCGCCGCGATCGAATCGATCCAGGCCCCGTCGCGCGCGGCCGCCGGCTCCGAGCTCGAGCTCAAGGCGGTCGTCGCGAACGTCGGCGACACGGTTTGGGTCGGCGACCGGGAGGACGACGCGATGCGGTCGGAGCGCTTCTACGGCGGCGAGGGGGGGCTGAGAAGCTTCGACGCCTTCCGCCCCGAGCCCTACGCGCTCCCCCACTACGGAGCCGTGCACCTGCTGGTCGTGCACTGGCGCCGCGAGGGCACGCCGTTCGTCGTCCGCGGGCCGGACGGCGAGGGCCTGACCGCGCGCGGCTACGCGGGCGCGCCGGTTCCCGCCGGCGAGAAGGGAAAGTTCGTCATGCGCCTTCGCGCCCCGGATCGCCCCGGGACGTACCAGGTCAAGCTCGGCCTGGCGGCGGAGTTCGGCCGGAACGACAGCCAGACCGTCAACCTCGCCCCGGGGTCGCCGGACCGGGCGACGATACGGATCGAATGAATGTGCGGCATCTGCGGCGCCTATAACCGGAAGACCTCGCGGCCGATCGACGGCGCGCGGCTGCGCGCGGCGAACGCCGCGCTGTCGCACCGCGGGCCGGACGATGAGGGCTTCCTCGAGGCGGGCTCGTTCGCGTTCGCGATGCGGCGGCTGTCGATCATCGACCTCGACACCGGGCGTCAGCCGATCGCGAACGAGGACCGGACGGTCTGGACGGTCTTCAACGGCGAGATCTACAACTACGTCGAGCTGCGCCGCGACCTCGAGGCGCGGGGCCATCGTTTCGCGACGCGCACCGACACCGAGACCATCGTCCACCTTTACGAGGAGCACGGCGAGGATTTCGTCGGCCTGCTGAACGGCATGTTCGCGCTGGCCGTCTGGGACGCTAAATCCAAGACCCTGCTCCTGGCGCGCGACCGCGCCGGCATCAAGCCGCTCTATTACGCCGAGACGCCGGACGGACTCGCGTTCGCGTCCGAGCTGCGCGCCTTGCACAAGCTCGGCGTCTCGTGGGAGCTGGACCCCGAGGCCTTGGCCGAGTATCTCGGCTCCGGCTACATGCTCGCGCCGCGGACCGGGCTGCGCGGTGTCCGCAAGCTGTCCCCCGGCTGTATCCTGACGTGCGGTCCCAGCGGAGTTCGCGAGACGCGGTACTGGCGCTGGTCCGAACGGCGCGAGCCGCCGCGCTCCGAGACGGAGGCGCAGGAGGAGTTTCGGGCCCTTTTCAAGCGCGTCCTCGAGCGCCAGACGCGCTCCGACGTGCCGGTCGGGCTCTTCATGTCGGGAGGGACCGACTCGCGGCTGATCGGCGCGTCGCTCGCGCGCGAGCTGGGCCGCCCGCTGGGCGCGATCTCGGTCGGCTTCGAGGATCCGGCCTTCGACGAGCTGCCCGCGGTCCGGCGCTCCTGCGAGGCGCTCGGCATCCCGCTCGAGGCGGTGACCTTGAGCGAGAGCGAGCTGCTGGCCGAGGTCCCGAAGGTCCTCGACGCGGTCGACGAGCCGCTGATGGACTACTCGGCCGTGCCGACGTACGCGCTGTGCCGCGCCGCGCGGCGCCGTTTCAAGGTGGTGCTCGCGGGCGACGGGGGCGACGAGCTGTTCGGCGGCTATCCGACGCACCGGCTCGAGGGTCCCGCGTCCGTGTATCGGCTTCTGCCCGGGGCTTTGAGGCGCGCGCTGGCCGCTGTCGCCGATAAACTGCCGGCGGGGCACGGCTACCTGAGCCTCGATGAGCGGCTGAAGCGCTTCGCGAGCGCGGCGGGCCTGCCCCCCGGCGCGGCGCACCCGCGCTACAAGGCTTTGTTGCTCGAGGATGCGCAGTCCGCCGTTTGGAACGGGGGGGCGCCGCTCAAGCCGTTCGCGGGCTTCGAGCATTTCTACGGCGAGGCGGCCTCGTTGGGCCTCAAGGGCGCCGAAAGGCTGCTGTACGTGGATTTCAAGACCTTCCTTCCGGAGGACTGCCTCGCCAAGTCCGACCGCATGAGCATGGCCTGCGCACTGGAGG
The DNA here is from genome assembly GCA_964566245.1 of uncultured Elusimicrobia bacterium. Lineage (GTDB taxonomy): Bacteria > Elusimicrobiota > Elusimicrobia > CAZMIB01 > CAZMIB01 > CAZMIB01. The sequence goes on along the minus strand of CAZMIB010000006.1, from coordinate 19,332 downwards.
CGCGCGTGCCTCTTCTGGACAACGAGGTCATCGACTTCGCGGCGCGTTTGCCGGCGGCGTGGCGCGTGGGCGGCTCGACGCTGAAGCCGTTCCTGAAGCGCGCGCTGGCGCGCTATCTTCCCAAGAAGGAAGTGTACACGTCCAAGCGCGGCTTCACGCCTCCGATGGCGCGGTGGATCAACGGCCCCCTCGCGCCGCTCGTCGACGACCTTTTGTCGCCGGAGCGCGTCCGCCGCCAGGGCCTGTTCCGTCCCGAGGCCGTCTCGGCCTTGCTGCGGGAGCACCGCGAGCGGCGGCACGAGCGCAGCCGAGCGCTGTGGGCGCTCGCGGTCTTGAGCCAGTGGCTCGACCGCCGCTCCTCGGTGGAGGCCGCGTCGTGAACGCGCCCCGCCTCGGACTGCTGGCCTTGCTCGTCGCCGCGCCGCTGTTCTGGTCGATCGGCATCCACTACGGCTTGCCGACCGCGAACCGCACCTTGTCGGTGGACAACGACGAGTTCACTTGGATCGAGGGCCTCTCCAGGATGAAGCCGCGGCGCCTCGACCTTGACCCGAAGTCCCCGCACCAGCCGCATGCCTACATGTACATGTACGGCGCGGCGCTCGGCGCCGCCGCCGCCGCCGGCTATATCGACTTGCGTCACGAGAAGACCTACTTTTTCGACCACGTCGCGGAATGGCGGAAATTCTATCTCGTCGGCCGCCGGCTCCAGGCCGTCTTCGGCGTCCTGTGCCTGCTGGGCGTCTACGGACTCGGCGCCGAGCTGGAGGGGGAGATGCTCGGCCTGCTTGCGGCCGCGTTGTTCGCGGTCCTTCCCGGGACGTTCGGCGTCGCGCATTTCAGCCAGGCCAACCTGCCGGTGACGTTGTGGACGATACTCGCGCTTCTGTCCTGCGTCCACTTCGCGAAAGGCGGCGGCGAAGTCTGGGGCGCGGCGGCGGCCGCGGCGACGGGGCTCGCGATCTCGACCAAGTATTCCGCGCTGCCGCTCGCGGGCGTCCTGGCCTGGGTGCATGCGTCGCGCGCCGGTTCATGGCGCGGCGCGCTCGGCGGGAGCGCCATGGCCGGGTACGTCTTGATGGCCGCCGCTTTTTTCGCGGGGACGCCGGCGGCGCTGGTTCATCCCGCGTCCTTCTGGGGCCGTTTCTTCGGCGGCTTCATGCGCGACAATATCGGCCACTATGAGAACGCGGGCCTCTTGTCCCGCGACCCGCTGTGGTTCAGGCCGATACTGCCGCTGGCCTGGCCGCTGACCGACGCGATGGGCGCGGCGCTGGTCCTCGTTTCCTTGGCCGGAACGGTCCACGTTCTGCGCGAGCGTCGGCCCGGCTTTTGGGTCGCCGTCGCCTGGCTCGGCCTGCTCTACCCCTTCCTTATAAAGGTGGGGCGGCTGGCGACGCCGGGGCGCTGCCTGGTCGCGGCGCCGGCGATGATCCTTTGCGCCGGCTCGCTTCTGCTCGCGCATTGGAGAAAGTCATGGGCCAAGGCCGCGCTGGCTCTGGTCTTTATCAACGCCTTCGCGGTCGACTACGCCTTGGCCAGGCATTACGCCTCGAACGAGCTCGTGCAGGAGGCCTCCGCGGCCTGGCTCGACCGCTGGCTGCCCGCGGGAGCCGAGGTGGCGGTGCCGCGCGATCCGTATCTGTGGTCGCCCGACAACGTCGTCCGCTCGGTGACCCATCCCGAGACCTTGGCCCGCCCGATACGGCTGCGGGTGCTGAACTACGACTACGACGCCTTGCTGAAGGCGCGCTCCCCGTACGTGTTGGCCGTGTACAACGAGATCGAGAACAATCCCTACCCCACGTATCCGCTGAGCTCCGATTTCGACCGCCGGCTCAAGGAGCACGGCGACTACCGCTTGTTGAAGGCCTTTCCGTTCGACCTGAGCCTTGGCGCTTGGACGATTTACCGCGTCCGGCCGTTCATGAATTGGGACTACGTTTACACTCAGCCGCTTTACCTCTATGTTCGCGCCGACCTTTATCCCGCGGAAAGCGAGCGGTTGAAGGGAGCGCTTTGAGATGGAAAAGCTCGCGGCTCGGCCTGTTTCCGTGACGCCCATGGAGCTCGGCTCCCGACTTCGCCGCGCCGGGCTGGTCGCCGCCGCGGCCTTGGCGGTCCGGCTCGCCTATCTCGGCTTCGGCCCGGCGCCGGTGAAGCAGCCGCTCGTCCTCGACGCGGCCGACTATCACGCCCGCGCCGTGACCTTGGCGCGGACCGGCCGCCTGGAAGGTCCGGGGGGCGACCGGTCGCGGCGCATGCCGGGCTATCCGCTGTTCCTGGCGGGTATCTACACGCTGTTCGGACCGAGCCCGCTCGCGGCCGGCGTCGTCCAGGCCGTCGTGGGGGCGCTGACCTGCGCGCTGATCTATCTCGCGGCGAGCGGGACGATGAGCGCGGGCATCGCGCTCGCGGCCGGGCTTTTCGCCGCCGTCTACTACGACATGCTGACGGCCTGCGGATTTTTGCTCAGCGAGACATTGGGCCTCTTCTTTCTTTCGCTCGCGCTATGGTTGCTCAGTCCGCCGCTTTCCAACCGCCGCGCTCTAGCCGCGGGCCTGGCGCTCGGCGCGACCTGTCTTATTCGGGCCGAGTTCGGACTTTTGGTTCTCCTGGCGATGGGCCTCGCGGTTCTCGATCGGCCGATCCGGCTCGCGCGTCCGGCGTTGATCGCGGCCGGGGCCGCGGCGTGCCTGGCGCCGTGGGCCGCGCGCAACTACGTCGTCCTCGGGCGCCTCGTGCCCGCGACCACCAGCTCCTCGGAGAGCCTGTACATCGGGCTTTACGGGACGCTGCGCGAGAACCTCGGCTACCGCGAGCCGCCGGCGACGCCGCCGGCCGGCGTCACCGAGCCGGAGCGCATGGATTTCTTCGCGCGCGCGACCAAGGACTTCTACCGTCGCGCGCCGCGATCCGCCGTCGCCAAGGCGCTGGTCTACAATCTCGCGACCTTGTTCTATCCGTTCCTGCCGGAGTACGACGCGACCTTCGTCTTCATTTTCCCGTTCTTCCTGGCCGCGTTTTGGCCGCGGCGCGACGAGCCCTGGGCGCGGTTTCTGGGGGCGTCGAGCCTCGGCCTGATCGTCGTCTATCTGCTCGCGGGGCAGACCGTCTCGCGCTACCGGCAGATGCTGTCGCCGTTCCTGATTTTGCTCGGCTTCATGGGGCTGGAGCGGGCGCGCGAGCGTCTCAAGCGCCTCGATGCCTGGATCGGCGCGTGGGCCGGGGCTAATATAACGTTGTGGGTCGCGGCGCCCTTCGCCAGGAGCCTGGCGCTCGGGTTGAAGGCTCGTCTGTTCCATAAAGGATAAAAGCCATGTGCGGCATCGCGGGCATGCTGGCGTTGGACGGGGGGGCCTTGGAGCCCTCGGCCGTCGACCGCATGGGTTGCTCCATACGCCATCGCGGCCCGGACGAGACCGGGCGCTACGCGGGGCCGGGCATCGGCCTGGCGATCGAGCGCCTGAGGATCATCGATCTTTTCACCGGCTCCCAGCCGATCTACAACGAGAACAAGGACGTCGTCGTCGTCTTCAACGGCGAGATCTACAACTACCTCGAGCTGCGCGCGTCTCTCGAGGCCAAGGGCCATGTCTTCTCGACGAAGAGCGACACCGAGACCTTGGTGCACCTCTACGAGGAGCACGGCGAGGACCTCGTCCATCATTTGAACGGGATGTTCGCGTTCGCGCTCTATGACATCCGCCGACGGCGGCTCGTGCTCGCGCGCGACCCGGCCGGGATCAAGCCGCTGTTCTACGGCGAGCACGCGGGCCGCCTGCGCTTCGGTTCCGAGCTGAAGGCGATACTGACCGATCCCGCCTTTCCGCGCGAGATCGACGTCGAGGCGTTGCACGACTATCTTTCCTTCTATTACGTCTGCGCCCCGCGCTCGATCTACCGCCACATACGGCGCTTGCCGCCCGGCCACCGCCTGATCGCCGAGAACGGACGCTGGCGCGTCGAGCCGTATTGGGACCTGCGCTTCGTGCCCGATCATAAAACGAGCCTGGGCGGCTGGATTGAGGCCTTTCGTTCGACCTTGGACGCCTCGGTCGCGCGCCACCTGCAAAGCGACGTCCCGGTGGGGCTTTATCTTTCCGGGGGACTCGACTCCTCCAGCCTGGCCGCGTTCGCCTCGCGCCGCGTCTCCAAGCTTTCCACCTACTCGGTCGGTTACGACGAGGCCTCGTACAGCGAGCTTCCCGAGGCGCGCCGAACCGCCAAGCTGTTCTCCAGCGACCATCACGAGTTCATCCTGCGGCCGGGCCAGGTCGGCGAGCTGCTGCCGACCGTGTTGGCGCATCTCGACGAGCCGCACGGGGACTGGTCGCATCTGCCGAATTTCCTGCTCGCGCGCGAGGTCAAGAAAACCGCGACCGTCGTGCTGACCGGGACCGGGGGCGACGAGCTGTTCGGCGGCTACCCGACCTTGCTCGCGGCGCGCGGCGCGGCGCTGTACCGGCGGCTGCCGCGGTGGCTGACGCGCGGCGTCCTGTCGCCGCTCGTCGAGCGGCTGCCGGTCTCCTCGGAGAGGATGTCGCTCGATTTCATCGCGCGCTCGTTCGTGCGCGGCGCGGACCAGGCCCCCGAGGAGGCGCACCGCCGTTTCAAGGAGATCTTCAACGCCGACGAGCGCGCGGCCCTGGTCAAGCCGGAGTTCCGGGGCGCGTTCGATCCTGCCGGGGTGTTCGAGCGGCTGCGTCCGGGTTTCGAGGGCATGGACCTTCTCGACCGCCTGATGTACCTCGACTTCAAGGTGTTCATGGTCGACTGCGGCCTGTACGTGAACGACATCACGACCTCGGCCAACGCCGTCGAGGGGCGCGTGCCGTTCCTCGACCGCGAGATGATCGCCTTGGCCGCGCGCGTCCCGTGGCGCTGGAAGCTGCGGGGTTGGACCACGAAGTACCTGGTCCGCGAGGCGATGCGCCGCGACCTGCCGCCCGAGATCATCACGATGAAGAAGAAGGGCTTCCTGATCCCGGCCTCTCCGTGGCTTCGGGCGCCGCTTCGGCCGATGGTCGACGAGATTGTCGCCTCCGCGAGCAAAGAGCTAGGCTTTCTTTTGGACTTCGACGTCGTGCGCCTGCTCGTCGACGAGCATTTCGAGGGCCGGCGCGATCATACCCGCCGGCTCACCTGCCTGCTGTCGCTGTTCGTCTGGAACGCGGGGGCCAAGCCGTCCTGGGGGCGAGTCGCGGTCGGGAGCGGGGCCGCATGACGCCCGAGACCTGGAAGGGCAAGTCGGCGCGGCGCGTGGTCGTGATCACCGCCGAGATGCTGGACCGCTTCGTCGCGCTGTCCGGCGATACCAGCCCGATCCACGTCTCGGACGAGGCGGCCCGAGCGCGCGGCTTTAAAGGGCGCGTCGTCCACGGCTTCTTTCTCGGCGCCTTGGTCTCCAGCGTGGTCGGGACCATGCTTCCGGGCGAGGACGGCGTTCTTCAGCGGGAGTCGCTGTCGTTCCACCGGCCGTGCCACGTCGGCGACGAGGTGACGGTCGAGGTCGTCTGCGACGAGCATCACGAGTCGGTCGGCGCGCTGGTCTTGAAGGCGACGGTGAAGGACTCCGAGGGACGCCTGCTCGCGAAGGGGACCGTCCAGTCGGGGCTGGTCCCGAAACGATGAATACTTCGACCGACGACGACGAGCTTCTGCTCGCCTATCGCCAGGCCGACGCCCCGGCACGGCGGGAGCTGTTTCCCTCTTTTCTTAAGGCGCTTAAGGCCATGGCGGCGAACGGCCGCGGCGCGGACGCCGCGCTGAACGCGCGCCGCGCCGTCGCCCCGGAGCTCGACTACACTTCGCTGCTCCAGCTGCGGCGCTTCATGCCGACGGAGGGCCCCGGCGAAAGGCTGCGGCTCGCCGTTCTCGGCGGCCCGACGACGACTCAGCTCTGCCAGCTGTTGGCGACCTTCTTGTGGGGCGCGGGCATCGAGGCCTCGATTTACGAGGGACCTTACGGCCTGTTCCGCCAGGAGGTCCTCGGACCGGGCCCGGAGCTGGATCGCTTCAAGCCGCGGCTGGTGTTCATCGCGGCCGAGGCCCGCGATGTGACGGCCGCCGCGCGGCCGGGCGCCGCCTCCGACGAGGCGGTCGAGGCCGAGGCCAGGAATTGGGCCTCGCTGTGGGACGCGGCCCATAAGCGCTGGGGCTGCCAGGTCATACAGAACGATTTCGCCCCCGAGCCCTGGCCCGTGCTGGGCCATCTCGCCGCGCGCGAGCCCGGCTCGGAGCGGAGCTTTTTGAGACGACTGAACCTCGCCCTCGGCCGTATCGCCCCGGCGCATGTCGCGGTGCATCCGGTCTCCGAGCTGGCGGCCGAGTTGGGAGCCGCGGCCTGGTTCGACCCGCGCTTCTACTTCGAGGCCAAACTCCCGTGCTCGCCCGAGGCCTTGGTCGCCTACGCGCACAGCGTGATGAGCCTCGCGCGCGGGCTCGTCGGCCGCGGCCGGCGCGTGCTCGCGCTCGATCTGGACAACACGCTTTGGGGCGGGATCGTCGGCGACGCCGGGCCGGGGGGTATCGTCTTCGGCCAGGGCTCCGGCGCGGGCGAGGCTTTTCTGCGCTTTCAGCAGTACGCGAAGGCGCTGCGTGAGCGCGGGATCGTGCTCGCGGTATGCTCGAAGAACGACGAGGCCAAGGCCAAGGAGCCGTTCGAGAAGCGCCGGGATATGCCGCTCAAGCTCGAGGACTTCAGCGGCTTCAAGGCCAACTGGGAGAACAAGGCCGACAACCTGCGCGAGCTCGCGCGGAGCCTGAACCTGGGACTGGACGCCTTCGTGCTCGTCGACGACAACCCGGCCGAGCGCGCTTTGGTCCGGCGCTTTTTGCCCGAGGTCGCGGTCCCCGACCTGCCCGAGGATCCGTCCGGCTACGTGGAGGCCCTCGCGCGTCACCGCTTCTTTGAGAGCGGACCGCTGACCGCCGAGGACCGCGCGCGCGCCGCCTACTACCAGGACAACGCCAAACGCGAGGCCTTGAAGGACGGGGCCCTCGACATCGACGCGTTCCTGCGCTCGCTCGACATGCGGGCCGCGGTCGAGCCGGTCGGGCCGCTGAACATCGAGCGCGCGGCCCAGCTCATCAACAAGAGCAACCAGTTCAATTTGACCACGCGCCGCCGCTCGGTCGCCGAGCTCGAGGGCCTGGCCAAGGACGGCGGCTGGACCACGCTGACGATCAGCCTGAGCGACGCGGTCGGCGACAACGGCTTGATCTCGGTGCTGCTCGGCCGCAAGGCCGGCGACGTTCTCGAGATCGACACCTGGCTGATGAGCTGCCGCGTGCTGCAGCGCGGCGTCGAGCAGTTCGCGCTGAACGAGTTGGCCGAGAGCGCCCGGAAGCTGGGCTGCCGGCGGCTCACGGGCGCCTTCATACCGACCGAGAAGAACGGGCTGGTGAAGGATCATTACGAAAGGCTCGGCTTCCGCTCCGCCGGGGGGGACGGAACGTCCACCCTGTGGGAGCTGGACCTGAACGGCTTCGCCGGCCTCAAGACCTATATAAGGAAGGGACAGGGATGAGCGACATACGCGCGCGCCTGCAGGACATTTTCCGCGACGTTTTCGAGGATGACACCCTCGTCATCCGCGACGAGATGTCGGCCAAGGACGTTCCGAACTGGGACTCGCTCCAGCACATCAACATGATCATCGCGGTGGAGCGCGGCTTCGGCGTGAAGTTCGCGGTGGCCGAGATATCGAAGCTTAAGAACCCCGGCCAGAACGTGGGGACCTTCATCCAGCTCCTGGAATCCAAGCTGAAACCCGCCGCGTGAGCGCCTGTTCGCTGTCTTATCTGCTGCTGCTGAGCGGCACTACGGTCGCCGCGGCCCTCGCGCGTTCGGCGCGCGGCCGGCGCCTCGCGATCGGCCTGGCCGACGTCGTGTTCCTGGTGCCCTTCATCATGGACCCCTCCGCCGCGGCGCTTCTCGCGCTGTTCGTGCTCGGCGGTTACGCGGTCGTGCGCGCTGCTCCGAATCGCGGACGCCTGGCCGCCGCGGGCGCCGTGCTGACCGTGCTCTTTCTGGCGCTGGTGAAGCGCTACGCCTTTCTCGCCCTCGTCCTGCCGGCCAAGCTCCTCGACCACACGCTGGAGCTTGTCGGCGTGTCGTATATGGCGTTCAAGCTGATCCACATGCTGGTCGACGCGAAGGAATGGACGCTCGCCCCGCTGAGCTTCTTGACCTACCTCGCGTATCAGTTGAGCTTCCTGACCTTGCTCGCCGGCCCGATCCAGCGCTACAACGACTTCCAAGCGTGGTGGGAGGGCCTGGACGCCCCGGCCCCCGCGCGCGCCGAGTCGCTGGCCGCCTGGGATAGGATATTGAGCGGGGTCATCAAGTCGGGCCTTGTCGGCGTGCTGGCCCTGCGCGTCCACGACCGCGCGGCCGAGCTCGTGCTCGCGCATCCCGGCCGGCTCAAGGCGCTCGCGGGCTTCCTGGCCGCGCTCTACAGCTATCCGTTGTTCGTTTACTTCAACTTCTCGGGCTACTGCGACATCGTGATCGGCGGCGGGCGCTTGCTCGGCCTGTCGCTCCCCGAGAACTTCAACCGGCCCTTCGCCGCGCGCAACATGATCGACTTCTGGAACCGCTGGCACATCAGCCTGTCGTCCTGGATACGCGATTATGTGTTCATGGCCGGCTACAAGCGCGCCGCCGAGGCCTGGGGCCGCCCGCCGAGATGGATCGGCCTGGCGATGCTCTTCCTCTCGCTGTTCCTGGCCGGGGTATGGCACGGCTCGACATGGAATTTCGTGATCTTCGGCTTGATCCATGGGATCGGGGTCGTCGCGGTCGACATGTACGGCCGTATGCTCCAGACCCGGCTCGGAAGGGATGGCTTGGCGCGCTACCAAGGCCTGGCCGCACCGCGCCTCGCGGCCGTCGGCTTCACCTTTCATTACGTCTGCTTCAGCTTCCTCTTCTTCCCGAGCGACCTCGGCCGCACCGCCGCCTTGCTGCGCGCGGCGGCGGCCGCCGTCGCGGGGCGGTCATGATGAATCGGTCCTGGGTGCGCGTCCTTTTGAAGGCGGTTTTCGCCGCGGTCGTGCTGGTGTTCCTGTGGGCGCTGAAGGACAAGGACGCGATCGTCGTGTACATGCAATTCTGATGGCGAAGACTTTGGAGCGCGAGGCCGGGCCGGAGCGGGGCGAGGGCGGCCTCGCGCCGACGCTCGCGGTCATGGCGACGATGCTCGCTGTCTGCGCGGCGCTGATCGGCGCGGCGCATATGGCGACGCGAGGCCTTGTCGGCGAGGACGTCTTCCTGAAGAACTACCGTTATCCCTTCTGGGAAGAGTCGATGCTGTACCACAAGCTGGAGTACGTCACCCGCTCTCACGAGCCGAACGACGTGTTGTTCCTCGGCGACAGCTCCTGCCTGACGAACCTCGACCCGATCCGTTTCCAGGAGGTCTCGGGGCTGAGCGCCTACAACGCCGGCATACTCGGCTACATCGAGATCGACGGCCATCTGCAGGTCCTGCGCGACTACCTCCGCGCGCACCCGCGGCCGAGGCTGATCATCTACACGATCCTGCCCGGCGAGTTGACCGCCTCTCATCATCCGAACGAGGGCTTCAAGGAGCGCTTCATCTGGAGCTACGGCCCCGAGATGCGCGCCGAGCGCGGTTGGACGCGCTGGCCGCTCGATTTCAGGCTGCGCGAGGAGCTGCGCACCTTCGTCGGCCTCCTGTCCGGCGGCCGGAAGCGCTACTTCAAGACGAACGTGGTCCCCGGCATGAACCATGACCAGGTGGGGGAGCTGCTGGCCCGCACGAAGGGCTACTACGGCATGGACCTGCACCGCGCCAAGCGCGTCGACGTCGAGACCTTGGTCGTGGGCGCGGAGCAAGGCAAGGCGCTGCACGAACTCGCCGATTTCGCGAGGCAGGAGAAACTGCCCCTCGTCATGCGGCTCGCGCCTCTGACCCCCCAGCCGCGCCCGGCCGAGCAGACCCCGCTCGCGCGCTGGTTCGACGCCTTCCAGGCGGAGTATCCGGAGATCGACGTCGAGAAGCCGCTGCTTGTTTTTTACCCGTACGACCGGTTTTCCGACCCGAGCCACTTGCGGCCGTCGGGCGTGAAGGATTTCAGCGAGCGGCTCGCGGCCTTGGCCGCGGCCAAGGTGGGACGATGACCAAGATCTCGAAGGACGGCGGGAGCGTGCTGCTGGTCGGAGGCTCCTCCGACCTGGGCGTGGAACTGGCGCGCGCCTTGGCCGGGGAGGAAATGACGATCATCGCGCACCACCACAGCTCGCTCGGCAAGCTGAAGCAGTTGAGCGAGCACCCGGGCCTGCGTCTGGCTCCGGTCCAGGCCGACCTAGCCGACGCCGGCCAGGTGAGGCGCTTCATCGACCGCGTGGCCAAGGATCACGGCACGCCCGAAGCGATCGTGCACTTCGCCGCGCCGAAGGCCCGCGAGATTTACTTCAAGGACTCGACCTGGGAAGATTTCGAGGCCGAGATGCGGATTCAGGTCCGCTCGATCACGATGATCCTGCGCGAGTTCCTGCCGAAGATGGCCGCGAGGAAAAGCGGCAAGGTCGTCTTCGTGCTGACGAGCTACACGTTGGGCGTCCCGCCCCTGGCCCAAAGCCACTACCTGACCGCGAAGTACGCCCTGCTGGGCCTGATGCGCTCCTTGGCCGCCGAATACTCCAGGCACGGCCTCTCGATCAACGCCGTCTCCCCCTCGATGATGCAAACCGCCTTTCTGCACAACCTGGAACCCCGGATGGTGGAAATCATCGGCTCTCAATCCCCAAGAGGCCGCAACGCCACCCCCCAAGACGTCGTCCCCGCCATTCAGTTCCTACTATCCCCCGGCGCCGACTACATCACCGGTGCCAACCTCCCCATCGCCGGCGGAACGACGTTCTAGGTGTCATACTTTGAATCTTTGCGGATCGGGTGTCATACTTTCACTTTTACTTTCACTTTTTCGCTTGTTTGACTCTTGGTGGGAGACGGAAGGTGGCCCTGCGCGGCGGGCCGGGTGCCGCCGGGACGGAAGCGAGCGGCTCCGACGCGAACGCGTTTCGCGGAGTGGGGCAGCCGCCAGGCCCTGAGGGGCCGAGGTCCGTTCAACGTTCTCGACAAGCTAGAAATTAGCTAAGATTTCTTTTCGTCGATAGCGAGGGAGCGAGATGAAAGTTCTGCAGATCGGGTTGGGGCAGTTCGGGAAGAATCATCTTCGGATTTGGAACGAGCTGAACGAGGACCTTTACGCTTGCGATCTTAAGCCCCAAAACCTCGAGCAGTGCCGCACCTACCGGATGCCCGCCGACCATGTCGGGTCCGACTACAGGGCGTTTCTCCCCAAGGTCGACGCGGTCGACATCGTGACGTCGACCGAGAGCCACTTCGCGATCGCGAAAGAGGCTCTCGAGGCCGGCAAGGACGTGTTCGTCGAGAAGCCGTTCACCTCGACCTCCCAGGAAGCCGCGGACCTTTGCGCGCTGGCCGAGCGCCACGGGCGCATCGTCCAGGTCGGGCACCTGTTCCGCTACAACCCCGCCACGCGGCTTTTGAAGGAAATGATCCGGAAGGGCGAACTCGGCGATATCACCTATGTCTACGGGACCTACGCCGGCTTCAAGCGCATGCGCACCGACGTCGGCGTCACCCAGACCGACTCGATCCACTACTTCGACGTTGTCAATTTCCTGCTGGACGCTTTGCCGGACAAGGTGCTCTCGGTGCAGAAGGACACCAAGGGACGCGGGCTCGAGGACATCTCGATCTCGTTCCTGCACTACGGCGAGCGGCTCGCGAAGATCGAGTCCGGGTACCATCACCCGGAGACGCGCCGGGATCTCGTCGTCATCGGCACCAAGGGGTCGGTCGAGGCCGACCTGGTGAAGCAGTACCTGCGCGTGTTCAACAATAGTTTCACGCAAAAGGGACGGGAATGGGTCGCGGTGCACGACGGCGTGCACAGCCCCGCGATAAAGTTCGAGGAGCCGTTGCGCAACGAGTTGGTGTCGTTCCGCGAGTGCATCGAGAAGCGCCGGACGCCGCTGGCCGACGCGCGCTGCGGACTGCAGACCTTGCTGATCGTCGAGGCGGCCCGCGAGTCGGCGCGCTCCGAAAGAGCCGTCCCTCTCGCGGCCGAAGCCCTAGGGAGGCCCGCGTGAAAGTTCCTCTTTCGAAGCCGTACGTCGACCAGGAGATGCGCGACGCCGTCATCAAGGCGCTCGACGCCGGCCAGTACATCCTCGGCCCGGAGTGCCAGGCCTTCGAGAAGGAGTTCGCCGTTTTCGCCGGCACCTCCCAGGCCGCGCTGACGACCTCGGGGACGGCCGCGATACAGCTCATTTTGGAGGGGCTCGGCGTGAAGGCGGGCGACGAGATCATCGTCCCCTCGCTGACGGCCTTCCCGACCGTCGAGCCGCTGCTGCACCTCGGCGTGAAGCCGGTGTTCGCCGAGATCGACGAGACCTTCACGATGGACGTCCGGCACGCCGAGACCTTGATCGGGCCGCGCACGGTCGGCATCATCCCGGTGCACCTGTACGGCCATCCCGCGAACATCGCGGCGCTCAAGAGCCTGGCCGAGAAGCACAAGCTGTTCCTGCTCGAGGACGTCTGCCAGGGGCACGGCGCCGAGGTCGGCGGCAAGCGCTGCGGCTCCTTCGGGATCGCGGGCGCGTTTTCCTTTTATCCGTCGAAGAACATGACCGTCGCCGGGGACGGCGGCGTCGCGGTCACCTCCGACGCGGCCTTGGCCGAGAAGATGCGCATGCTGCGCAATCACGGCCGGCGCGGGCGCTACGAGCACGAGGTCGCGGGCTACAACCTGCGCTTCAACGAGATCCAGGCCGCGGTCGGCCGGGTCCAGCTCCGCAAGCTGCCGGAGTTCGTCGAGAGCCGGCGGCGCCTGGCCGCGGGCTACAACAAGCGGTTGGCGTCGATCGGCGACCGGCTCAAGCTGCCGGCCGAGGCATCCTGGGGCAAGCACGCCTACCACCTTTACGTGACGCGCTCCGCGCGCCGCGACGAGATGAAGAAGTTCCTCGCCGACGCCGGGGTCGGGACCGAGATCCATTACCCGATACCGTGCCACCTGCAGCCGGCGGTGAAGTCCCGTCTGAAGACGCCCCCGCTTCCGTTCACCGAGAAAGTCTGCGGCGAGATACTCTCGCTGCCGATGTTCCCGGCCCTCACCGAGGCGGAGCAGAGCTACGTGTGCGACAAGGTCGCCGAGTTCTTCGCGCGTCAGCCGGCGGCGGCGTCCCGCTGACCGTGCCCGCGCGCAAGGCCGGCGCGGCGGACGTCAGCCCTCTGGCCTCGATCGATCCGCGCGCCAAGCTCGGCCCCGGCTCGAGCGTCGGCCCGTTCTCCGTGATCGGCGCCGCGACGATCGGCGCCGGGGCGATGATACGCAGCCATGCGACGATCCACGACGGCGCCCGCGTCGGGAAGGGGCTTAAGACCGGTCCCGGCGCCCACATACGCGAGGACGTGACGCTCGGCGACGACGTCGTGGTCGGCAGCCACTGCGTCGTGCTGCCGGGCGCGCGCGTCGGCAACCGCGTCACCTTGCACAGCCTGGTGCTGCTCGGCGAGCACGCGGACGTCGCGGACGGGGCCTGGCTCGGGCCGGGCGTCATCGTGCTGAACACTTTGCACCCGAAGGCCCCCGGCTGCCGCGACAAGGCGCTGGTGGACCGCAAGGGCGGTCCGGTGATCGGCAAGGACGCGCGCATCGGCGGCAACGCGACGATCAACCCTTACGTGAAGATCGGCCAGGGGGCCGTTGTCGCCTCGGGGGCCGTCGTCACGCGCGACGTCCCGGCCGGGGCCGTCGTGGCCGGCTGCCCGGCCCGCGTGATCAAGAAGGTCGAGGATCTCGTCTGCCCCGAGCATCCCGGCGAGAGGGTCTATGTACCGCGGTAAGAAAATAGCCCTGGTCGTCGTCGCGCACAACGAGCAGCGCTTGCTGCCTCCGACCTTGGAGAAGGTCCCGGCGCTCGTCGACCGAGTGTTCGTCGTGGACGATGCCTCGACCGACGCGACCGCCGACAAAACGCGCGAGCGCAAGCGTGTCGACGCGCGCGTCGAGCTGATTCAGCACGCGGTCAACCGCGGCTGCGGCGCGGCCGTGAGCACCGGCTACCTGGCGGCGCGCGAGGGGCGCTTCGACATCGCGGTCGTGGTCGGCGGCGACGACCAGATGCCGATGGAGCAGATGGAGCGCCTGCTCGATCCGATCGTCGACGGCAAGGCCGATTACGCGAAGGGCAACCGCTTCATGGAAGGGCAGGGGCCGTTCGAGCTGATGCCCGGCATACGCGTCGTCGGCAACACGATCCTTTCGTTCCTGACCAAGATCGCCTCGGGCTACTACCGCATCTTCGACGTGGTGGACGGCTATACCGCGATTTCGCTCGCGGCCCTCGACCGCATCGACTGGGCGAAGGCCTGGCCGGGCTACGGCTACCCGATGGATTTCCTGGTCCGCCTTAACGCCAACGGCTTCCGCGTCGTCGACGTGCCGCGGCGCGCGATCTACCTGCCCGGTGAGCGGCAGTCGCAAATCAAGGGTTTCCGCTACGCGATGCGCGTCTCGCCGATGCTGCTGCGGAACTTTCTGTGGCGGCTCAGGGTGCGCTACGTCTACCGCGACTTCCATCCGGTGGTGTTTCTGTACTTCGGCGGCATGGCCTCCGCCGCGTCGGGCCTCGCCTTGGCCGCGTGGATCGTCACCTCCAAGCTGCGCGGCACGATCCCCAGCGGGGCCACCGCGGTCGCTTGCTCCCTTCTGTTGTCCTTGGGCGTGCAGGGCCTGTTCTTCGCGATGCTCTTCGAGATGCTCGAGGAGTACAAGCGCTAAGGGCGGGCGCCCGGCGCTTCCTGTCTAGCGGGCCGGTTCCAGCAGCATCCGGGCGATGAAGCGCCCGTACTCGCGCAGGTTGGACGCGACGCGCATCTTGCTGCGGCTGCGCTTGAGGCCGTAGCGGTAGGCGAGCGGGTGCTCGTCGAAGCGCAGCCCTCCCAGGCGGTGGAGCTTCACCAGCACCTCGGCGTTCGCGACGAAGCCGCGCGACTCGATGAGCTTGTCCCCGTGGCGCCCGAAGGCCCGCTTAAGCGCGCTCGCGCGGTAGGCTCGGAAGAAAATCGTGTAATCGCGGACGTTGGGAACCCCAAACAAGCCGCGGAACAGCAGGTTGGCTCCCAGCGAGAGGACCAGACGCTTGAACGGGAAGCCGGAGTAGCCGCCGCCCTCGCGGTAGCGCGAGGCGCAGACGACGTCGGCCCCCGCCTCCACCTTGCCCGCCAGATCCAGGATGATCGCGGCGTCGTTGGTGTCGTCGGCCTCTAAAAGGACGATCACGTCGTTCGGGGACGAGCGCCGGGCCGCCTCGCCGAGGCCGGTACGGAACGCCGCCCCGACCCCCGCGTTCTTGGGGTGCGCCAGCACCTCGAGCTTGAGGCGTCCCTTGAACGACTCGGCCACGCGTCTGGTTCCGTCGGTCGAGCCGTCGTCGACGACCAGTATCTCCGCGCCCCGTCCGCGCAGCCGCTCCTCGAGCTTGCCGAGCAGCGAGCCGATCGAGGCCTCTTCATTGTAAGCGGGAATGACGAGCCGCAACATAAGGAAAGATAAATGATTATCACATTTCGTTGACGCTTTGGCGACAATTCTGTTAGCATCGGAAGATGCCTATGCGCGTCCTTGTGACCGGCGGGGCCGGTTTTATCGGCTCCCATGTCGTCGATAAGCTCGTGGCCCAGGGCCACTCCGTCACGGTCCTCGACCCTCTCGAGCCCCAGGTCCACGGGCGCGCGCGCCGGCCCGCGTACCTTCATCCCAAGGCCCGCTTCACGCGCGCGAAAGTGCAGGACCGCGCCGCGCTGCGCAAGGCTCTCTCGGGCGCCCAGGCGGTCGTGCATCTCGCGGCCCAGGTCGGCGTCGGTCAGTCGATGTACGAGATCGAGCGCTACGCCGAGGACAACTGCGTCGGGACGGCCGTGCTGTGGGAGGAGCTTCTCAAGCTGAAGACCCGCCCGAAGCGCGTCATCGTCGCCTCGTCGATGAGCATCTACGGCGAGGGGGCGTACCGTTGCCCGCGCTGCGGCCCGGTGTACCCGGAGCCGCGCCCGCAGGCCCAGCTCGAGGCCTCGGATTGGGAGCCGCGCTGCCCGACCTGCTCGACCCCGACGACGCCCGAGCCGACGAGCGAGGCCAAGCCGCTGGCCCCGACCTCGGTGTACGCGGTCACGAAGCGCGACCAAGAGGAGATTTGCCTTTCGCTCGGCCGGGCTTACCGCCTGCCGACGCTGGCGTTCCGCTTCTTCAACGCGTACGGCAGCCGCCAGGCCCTCTCGAACCCGTACACCGGCGTGCTCGCGATCTTCGCGAGCCGGCTGATGAACCGCCGCGCGCCGCTGGTGTTCGAGGACGGCCTGCAGTCGAGGGATTTCATCCACGTCACGGACATCGCGCGCGCGATCGCCGTCGGCCTGGAGCGGACCGACGTCGAGTTCGGGGTCTACAACCTCGGCAGCGGCCGGGCGACCAGCGTCGTCGAGATCGCGCGGGCGCTCGCCCGGGCCTTGAAGCTCGACATCGCCCCGAGGGTGCTAGGGACCTTCCGGCAGGGCGACATCCGCCACTGCTTCGCCGACATCACCCGGCTTAAGCGCGACCTGGGCTTCACGCCCCCGACCTCGTTCGAGGACGGCCTGGCCGAGCTTTTGGCCTGGCTGCCGACCCAGAAGCCGGTCGACCGCGTCGACTCGGCTTACAAAGAGCTCAAGCGTCGAGGACTGACGGCGTAAGGAGTCCGAGCCCATGAAGGTCTCGGTCATCATACCGGCCTTCAACGAGGACCACACGCTCGCGGCCTGCGTGCGCGCGGTCTACGAGCGCAACCCCGGCCTCGACCTCGAGGTCATCGTGGTCGACGACGGCTCGCGCGTGCCGGTGAGCGGCCTCGCGGGCCCGGGCCTCGTCGTCGTGCGACACGACAAGAACCGCGGCAAGGGCGCCGCGATCCGCACCGGCCTGGACCGCGCGACCGGCGACGTCGTGCTGATCCAGGACGCCGACCTCGAGTACGACCCCGCCGACTACGCGCGGGTGCTGGAGCCGATCGCCTCCGGCAAGGCGGACGCGGTCTACGGCTCGCGCCTGCTGAGGTCCGACAACCGGCGTTCGTACTGGAGCTTCTATCTCGGCGGGCGGCTCGTGACGGCCTGGACCAACTTCCTTTACGGCTCGCGGCTCACCGACGAGCCCACCTGCTACAAGGCCGTGCGGACGCCCTTGCTGCGCGAGCTAGGCCTGACGTGCATGGGTTTCGAGTTCTGTCCCGAGGTGACCGCGAAGCTTTTGCGGCGCGGCGTGCGCATCGTCGAGGTCCCGATCTCCTACCGCCCGCGGAGCATCGAGGAAGGCAAGAAGATTCGATGGAGCGACGGGCTCACGGCGCTATGGACCTTGCTGCGCTACCGCTTCGGCGGATGAAGCGCCCCTCCGGCCCGCGCCTGCTGCGGCCCTCCGCGCGCCGCTTCGGCATCGGGCTGTTCCTCGCCGCCTTCGGGCTGCGCCTGGGCTTCCTGTCGATCTGGCGCGGCCATGGGGCCTTCGCGAACTTCGTGCACGACCCGTACTACGAGATCGCCCTGGCCTGGCTCGGTTGGGGCCCCATGCCGGGCGCCGATTTCATGCACCCGCCGCTGTACCCGGCCTTCTTGGCGTCCGTCCTCGCGCTGCGCGGAGCTCCGGGGACGCTCGCGCCGCTGGCGGCGCAATGCCTCCTCTCGGCGGGAGCGTGCCTGCTGGTCTGGCGGCTCGGGGCGCGGCTCGCGGGCGAGGAGGCGGGACGCCTGGCCGGAATTTGGGCGGCCGCCGATCCCCCGCTGATCTTCTTCACGCCCCAGCTCATGTCGGAGGTTCCGTTCGTCTTCATGGAGTTGGGCTTCTTCGCGGCCCTGCTCGCGGCCTTCGAGCGCGGCGGCGCGCGCCGCTTTCTCGGCGCGGGACTTGTGGGAGGGCTGGCCGCGTTGTGCCGCAGCGTGCTTGGCGCCTTCCCGGTGCTGGCCTGGCCCGCGCTGCTCGCGGCGCGTGGGCGCTCCGCGCTCGGGCCCCTGCTCCTGCTCTCGATCGGCTGGCTGGCGCCGCTGCTCGCCTGGGGAGCGCGCAACCGGATCGTGCACGGGGCCTTCGTGACGACCTCGGCGCAGACGGGCTGGAGCCTCTACGAGGGCTTCACGCTCGACCGCGAGGAGATAAAAACCCGCCCGGTCCGCATGTTCGAGGAGGCGCATCGCCTCGGGCTTGACGGCGTCGAGGCCGACGCCTACTTCAAGGCGAAGTTCAAGCGACTCGTCGCCGACGATCCGTTCGGCGCGGCGCGCGTTGTCGTCGGGAAGGCGTTCTCGTTCTGGCGGCCGTGGCCCTACGACCCCTACACCCCGGCGCAGCGCGCGCTGATCGGCGCGTACTTCGTCCTGCTTTTCGCCTTGGCCGCGGCCGGCTGCCTGGGCGGCGGCCTCGCGCCGGGGGACTGGGCGCCGGTGGGCGCGTTGTTCGTCTATCTGACGGTCCTGCACTCCGTGTTCTTCACCTCGCTGCGCTACCGCCTCCCGCTGGAGCCGTTCCTCTGCATCTTGGCGGCGCGCGGCGCGCTGAGGCTGCTTCGACATGAAAAAAGAGCTGAAGCTCGATAAGGCCCTGCTCCTTCTGCTTGGCGCCGCCTTGGCGCTGAGGCTGGCCGGGCTCGGCTGGGGCCTGCCGGCCCTTTTCAACGGCGACGAGCCGCATGTCGTCAACACCGCGGTCTACTTCGGCTCCGGGACCTTGCGTCCGCCGCTGGCGAAGTATCCGACCGGCTACATGTACCTGCTGGCCGCGCTGTACGGGGCCTGGTACGTCCTCCTGCGCCTGTTCGGCATGGCCCACTCGACGGCGGACTTCGCCGGGCTGTTCATATGGAACCCCGGCGGCTTCTACCTCATCGGCCGCGTCGTCTCGGCGCTGGCCGGCGCCGCGGCGGTCGCGCTGGTCTACAAGACGGCGAGCGAGGCCCGCTCGCGCGGGGCGGGGCTTTGGGCCGCGGCTTTGCTCGCGGCCTCCCCGACGGCCAGCTTGTCCGACCACGAGGCGAAGCCGAGCTCGCTGATGCTTTTCTTCGCGGCGGCGGCGTGCTTGTTCGCCTACCGCTGGCTGAAGCGCGGCGAGCGGCGCGACGCCGGGCTTTGCGGCGCGGCCTACGGTCTGGCGCTCGCCACGCAGTATACCGCCGCCCCGCTGGCGGTCCTGCCCGCGGCCGCGGCGCTGTCGCGCGTCCGCTCCAAGCGCGGCGCGCCC